>CANQXD010000012.1 GCA_947627755.1 uncultured Clostridia bacterium | reverse complement strand
TTGTTATATTTTTTATTTAAAACATTATATCAAAGGTTTTCTTTTTTTGCATTCCGAAACTATTTTACACTATCAAATTTCAAACCAATTTTACAAAAAATCAATTTTGTGTTATAATTTATTTATATTTAAAGTAGTTTTTTCATTTAGCAACAAAAAATTAATATTTTTGGAGGGCATCCTATGGATATCAAAAGATTTGAAAACTACCAACAACAGATTTTAAATGCTATAAACAATCCAAACAAACAAAGCAATGATCCTTTTACAAAGTTATCTAATATTTTAGATAATCTCAAAATTTTTGTAGAAGGAAAAAATTTTTCACAGAATGCTTTTAAACAGGAGGTAGATAAGCAATTTTCATATATTGATTCTTCTGATGAAATTGCACAACATTTTCAAAAACAACTAAATACATTCTGTTCAAGCAAAAGTGAAGCCTTGCAGACAATCTCTGATTTATATAATATGGTAAAACCATTATCTCAACAGGTTGCCTCTTGGTCATCGGTTGCAAGTATTGCTAATGAATGTATGGCAGAAATTCAAAAAAGCATTTATAATTCAAAGTAAAATTATAAGCCTATCGTAGTTCGGTAGGCTTATTTATATAGTAGAAGGTTTATGCATCTTTTTAATCATATACCTCAATGGCTTTTACAATGTTTCTTTTTATTGCACCTAAAGTGCAAGTAATAAGTGTTACCTCCCTTTCTCCGTCTGTTTCTTGGCTTAAACAAGATGTATCGGTAGGGCTTACTTTATACGTATCATAAACTTCATAAGTAATTTCTCTATTGTAAGTATCTGTCATAATAATTTTGTCTCCTACCTCTAATTCTTTAATTCTTCCAAAAGTTTGGTTATAATTGTGTCCAGAAATGCAGAAGTTTCCAATTTCATTTACCTTTGGTCCAGATGTTTTGGTAACAGAAGCTTTCAAGCTTTCTTCTGTGGTTTCTTCTATAATATATTTTTCAATTTCTAATTTTGGTATCGTAATTTTACCTACTACTTTGTAACCTCGATATTCTCTTGGAAAATTTTCATATTCTATTAAGTTAAGGGCAATATTATCCTCCATTACTTTTGGTTCTACTATTGTATTTTCCTTTTTTATTTTTACTTTACTGCTCACTTGTTTTGTCTCAAAAGAGAGATTATCTACTTGGTCCATGCAAATAGTAAAGATACCTCCTAAAAAGAGAAGAAATAAAAGAGAAGAAAAAATGAGTGGCTTTTTTATTTTTATAATTTTTGCTTTCAATTTTATCTTAAAATCGATTCCTTTCTCTAAATTATTTTTTACATTTTAAAAGCGACTTTACACGTAAGTCGCTCTTTTGTTTTTTATATAGTACAGGATTTTTCTCCCTTCGTTTTTCTTTTATTTTCTTCTTTGTCTTATTTGGTATACAGCATATACAATAGCAACTAAAATAATTGCATAGATAGCTATTTCTAATAAAGAAGTTCCCGTTTTTGGAAGTTCTGTAGTTGGTTCATCTACAACTGCATTTGCAATTGGTTCTTCTTTTACTTCTTCCCCTTTTACTTCAAAGGTAAACTCTCTTTGTGCTAGTAAATCATTATTATTTCCTACATCTAGTAAGCTTAACGTTATTTTATAAGTACCTGCTACTGGGTAAGTTGACCTTACCATGGTTTCATTGTGAAAGTCTCCTTGAATTGGAAAACCTTGTTCTGGTCCCCAATAACCAATTTGTGCAATATCATATTCTTTTCCTGTTGAATCTGTAGCAAGTAATTTTGGAATAGCTGGGCCTTCTACATCTACTTTGATTCTTACATTTGTATGCTGAGGTGTTGCCTTTCCTCCTAATGTTGTAACAGATATTTTTTCTTCATTTAAATTTATTTCTCCATCATACTGAACATCAAAGTAAATTGTTTGGTCTATTGCTGCAAAAGATGTTGCACCGATGCTTATCATTAGTAACATGATTAAAATAAATGAAATTATTTTTATTCTTTTCATACTTAACCCCTTTCCGTTTTTTATTATATATATGGTGGGGTTTTAATTTTATTCCACATCTGCTTTTTTTATTTTTTCTTTTATTTCGGTATCTTTTAATAATTTGCTTGCAACACGTAAGAAATTAGTCTCTGTATCTGTTAAATATATTTCGAAGTTTCCTTCCTCTGTGCTTTCATTTTGTTTTTGCTCGTTAATTAAAATCTTTTGCATATCTTTTGCTAACTTCTCACCTGTGTTAATAATTTCTACCTTTTTTCCTAATTCTTCTTGAATGCACTTTTTAAATAAAGGATAATGTGTACATCCTAAAATTAAGCAATCAATATCATAAAAACCTTTCAAATATTCTTGAATTGTTAGTTTAGCAATTTCATTTTCTGTCCAACCTTCTTCTGCCATTGGTGCTAAAAGTGGACATGCCTTATAAGAAAGAACTGCATCTGGTATTTGACTATGTATTTTATTTTGCCAACCTTTACTACGAATGGTACCTGTTGTAGCAATAATTCCTACTTTTCTTAATTTTGTTTGTTCCTTTATATATTGCACGGTAGAATCAATAATTCCGATAATTGGTATTTTATATTGTTTTTGCACTTCTTCTAACGCTTGTGAAGTTGCTGTTCCACAGGCAATTACAATTGCTTTTACATTTTTTTCTAGTAAAAAATCAATCCCTTTTTTCGTAAGCTCTATAATGCTTTCTTTCGATTTACTTCCATAAGGGAAACTTTTGGTGTCGCCTAAATATATAATATTCTCTTGTGGATTCTGCTTTCTAAATTCTTTTAAAACGGTAAGTCCTCCGACTCCTGAGTCGAACATGCCTATTGGTCTTGTATCTGCCATATTTCCTCCTTTTTAATGTCTCTTTGGGGACGTTTTCTAAAGAGACATTTTTATTGTGATGCTTGTTTCATTATACATTATTTTTTATTTCTACAAAATAAGACACTTTTTGTATTCTTGTTTCATATTATATAATAAGCTATATGCTAAATCAATAAAATTTAGAAGGGATGATTAAAATTATGGAATACGATAAAAATATATGTCCTGTCGTAGACGTTGACGGAGTAATTGCTTCTGGCAAACAATTTGACCTTGATATCCGTTTACCTGAAGATAACAGAAATGTTATTTATGGTGTAATTAAGGACTGCTATGGAGATCCAGTAGCAGATGCTGTTGTAAAACTAATTGAGGTTGTATATGACTGTGGCAAAGAAGAAAGAAGACCAGTATCTCATACTTTTACTGATAAAGATGGAGATTTTGTTTTTGGACCTTTATGCTCTAACAAATGTTATGCTATCGAAATTTGGGTAGATAACGTAAAACATTGTAAGATTTGTACAGAATGCAAACACGAAGGAAAATGCTTAAAAGGCGTTAAATTAGATTGTAAACATGATTTCAAAGGATGCAAACCATCTGAAAAACCTTGTGAGAAGCCTTGTGAAAAAAATTGTGAAGACTGTGAATAAAATATAGTTACCATTGGGGACGTTTCCTTTTGGTATATCTGTCCCTAATGGTATTTATAATATCATGATAAAAGTACCAAAAGGGACAGATATACCAAAAGGAAACGTCCCCAATGGTATTTTTTATAGTATGCCCATTTTTTTAGCAAATTGTTTTCCTTTTTTTATCATTTGCTTCTTGCTACTTCCTGTCATTTCTTTATACATCATCATTGCACCTGCAGAAACAATTCCACCCATAATCATACCTTTAATAAATTTCATATCCATTTCTTTCCTCCTTTTCTTAATTTCTTATTCTTATTATGCGTTTTTTCTTTTTGTTTTATACTCTTTATATAATTCATATACTTCATGTATTGCAATTAGTAAAATAAAAATTGCAAAGTACTTTTTTAAATTCTCGGAACTAATATTTTTTGCAATAATTGCGCCTAAACACGCTCCAATAATTCCATAAAATGAAATACTAAGAGCAAGTTTTGCGTCTATATTTTTTTGTTTGATGTTGGTGAAAATGGCAGCTAAAGAAGTTGGAATAAAGAATACTAAGTTAGTGGCTTGTGCTATGTGTTGGTCTAGTCCTAAAAATAAGGAAAGAAATAAAATTAAAATAGTTCCTCCACCCATTCCTAATCCTGTTACTATTCCTGCAATTATGCCAAAGATAATTTCTAACATTTTTGGATTTATTTTCCTTTTATTTTATATTTAGGTTTTTAAGGTTTTACCTATAAACCTCTAATATCATTTAATTTTTTCTATATATCTGCTTCTTTCTAGTATTCTTCTTTTTTTGTATTTCATGCATTTTTTTGTATAGGCTTTAAAAAAGCATCTTTATAGACACAAAAAATAAAAATAAACTAAATAAAATGCGCACATATATAGTCGGAATTTTTTTTAGTAGCTTTGCGCCTACTATTCCACCTATAATTCCACCAATAGCACAACGAATTCCAATATTCCAATCAATATAATTTTCTTTATAGTAAAAAATACTGCTTGTTACCACCATTGGCAAAATACAGCATACTGCTGTTCCTCTTGCCTTTTTGTCTTCTACTTTTAGCAAATAAAGAAAAGCGGGAACTAAAATAAGTCCTCCGCCAGAAGCAAATAAACCACAAATAACTCCTGCAATCAAGCCCATAACCACTTTTTTTATTTTTTCCATATTGTCTTTCATTTCCTTTTTTTCTTTAGTATGCTTTTTTTCTTTCTTTTTATACTTTTTTAATCAAATAAAAGAGCCTTTCCTACTATATAAAAAAGAAGGGGTGTCCCCAGCGTTCCATTTTGGAACGAAAAGGGGCGTCCCTCCTGTTCACTTTCTCAATTTTGGTATGATTTCTGCTAATTGCTCTACTAGAAAGTCTATATCTTCTTTTGTGTTTTCTTCTCCTAATGTAATTCTTAAAGAGCCATAAGCTAGCTCTGGTTTTAAGCCAATTGCAAGTAATACGTGAGAAGGACTCGGTGTTCCTGAACTACACGCACTTCCTGCTGATGCACAGATTCCTTTTTGGTCTAATTTTAATAGTAATTCTTCTCCATGTATTCCTTCAAAAGATATATTGGCATTTCCTGGCAGTCTTTTTTCTTTATCACCATTGATTTTATAGTTTGATATTTTTTCTTCTATTTGTGAAAAGTAATAGTTTCTTAACTCGGTTAGTTTTTTTTCATATTTTTCTACATTTTCATTTGCAAGTTCTATGGCCTTTCCTAAGCCTACAATTCCTGCGACATTTTCTGTTCCTGCTCTTTTATTTTTTTCCTGATGCCCTCCATCTTGGATTCTTTCAAATTCTACTCCTTCTCTTACATATAATGCTCCTACTCCTTTTGGACCGTAGAATTTATGAGCAGACATAGATAATAAGTCAATGTTCATTGCTTCTACATCTATTTTTACATTTCCTACTGCTTGCACGCTATCTGTATGAAACAAAACATTATGCTTCTTTGCGATTTGTCCTATTTGCTCAATTGGCTGAATAGTTCCTATTTCATTGTTTGCAAACATAATGCTAATTAAAATGGTATCTGGTCTTATACTAAATTCTAGTTCCGAAAGTGAAATAAAACCATTTTCATCTACATTTAAATAAGTAATTTCATATCCTTGTTTTTCTAACGTCTTACAAGTCTCTAAAATAGCAGGATGTTCTATTTTGCTAGTAATAATGTGTTTTCCTTTATTTTTATATTGATAAGCAATTCCTTTTAAGGCTAAATTGTCTGCTTCGCTTCCACAAGAAGTAAAATAGATTTCTTTTGGCTTTGCATTAATTGCTTTTGCTACTCTTTTTCTTGATTCTTCTATTGCTCTTTTTGATGTTCTTCCTAAGCTATAAAGCGAAGAAGCATTTCCATATTCGATAGAAAAATAAGGTAACATTTCTTTTAATACTTCTTCTTTTACGTTTGTGGTCGCAGCATGGTCAAAATATCTTATTTTCATATTGCTTTTTTCTCCCTTTTTATTTTTTATTATTATATTATTTTTTAGGAATAATATTCTATTAGTGCAAAGAGAAAAGGTAGTAAAATTTCTTTACTACCTTTCTTCCTCTCTTTCTCCTTTATCTATATGCTTTTCTTGTTGTTTTGCTTTTTGTTCACCATCATTTGTATCTTTTATTAACGTTTCTGACGTATCATTATCTAATTGTAAACTTTCCATAAATTTTTTATGAAGTTGGTCTTCTCTATTTAACATTACTCCTAATTCTGAAAATACTTCTTGCAGTTTTTGTAATATTCTATTTTTATTTTCTTCTTTCTGTTTTGACCCTTCTTTAGATACTATTTGTTTTCCATAGGCTTGTGCTACTTTTTGCATTTGCATTCTATATTTTTGATTTTCTATCTCTTTTTGTTTTCTTTGTTCTTCCTTTTCTGCTTCTTCTATTCTTTTCTTTTCTTCTTTTTCTTCTCTCTCTTTCTTCAATGCATTACTAAAACTTTGTATATATTGTTGTCTTTCTTCTTGTCTCTTGGCTACATCTATAGGATAGTTTTGTTTATTAATAGTGACTAAATATTTTCGTAAATATGTTAAAGCTTTTTCTTTATTTGGTACATTTGCTTCTTCTACTATTTTTATGGCATCTACTATCAATTGTTGGTCTTCTGTAGCTAATATCTCTTGGAGCAATTCTTTTTCTTCTTGGTTCATAAAAATCCCCCTATTATTCTTTTATTTGAAATAAATTACTCTAGAACCATATTTTTCTAGAGCAATTTATTTATATTAGAATTTTTTATGTTAAAACTTATTAATTTGATACCCATCTTAATACTTTTATATTCTTATAAGTATCTAAAACATCTGTATATTTGTCATATTCTTCTTCCCAAATCATTTTAGGAACTTTATCGAAAGCATTAAATACCTTTTCTGCTTCCATTAAGAAAATAATTTGTTCTTGCACACTCATTTTTTCATATTTTTTCGAAAATGCATATAATTTATCTAGCATTTGGTTTGCTTCTATAAAACTCCAAAAGTCTTTTATTTTCATTCCCGCTAATTTTAATTGCATAATTGCATAAATAATTAATGCAAATATGATAAATACTAAAAAATATACAATTATCATTAGTTCCATTTTTTTCACCTTCTCTTTAGAGTATACTATGATTATAGCATATTTGTAACAAAATTGCAACTTTTTTGTAATATTTTTGTAATATTAACATCTATAAATTTTGAAATTCTTTTAATCTTTGCTTGTATGCCTTGATAACATCCTCTTTAAATGCAATTTTTGGTTCTTCTATTCCCATTTTTTTAATTATTTTTTTTGTAAAGTAAGGGTTTAATATTAAAATTGGTCCAATTAAATACGTAGCAATAAAATTATTTTTTTGAATACCTTCTAAGATAGATTCTTTGTTTAGTCCAACTCCTTTTTCTACTTTTGCAAAATAACAGTTCTCATTTTCTCCATAGCTAAAAGTAAATTGGCTTTTAAAACCAACAATTTGTGTTTCTTCCCACTCTCCAATAAAAATGCTATTATGCCTGTGTAGCATATCTCTTTTTGCATAGATATTAAAAATTCCTAATGCTTCTACTTTGCTTCCATCTTCATTTTCTATATATTTTCCAAATATTTCGATGGCATTTCCTGTTATTAAAAATATAACATTTTCATTTATTAGTTGATTTATTCTTTCTTTATATGGTGTTAATTTTTTTATTACTTTTTCTTGCCTACTTTCTGTCATAGGCCCCAAATAAATGAAATTAACATCTTCTTTTACAAAATGTGGCTCCTCATCAAAGGCTGTTTCTATGAAGCTTGCTTTTGGCAAGCATTTTTTTAAATATTTCATATTGCTAATGTCACCATATAAATTACAAAACTCTGGAAATAAGATTTCAATTTTTAAGTTTTCTTCCATTTAGCAATCTCCTTTTTCTTTTTGTTTTTCTTCTCGCTTTTCTTCTAATTTTTGTTCTATCTCTTCTTGTATTTTCTTTTTTACTTTTTCTTTTATTTCATTTTTTAAATCCATTGAATATAAATCATGTAAAATAAAGATTTTATCAATTCCTTCTAAATTAAGTTTTTCTACTAATGCTATTTCGTCTCTTTGGCAAATTACTTTTTCCATTGGTATGTCTGCCATTTGAAGCCTTACTTTTGTGTCTAAATATCTTGCTCCTGCTGTTAATATTTGTTTGATGGAATCGTCTTTTAAAAATTCAAAGTCTGTGTCATAGTGCCAAGCAATGTTTTCTGAACCATTTGCTGCTTCGTGCAAGTCGTCTAATAACACAAATACTGCTTTGTTTCCTGTTTCTTTTCGTACATAGTCAAAGGCTCTAGAACATGCTATTGGATTCATTCCTTTGGAAAGTTGAGTAATAAGTTCTATATCTCCTACAATTTCTTTGCTATATCTTGTATCTACAATTTTTTGTTTACTTAGCACTGGATTAATTTGCTCTTTTGTTAAACCTAATTCTTTCATTAAAGTAATTGTTGCAAGCATATTATAAATATTTATTATATTGTTGCTTATTAAGTCATATTGTTCTTCTTCGTTTTCGTGCTTAATAGTCATTGTTTTATTTTCAAAATCGATGCTAGTTGCTTCATAGTCAATTTTTGGTGAAGCAAAATCACATTTACTACAATGGGCTCGTCCAATGTGATTATATCTTACAAAGTCATATTCTAATTTGCTATCGCATTTTGGACATACAATAATGTCTCTTGCTATGTTTTCACAAGTATCTGTATCTGTTTCTAAACGGCTGATTCCAAAGTAAACACGTTTGTTTTCTGGACTTAAGTTACTAACTATTAAATCGTCTCCATTTAGTATTAGTTTTGTTTCTTTTGGAATATTAGTGCTTAACATGTTTGAAATAAATTCCGTGTGCGCATTTCTCATTAAAGAATCTCGAAATAAATTTGTGCATATTAAATATGTTGGCTTTACGTAAGGATAAACTCGAATTGCACTTCTTTCATCTATTTCAAAAACTGCCAAGTCTTTTTTCTGTTTGCCTGATAATTTTGCTCCTTTTATGAAAGTAGAAGCAATACCAGAATTGGTGTTTGAGCCAAGTTGGTTATCTATAAACTCATAGCTATTTTCACGCAAGCAATCTTCTATCATATTACATACTGTAGTTTTTCCATTTGTGCCTGTAACAGCAATGATGGTTTTTGGCTTTCCTATTTGCTCTAAGAAATTAGGACATAATGTAATTGCTAATTTCCCCGGAAATTGTGAGGCATCTCTTCCTATTATTTTTAAGGATATTATAGATAATTTTGCTAAATAGAATGCAAAATAGAATTTAAAATTGTGCTTCATATTTTCTTATCGTTCCTTCCATATTT
Organism: uncultured Clostridia bacterium; assembly: GCA_947627755.1. Taxonomy (GTDB): domain Bacteria; phylum Bacillota; class Clostridia; order TANB77; family CAG-508; genus UMGS1663. Next base: position 30,889 of record CANQXD010000012.1, on the reverse strand, counting down.
CTTATGTTTTTTGCCATTATATCATACGTGAAAATAAAAATAAAGACATTTTTTATGTCTTTATTTTTTATGCTTTTAACATTCTTAGTGCATTTAAAACTGCAAGGAAAGAAACTCCTACATCTGCAAAAACCGCTTCCCACATAGTTGATATTCCTAATGCACTTAAAATTAGTACAGCTATTTTCACACTAATTGCAAAAATAATATTTTGCCTTACAATTTTCATAGTCTTTTTTGAAATATTCATAGCTTTAGCTACTTTAGAAGGTTCGTCTGTCATAATGACGATATCAGAAGCTTCTATAGCTGCATCTGAACCTAAAGCTCCCATAGCAATTCCTATATCTGCAAGTGCTAGAACAGGAGCATCATTAATGCCATCACCTACAAATATTACTTTTCCTTTGCTTTGTTTTTTGATTTCTTCTAGTTTTTCTGCTTTTTCATTTGGTAATAATTCACTATATACTTTGTCTATTTGCAACGTTTTTGCAACTTGTTCTGCTACCTCTTTTTTATCTCCTGTTAATAAAATTGTTTGTTTTATTTTATTTTCTTTTAGCTTTTGGATTGCTATTTTTGAATCTTCTTTAATGGTATCGGAAATTACTATATAACCTGCATATTTTTCGTTGATTGCTACATATAAAATAGTTCCTATTTCTTCACATTTGTTATATGCAATTTGCTTTTCTTTCATTAGTTTTTCATTTCCTACTAAAACATGCTTTTCTTCAATAGTTGCTTCTATTCCCAAGCCAGATAGTTCTTCTGTTTTACGAATTAGGTCTTCTTCTATTTTTTCTGTATATGCTTTTTTTACAGAGTTTGCAATTGGGTGATTTGAATAATGTTCTGCATAAGCTACTAATTTTATAAATTCTTCTTTTTCTATATTTATTGGCTCTATTTTTTGTACTTCAAATGTTCCTTTTGTTAACGTTCCTGTTTTGTCAAATACTGCTATTTCTGCATTTGATAGTGCTTCTAGATAGTTTCCACCTTTTATTAAGATTCCTTTTTTTGAAGCACCTCCTATTCCACCAAAGAAACCTAGTGGAATAGAAATTACTAATGCGCAAGGACAAGAAACAACTAAAAAGGTTAAGCCTCTATATAGCCAATCTATTAAACTTGCATTTGGCATAAAAATTGGTGGTAAAATAGTAAGCAAAATAGCAATTACTACGACGATTGGTGTGTAATATTTTGCAAATGTATGAATAAAGTTTTCTGATTTTGCTTTTTTGCTGCTTGCATTTTCTACTAAGTCTAATATTTTATTTACAGTAGATTCTCCAAATGGCTTTGTTACTTGAATAGTAAGCACACTGTTTTGATTTACACAGCCACTAATGACTTCTTCTCCTATCTTTACTTTTCGTGGCAAAGATTCTCCTGTAATGCTAGATGTATCTAGCATAGAATTTCCTTCTACTACTTTTCCATCTAAAGGTATTTTTTCTCCTGGCTTTACAATGATTGTTTCTCCTATTTTTACTTCTTCTGGATTGACTTTTAAAATTTCTTCATTGCGCTTTACGAAAGCATAGTCTGGTCTTATTTCCATAAGACTTGCAATTGATTTTTTTGATTTATCTACCGCATAATTTTGGAATAGTTCTCCTATTTGATAAAATAGCATAACAGCAACTGCTTCTGGAAATTCACCAAGTGCAAATGCACCAATGGTAGCAATAGCCATTAAAAAATTTTCATCAAATAATTCTCCGTGAATAATATTTTCAATAGCTTCTTTGATAATTTCTAGTCCTACAATTAGATAGCTGATAATATATAATGCTATGTTTATCCACTTATATTGAAATGGTACAAATATAGCTATAAAAAATAATATAAAAGCAATTAATATTTTTATTGCATCTTTTTTCATGTTTTTTTCCTCCTGTATCAATTTTAAGATTTCTTTATCTATATATATTTATTTTTAAGTTTTAAAAATATAAATTTTGTAAATGTTTGTTTATATTATTGTTTGTGTTCTATGTGTTCGATTCCTACTTCAAATAATTGCTTTACATGGTCATCGTCTAACATATAATAAACTTCTTTTCCTTGTTTTCTACATTTTACTATTCCACTTCTTCTTAATGTTCCTAATTGATGTGATATGGAGGATTTGCTCATGCTTAATACATTTGCAATATCACAGACGCACATTTCGTTTTGATCAAGTGCAAAAAGAATTTTTGTTCTTGTGGTATCTCCTAATATATTAAAAAATTCTGCTAATTTATTGAATACATCTGCATCTGGCATAGCTTTTATAGTTTTCTTTACAATATCTTCATGTATAATATTGCAATCACATATAAATTCATTTCTTCCCATTACTTTTCCCTTTCTAATAATTGAATTGTTATTCAACTGTATCTTTATTATAGTTGAATGTTTATTCAATTGTCAAGTTTTTTTTCATTTTTTTTTGTAAAAATATTTTTATGTTTTTTCCCATATCAAAAAGCACTCTAACTTTAGTATTTTTGATACTATTGTTAAAGTGCTTTAATATGACTTTTTATAATTTTAATACAAAGTTGGTCGGAAAACAATATCATAGTAAGCATTAGAATCCGTATAACCGAGCTCGAGAAACGGCCATTGAATCATTACTAGTATGAGTATAATTACCTCCTCTAACACAACAAGATTTTTCGCTATCCGTAACTCCCTCTTTTATAGTTGCATGTTCTAATGTCCACTCCCATCCATTTCCTGCAAAATCGTATATATTTAATTTCTTTGTTTGCTCTGATGCTCCTGTTGATAATAATTTTTCACCTAGCTTATTTCCTGTAATGCTACTCCATATATTATTAGTAATATAAACTTTTGCCTTATTACTTGTTATTGTTAAACTTACATTCTTAAAATTTCCCCAATCTTTACTATCTTTATTTATATCTTCTGATTCTAAATCACTTTTTTCTTCCAAAAACTTACATACTAAATCCCATTGGATTCCAAACATTAAACTGCTTGTTTTACTTTCATCTGGCGACATTGCACTTGCAAGTTTTTCTGCCTCTCTACATCTTATAAAGTTATATGGTATGGCATCTTTTTGACATATTGCTTTTGGAGAATTACTATCAATACTAGCATACTTTAATCTTGCTTTCGCTAAACTTCCTTCATCTGTTCCTGTACTCCCTTCTATTCCCGCTTCATATCTTCCTATCCAAAATCCTCCGTTTTCATATACACTTCTTAACATTTTTTCTTTTAGTTCTTCATATTGCTCGCTCGTTAATCCTGTTGCATTTTGCACAACTGCATCATCTTTAAATTCATCTTTCCACTCATAATTCGGTGACGAATTTCCTTGGGTACAATATGGATTTGCATATTCCTTTAATGCAGTTGTTAAAGTATTATAATCTTCTTTATTTGAAAACGTTAAATTTGCTGGCATTTTTGACTTTGGTACTTCTATCCATACCCACTCATTTCCATTTTTATCTACTGCTACTAGTCCTTCTTTAACTGTATTTTCTCCTTTTGCTCTTGTTGGTGCCATTCCTGCTGGTATTTTTATTCCTGCATATTCTGTTTCTTTATCATTCATATTTGCTTCCGCTTGTGCTAGTATTACTTGTTCTTCTTTTTCTCCTTCTTCGATTTCTTTTTTAGCTGTTTGTGCTTTTGATAATATTCCATTTTCTCCTAGCACTAAGTTTATACTCACCCCAGCTAAAATGATGAGTATGATGATTGTTATTACAAGGGCTATTAAGGTAATTCCCTTATTTGCTTTTCCTTTTGTTTTTTGCATAACTATTTCCTCCTTTGTTTCACTTTTTATTTTTTCTTATATTAACATTTGTTTAATTTTTATTTCAAGTAATTTTATGTTATTTTGTTTGTGTTTATTTTGTAATTCTTTTATTTTTTTAATGCCTTATTTATATGTATGAAAAAATGTGTCTCAAATGACAATTAACTGCCTTTGAGACACATTTTCGTTATTTATTTTTTAAATTGCTTGTTTTGCAAAGTAAAAAAAAAGTAGCACACAACGTACTACTTTTGCTTTGTTTTTTATATACTAAAAATTTCTTCCAAAATGATATATTCACTTTTGGCTTCGTATGTACCCTTCTAAACGAAATAAGAAATCTTCAATGTTTGAAAGCCTCATTTCAAATACTTGATTCGTCATATCACTTATTTCGTTATACTCTTGCATTTTCATTAGTTTTTGCATAATTACTTTAAAATTCTTTTGTGTTTGTTCTGACAAATTACTTTGTTCTTCTTTTAGTTCATTTAAGAGTACATTTATTTCTCCGATTTGGTCATTTGTCAAAGGATTTTTTTCCTCCATACAATCACCTCTTCCTTGAATTTGATAAAGCAATTTTAGCATAAGTAAAAAGGCTTGTCAATAGATTTTGCAAAAATTTGTTCTGTTTCTGTTTAAATTAAAAAGTATCGTGCTATTATATTTTATTTTGTGAGTGAGCTTGTGTGGGGACCAGCGACTTATCGTCTGTTAAGTCATTTTTAGTGTTAACAAAAATGGCTTTATAGACGATAGGAAGTTGGGACGAACGAAACAAAATAAAATATAATAGCACGATTACTTTAAAAAGCTTAAATTATATTATTTTTCCACCACCAAGAACAATATCTCCGATATAAAATACTACAGATTGCCCTTTTGTAATGGCTCTTTGAGGTTCTTCAAAAGTAACATTTGCAATGTTATTTTCCATAGTTAGTGTTGCTTTTGCTGCTTTTGCACGATATCTTACTTTTGCCATTACAGTTATTGGTTTGCTTAAATCTAACTCTAATAAGAAATTACATTCTGTTGCTTGTAATTCTTTTTTATATAATTCTTTTTCTTCTCCCACAACTACTTCATTTGTTTTTTGATTTAATTCAATGACATATAGCGGCGTTTTATAGCTTACTCCTAGCCCTTTTCTTTGCCCTATTGTATAGTGAATTAACCCTTCATGTGTTCCTAATATTGTACCATCTTTTAGTACAATTTTTCCTTTTTTTGCTTCTCCTTTACTATGTTTTTTAAGAAATCCTACATAATTGTTATCTGGAATGAAGCATACTTCTTGGCTGTCTTTTTTATGTGCTACTTTTAAGTGATGAAGTTCTGCTATTTTTCTAATATTTTCCTTTTCTTTAAAGCTTTCTAATGGATAAAGAATATGTGGTAAAACTTCCTTTGGAATACTATATAAAAAGTAAGTTTGGTCCTTTTTATCAGCTTCTGATTTTTTCATGACATATTGGTTATATTCTTCACTATATTCTATTTTTGCATAATGACCTGTTGCTACATAGTCACATTTTAATTCTAATGCTTTTTGATAAAATGCACCAAATTTCAAATAGCGATTACATTCAATACATGGATTTGGTGTTTTACAATTTTGGTAGCAATTCATAAAGTCATCAATGACATAATGTTCAAAGTCTTTTTCACAATTTAAAGTATAATGTGGAATTTCTAAGCTATCACAAACTCTTTTTGCATCATTTGTTGCAGAGAAAGAACAACAACCCCCTTCTATTTCAGGATTACATTTATCTTCCCAAAGCTTCATAGTAGCACCTATTACATCATAACCCATTTCTTTTAAAACTACTGCTGCAACAGAGCTATCTACTCCACCACTCATTCCTAATAGTACTTTTTTCTTATTTTCTTGTTTTCTTTCTTCTTTCCACCTATTTCTTTCTTCTATTGTTTTAAATTTTTCTAAGTTTCCGATTATTTTATCAGTATAAAGAATGCCATCTAAATGGTCAATTTCATGTTGAAAAATTCTAGCAAGCATACCATCTGCTACTATGCTTACTTTTTCTCCTTGCTCATTTAAGGCTTCTATTTCTACTAAAAATGCTCTTTCTACTTTCCCATAAAGAAAAGAATAATCTTTTTCCTTCACTGACAAACAGCCTTCATAGTCTTCTATTTTTCCTTCTTGCATAATTATTTTAGGATTGATTAGGACATACTCTTGTTCTTCATATTTTACATAGACAATTCTTTTTAAAATACCTACTTGAACTGCAGAAATACCTACTCCCTCTGTTGTATTTAAAGTGTCTTTTAAATCTATTATATCTTGTTTTATTTCGTTATTGATTTCTTTTACTGGCTTACTTTTTTGTCTTAAAATAGGATTATCTTGGTTTATGATTTCTAAAACTGCCATTTTTCCCTCTTTCTAAAAAGATGTGAAGTACTTATAATATAGTCATTCACATCTTTCTATATTTTTTAATAATTTTTTGTAATACTATTTAATGCCTTATCCTTTTTCCTTTATTGCATTATTTAATTTTTTATTATTCTTCTATTAGCTTAATATGTACTTCGTCTAATTGCTCCTTGGTTACTCTACTTGGTGCATTCATTAATATATCTCTTGCTTTTTTATTTTTAGGGAATGCAATAATTTCTCTTAAATTATCTTCGTTAGTAATTAGCATTATCATTCTATCAACCCCAGGTGCTGCTCCTGCGTGTGGTGGTGTTCCATATTGGAAAGCATTATATAACGCACCAAATCTGGTTTCTACTTCTTTTTCACTATATCCTGCTATTTCAAATGCTTTTACCATAAGTTCTGGATCGTGATTTCTTACTGCTCCTGATGCCATTTCAAATCCGTTGCATACTACATCATATTGATATGCTAAAATTTCTAATGGATTTTTGGTATTTAGTGCTTCCATTCCGCCTTGTGGCATAGAAAATGGGTTGTGATTAAAGTCTATTTTTCCATCTTCTGCTTCTTCATACATTGGAAAATCTACAATGAAGCAGAAACGATAAGCATCTTTTTCAATTAAGTCTAAACGTTTTCCAAGTTCAATACGGACTAAACCTGCAATTTTTTGTGCATTTTCTAGTTTTTCCTCTGCTACAAAGAATAAACTATCTCCTGTTTTTGCCCCTAAAGATTCTAAACCTTTTTTCACTTCTTCTGTTACAAATTTAGCAATACCTCCAACAGGGCCTTCCTCTTCTAATTTTACCCATGCTAAACCTTTTGCACCTGCTTCTGCTTTGGCAAATTCATCCATACCATCAAAGAATTTTCTTCCTTGCTCTGCTCCGTTTGGAACAATAATGGTTTTGATTACTTTTCCTTGGAATATGCTAAACTCTGTATTTTTGAAAACTTCTGTTGCATCTTGAATTATAAGTGGGTTTCTTAAATCTGGTTTATCAATTCCGTATTTTTCCATCGCTTCTTTGTATGGAATTCTAATAAATGGCGCTTCGTCTACTTTCCAAGTAGTAAATTTTTTAAATGTAGATGTAAAGATTTCTTCTAGCACTTCAAAAACTTCTTCTTGCGTTGCAAAGCTCATTTCAAAGTCTAATTGATAAAATTCCCCTGGTGCTCTATCTGCGCGTGGGTCTTCGTCTCTAAAACATGGTGCAAGTTGGAAATATTTATTAAAACCAGATACCATAAGTAATTGCTTAAATTGTTGTGGTGCTTGTGGCAATGCATAAAATTCACCTGGATGCAATCTACTTGGTACTAAAAAGTCTCTTGCTCCTTCTGGAGAAGAATTGGCTAAAATTGGAGTTTGCACTTCTGTAAAGCCTAATTCGTCCATTTTATCTCTTAAAAATTTTAAGATTTTTGAACGAAGTAAAATGTTTTTATGGATTTTATCGTTTCTTAAATCTAGAAAACGATATTGTAATCTTAAATCTTCTTTTACTTGAGAAATATCTGCTTTGTCTGAGTTTACTTCAAAAGGAAGTACATTTTTACATTTTCCTAGCATAGTAATAGAACTTGCTTCTACTTCAATTTCTCCTGTTGAAATTTTTAAGTTTTTATTTACACGTTCTAATACTTTTCCTTCTACGGAAATAACACATTCGGTTACAAGTTCATTTACCATTTCTTTTGCATTTTCATTTATTACAATTTGGGTGATTCCTGTTTCGTCTCTTAAGTCAATAAATTGCATTGCTCCTAGGTTACGAATTCTTTGCACCCAACCTGCAAGTTTAACTGTTTCTCCTACATTTTTTATATTTAACTCTCCACACATATAATTACGATATTGGTTGTTCATTTTTGTTTCATTCCTTTCAATGCATAAGTGTAGTCAATTTAGTTTTATCTATTTGACTTTTTTACCTTTTCTATTATATTCCTTTTGCTAAGTTATGTCTAGTGTTTTCATTTATTTTCATTAACTATTTTACTTATCAATGAATAAAAGGCCTGTCCCAAATGGCAATTTATTGCCAAAAAAGGGCGTCCCAAATGGCAATTCTATCTCCATCTTGCTTTCTTTTGCATAATATTGTATAATTGCTACATAATGTAAAAGGAGGCAAGAAAATGGAAAATATATTAGTAAAAGATTTATACCGTAATACTGATAATTATGTTGGAAAAGAAGTTCAAGTTTCTGGTTGGGTAAAAACCCTTAGAGATTCTAAAACTTTCGGATTTATTGAATTAAATGATGGCTCATTTTTTAAAAATGTGCAAATCGTATTTGATACTACATTACCTAATTTTAGTGAAATTTGTAAGCTAACGATTAGTTCTTCTATTATTGTTACAGGAACTGTTGTAAAAACTGAAAATGCAAAACAACCTTTTGAAATAAAAGCAAGCAAAGTAGAAATTTTTGATATGGCAGATAGCGATTATCCGCTTCAAAAGAAAAGACATTCTTTTGAATATTTAAGAACAATCTCTTATTTACGTCCAAGGACAAATACCTTCAATGCTGTTTTCCGTGTACGTAGCGTTCTTTCTTATGCGATTCATAAGTTTTTCCAAGAAAGAGGCTTTGTATATGTGCACACCCCACTTATTACTTCTAGCGACTGTGAAGGTGCAGGCGAAATGTTTAACGTTTCTACTTTAGATTTTGAGAATATTCCAAAATTAGAAGATGGAAGTGTAGATTATTCAAAAGACTTTTTTGGAAAAAATGCTCATCTTACTGTAAGTGGCCAATTAGATGTTGAAAATTATGCTTTTGCGTTTCGTAATGTATATACTTTTGGTCCTACTTTCCGTGCAGAAAATTCGAACACGGTAAAACATGCTGCTGAGTTTTGGATGATAGAACCAGAAATGTGCTTTGCTGACTTAGAGGACGACATGAATTTAGCAGAAGATATGATTAAATATATTATTTCTTATGTATTAGAAAATGCTCCAGAAGAAATGGAATTTTTTGACCAGTTTATTGCTCCTGGTTTAATTGAAAGGTTAAATCATGTAGTAAATTCTGACTTTGGAAGAATTAGCTACACAGATGCTATTAAAGAATTAGAAAAAAATAACGATAATTTTGAATACAAAGTTTCTTGGGGAGTTGACATTCAAACTGAACATGAACGTTATTTAAGTGAAGTTGTTTTTGGAAAACCTGTTTTTGTAACAGATTATCCAAAGGATATTAAAGCATTTTATATGAAGCAAAATGATGATGGTAAAACTGTTGCTGCTACTGACCTTTTAGTTCCTGGTATTGGAGAGTTAATTGGTGGTAGCCAAAGAGAAGATGATATTGAAAAATTAAGAACTAGAATTAAAGAACTTGGTTTGAAAGAAGAAGATTATTGGTGGTATTTAGATTTACGCCGTTTTGGAAGCAGTAAACATGCTGGTTTTGGCTTAGGTTTTGAAAGAATGATGATGTACTTAACTGGTATGCAAAATATTCGTGATGTTATTCCTTTCCCAAGAACTCCAAAGAATTGTGATTTTTAATTTGCTTTTAGTAATATTATATGGCTTATACTATGTCCTATAGTTATGCTTGAAAGGAATAAAATTATGAAAAGAAAAAAAGTTGTTATTTTAGGTGGAGGAACACGGAACTTCTAGTGTTTTAAGAGGATTAAAATACTTTCCTATTGAAATTACAGCAATTATTACCGTATCTGATAATGGTAGTAGTACTGGTAGACTTCGCAAAGAATTCTCTACTCCTGCTGTAGGAGATGTTAGACACGTTTTAAGTAGCTTATCTACTCTTCCTGATGAGATAAAAGATATTATGGAATATCGTTTGTCTACCTATAGTGAATTAAATGGTCATGCTCTTGGAAATTTAATTTTAACTTCTTTACTAAAAGAAACTAATAGTTTCAAAACAAGTATTGAATATTTAAGCAAATTACTTCATGTAGAGCATACTGTTCTTCCTCTTTCGGAAGATTGTTTAACGCTTATGGGAGAAACTATAGATGGTGAAATTGTAGAAGGAGAAGAAAATATTACGAAAGCAAATAAAGAATATTCTCGTATTTTTTATAAAGAAAATCCTCATGTTTTTCCAGAAGTTTTTGAAAAAATAAAAGAGGCTGATTTAATTATTTTGAGCATGGGAAGTTTATATACTAGTGTTATGCCACATTTAATTTGTCCAGAAGTTGCAAAGGCAATTAAAGAAGCAAAAGCTAAAGTAATGTATATATGTAATGCAATGACACAACCTGGTGAAACAGATAATTTTACAGTAAATGACCATGTTCAAATATTAGAAAAATATATTGGAAAAGATACTATTGATGCAGTTATTGTAAGTACAACCAAAATTAGTGACGAATTTTTAAATAAATATGCAACAGAAGAGCAAAAAGACCCTGTTCGTATTGATTATGAAAATATTATAAAGCAAAATTATGAGCTTTTAGAAGGTGATTTACTAACAACAGCAGATGGCACCATTAAACATGATAGTTTAAAATTAAGCTCGATTATTTTTTCTTATTTGATGAGATAGGAAAAAGGCGGGTGTAAAAATTTAATAAATTTTTACACCCACCTTTTTTATTCTTCTACAGCATCCTCATCTTCATCTTCTTCGTATTCATCATCAGCATCTTCTTGTGTATCCTCCTCTTCGGAATCTTCATCTTCATAGTCTATCTTTTTAATCTTTATCCCATCTATAATAAAGATTATTATTGCATATACTATAATAAGAGAAAGTAGCACAAGAATAACATAAATTGCAATGTATAAAATAGCCTTTAAAACATTAATTATTATTGCATTAAAATCAACAACTTCTTTGTACTGATAATAAGTAATATCTTCTACGTGCTCTTTATCTACTAATATTTCTACATATTTTATGGGTTTAAACCCTAAAATATTATCATTATAGTATTTTAGATTTTTTCCATCATATTTTATTGTACTACCAAATTTGCTTGTTATTTCTATTTGTGCTAAATCCGGATATGTTACATATCTTAGTCCATTGTAATAAAGAAGTTCCATATCCTTCCATTTTAGAGAATTTATTGTAACTTCATCATAATCATAACTTTCTAATCCTTCATTATAAATAGTATAGGCTGCATCTTTATCAAGTTTTATACTTTGAGCACTTTCATGTGAATTAGCTGCAATAATAATTTGTACTACAATGATAATCAAAAAAATTAAACAAAAAATAAATATTCCTCTTATAACCTGCCGTAAAAAACTCTTTTCTTTTTTCATATTTTTTCTCCTTTTCTAATTAGAATTATAGAATATTACACCATTGCTTATCGCAATATGCATAATTATAGCATGAGTTTTCATAATATGCAAGTGTTTTTTTATTTTTTTGCTCCTTACCTAAAAATGTCTCTTTAGGAAACGTCCCTAAAGGTACTTTTTTCTTACATATTCGTATAAGATAATTCCAGTTGCAACTGCCGCATTTAGGCTTTCTGTTTTTCCGAAGCATTGGTATTTTTACTTTTTTGTTTGCTAGTTCTAACACATTTTTAGATACTCCATTTGCTTCGTTTCCAATGACAATGACTTTCTTTTTATAGTCGATGTCGTAAATGGTTTCATCTGTTTGCAAAGAGGTTGCTACAATATCGTATTTATGCTTTTTTATATTTTTTAATGTTTCTACTATGTTTTTGCTTCTTATCATATTAACTCTATAAATGGCTCCCATGGTTGAACGTACTACCTTTGGATTATATGGATCTGCTGTGTTTTCTGATAAAATGACTTGTTTTAGATTAACACTATCTATGGTTCTTAGAATGGTTCCTAAATTTCCCGGGTCTTGAATGCCATCTAACACTACAATGATATCTTCCTCGTAAGAAATACTTTCTTCTCCATTTTCTTTTTGCATAACTGCCAGTATTCCTTGTGGACTTGTTACTTCTGTAATGCTTTCAAATACTTTTTTAGAAGTATAAATGCAATCTTGTTTTGCAATTTCATAAAGAAGGTCTTTCCCAATTGTTCCATCATTAATACATTCTTCACATACTACAATTTTATCTATTTTTGCTTTTTCTTGAATTGCTTCTTGCACCATTTTGATGCCTTCTACTAAGAATTTGTTTTGCTCATCACGATACTTTTTATCTTTTAATTTTTTTATATTTTTAATAACTTCATTTTCCTTACTTGTAATGACTTGCATTTTCTTTTCTCCTAACTGTTTTCTAAAAACTCTTCGATTTCTTTTAATTTTTCCTTATCACTCTTTCCATCTAATAACAAAGTAATATAAGGCTCTATTCCTGTAGAAAAGCGCACTTTTCGATTGTATTTTTCGATTAATTTATTTACCAAAGATACATCAAATTTACTATTATCATATAAAAAGCTAATTCCATCTCTTTTTTGAGAAATTTTTACGATATTGGCTTTTCTTGCACCATTTTTAATTCTTGCTATTTCAAGCAAATTTTCTACTTCTTGTGGCATTGCACCATAGCGGTCTATTATTTCATCTGTTACATTTTGTATATCTTCTTCTGTTTTACAAAGTGCAATATCTTGGTAAATTTCAATTTTTTGGCTACTATTTTCAATATATTCATCTGGAATATAACTAGAAAATGATAAGTCAATTTGAACATCTTGCTCTTCTTCTACCTTAACTCCTTGCATTTCCTTCATGACTTCATCTAGTAACTTGCAATACGTATCATATCCAACTTGCTCCATGTGTCCATGCTGAATTTCTCCAAGCATGCTTCCTGCTCCTCTAATTTCTAAGTCACGCATTGCAATTTTAAAGCCAGAACCAAACTCGGTAAATTCTTTAATCGTTTTTAATCTTTTATCTGCTACTTCTGTTAGTAGTTTATCACGTTTATACATAATGTAGGCATAGGCTTGTTTTTCTGCTCTACCTACTCTACCACGAATTTGGTAAAGTTGTGCTAGACCTAATCTATCAGCATTTTCTACAATAATGGTGTTAGCATTTGGAATGTCGATTCCTGATTCTAAAATTGTGGTACATACTAAAACATTTACCTCACCTTTAATAAAATCCATCATGATTTCTTCTAGTTCATTTCCACTCATTTTTCCATGAGCAAAAGCAACCTTCGCCTCTGGTACTAAATTTGCAATTTGAACTGCTTTGGCTTCAATATCTTCAACTTTATTGTATAAATAAAATACCTGTCCGCTTCTTTCTAATTCTTTTGTAATTGCTTCTTTTACCACTTCTTCATCTTGCTCTAATACATAAGTTTGCACAGGCTTTCTATTTTGTGGTGGATCATAAATAACCGACATATCACGAACTCCTACAATAGACATGTGCAATGTTCTAGGAATTGGCGTTGCACTCATAGATAATACATCAATACTTGCTTTGTATTGTTTAATTTTTTCTTTATCTTTTACACCAAAGCGGTGCTCCTCATCTACAATAAGAAGTCCTAAATCTTTAAACTCTACGTCTTTGCTAAGAAGTCTATGTGTTCCTACAACGACATCAATTTCTCCTAATTTTAACTTACGAATAATTTCTTCTTGCTCTTTTTTCGTGCGAAAACGATTTAATAGTTCTACTCTAATAGCAAAACTTTCCATTCTTCCTTTGAAACTTTCATACTGTTGATTAGCAAGAACTGTAGTAGGAACTAAATAAGCTACTTGTTTTTGATCCATTACGGCTTTAAAAGCTGCTCGAATAGCAACTTCTGTTTTTCCATAACCTACATCTCCACATAAAAGTCTATCCATTGGGCGGGGTGCTTCCATGTCTTTTTTAGTTTCTTCAATACAACGAAGTTGGTCATCTGTTTCTACATAAGGAAAGCTATCTTCAAATTGCTTTTGCCACTCGGTATCTTTTGAAAAAGCATACCCTTTTATGCTTTGCCTCTTTGCATAAAGTTCAATAAGCTCTTTTGCCACTTCTTGTAAATTTTTCTTTACTTTTGCTTTGGTATTTTCCCATTCTTTGCTTCCTAATTTATTAATTTTAGGAGTGGCCTCTCCTCCACCAATATATTTTCGAATACTATCTAAGTCGTTAGTAGGAATATAAAGCATATCATCATTACGATAACGAATTTTAATATAATCTTTTACAATGCCATCTGCTTTTAATGTATTTACTCCCACAAATTGACCAATACCATGGCTTTTGTGCACTACATAATCGCCTATTTTTAAATCGGCAAAAACAATCTTTTCGCCTTCTTTAAAACTACTACTTAACTTTCTTCTTTTTTTCACATTAGAAGTAAATAAATCTTCACCTGTTATCACTACTAAATTCAAATCATAGCATTCAAAGCCTTCGCTTAACCTTCCTTGTGACACAATTACCTTTTGGGGTACCTTTGGGGACGTTTCCTTTTGGTATATCTGTCCCTTTTGGTACATTTCTAAATTAGATATTTGATTTAAGTTTTGCTTTTTATATGGTACTTCCTTTTCTTCTAGTAGTTTAATAAATTTTTCTGTTTCTTCTTCATTTCCTGCAAGAACAACTACTTTCTTTTTATCATTAAGCCATTTAATGAAATCTCCTATTAGAAGTTCCATTTCACTTTTATAATAGTTTACATCTCTATATGAAAATTGAAATTTAACGGGTGCAACTTTTGCTATGCCAAAGTCTTGTTTTTCTAAATATAGTATTTGCTTATCTTCTCTAACATATTCTATTTTTTCTAAGTTTTGAATGGACTGTGGAATGTATTTTTCTTTTTCTAGCAAAGCTTTCATTAAATTTCGATTTTCCATTAAGATATTTTCTTCTCTTTGCTTTACTTTTGATAGTTCATCAAAAATTATTAAGAAATCTTTTTCTAAATAGTCCATAAAATTTTGTTGTTTTTCATAGAAGTAGTTAAAATATTTGTCCATTTTGCTAAGATAGTCATTTGCTTCAATTAGAGCAATATCTTGATTTTTTATTTCTTCTAATTTTTGTTTATATTCTTTTTTTATATTAACTCTTTCTTCAATTTCTTCGTTAAAATCTAATTTTCCTTCTTCTATTTCTTTTACAACTAATTGTAAATCTTTTCCCAAAATTAACTCGTGTGCTGGCATAATTTCAATTTTTTCTATCATATCTGTAGAACGTTGTGAAGATAGATTAAATTTACGAATGGAGTCAATTTCTTCTCCCCAAAATTCAACACGGACACCTTCTTTTTCAGAAAGTGCAATATCCAAAATATCTCCTCTTAAGCTAAATTGTCCTTTTCCTTCTACTAAATCGCTTCTTTCATAGCCTAAATGGATTAGTGTTTGCTTGATTTCTTCTAAAGAATAGTTTTTGCCTACTTTCATTTCTAGCTTGTGCTCATATAAAGTAGATTTTGCTATCATTTTTTGCATCATTGCTTCTATGGTGGTTACCACAATTTTGACTTTATTTTGCTCCAATTTGTTTAATACATCAATTCTGCTATATAGCAAGTCTTTGCTCTCTAAAACGTAGTCATAAGTTGCTATTTCTTTTTTAGGGAAATAATAAATAGTTTCAAATTCCTTTGCAAAGTATTTTAAGTCTTCTATTAGTTTTTTTGCTTGTATTTCATTGTAAGTTACTATGCAAATAGGACGATTGATTGCTTCTTTTGTGGCATATATGTATTGTACTTTTCCCACGTCAGATAAGCCCGATATTGAAGTAACCGGGCTATGTTTTTCTTGTATTTCTTGCAAATAATCTTGAAATTTTGGGAGTTTTATTAGTTCTGATATAATAGCATTCATCTTTTTTCTCCTCTTACTCATTTCTATTATTATATCGTATTTTTGCTTATTTTAAAATAGGTTTTTAAAATTTTTTTCCAATTAAGGACAATTTGGGACAGGGTTGTTAAAATTTTTTCATCCTAACATAATTTTGTCCTTTCTTTCATAAAATGTAATAGTGAGTTGAATAGGAAAGGACTGAATTTTTATGCAAAATGCAAATGTAAATAGGAATATTGGATACAAGTTTATTTTTTTATCGATTCGAAGAAATATTTTGCCTGCTATTTTTTGCCTTTTTACTATTTGTCTTGTTATTTTTTCAAAAAACAATTTAGCCGCCGCAAAAGAAGGTCTTTTGCTTTGGGCAAATAACGTCGTTCCTTCCCTTCTTCCTTTTTTTATTGCAACAGAATTGTTAAGCTATACAAATGTGGTAAATAAATTGGGCAAGCTATTAAATCCTATTATGAGACCTATTTTTAATGTTCCTGGTATTGGTAGTTATGCACTTTTAATGGGAATTATTAGTGGTTACCCTACTGGCGCTAAAATTGTAGTTAATTTGAAAGAGCAAGGTCTTTGCACTGAAGAAGAGGCAGAGCGTATGCTTGCCTTTACTAATAATTCTGGTCCTCTTTTTATTTTAGGAACTGTTGGAATTAGTTTGTTTGGCAATAGCACTATTGGATTTTTGTTACTTTTTACACATATTCTTGCTTGTATTAGCGTAGGAATTTTGTTTCGCTTTTGGAAAGGAAAGAATAATTCTTCCTTGAAAAGTTTTTCTACGTCAAATAGTAAAAAAGAAGAAGTAAATTTTTCTAATTTAGGAGATATTTTAGGTAGAAGTATTTTATCTAGTATAAAGACTGTTGTTATGATAGGTGGTTTTGTTGTTCTTTTTAGTGTAATTTTATCTATTTTAAAAAGTAGCAATGTAATTACTATACTAGGAAATTTACTTACTCCATTTCTTAGTATGTTAGGCATTTCTGATTTACGCTTTTCTACTTCCCTTATTAGTGGTATTTTGGAACTAACCAATGGTCTTACTCAAATTTCTTTAATTGCTTGCAAAGAAATTTCTATTAACATTATTTTAAGTGCTTTTTTATTAGGATTTGGTGGCTTCTCTGTTTTATTGCAGGTATATAGCATTATTGCAAAATCAAATTTGTCTATTAAGTCTTATTTTGTGGGAAAATTGTTACATGGCGTTTTAGCTGCTTTTTATACTTTCCTTTTGATAACATATTTTCCTATTTTTAATTTTAATTTATAAAATAACAAATGGAAATTTTCAGAAAATCTAAGGCTTGCCATATTTACTATATAAAACGCATATTTTTCTTTTTTCTTCATACATATAGAAAAAAGAGGTGATTTTTTTGGAAAAAAATACAGATTATAATAATTTTGGTGGCTTTTATGGATACCCACCCTACCCTCCTTATGAAAATTACGATCCTTCAATGTTTGATAATGCTTTTAATCCTGTGATGCAATATGAGCAGGGTTATATGTACTATCGTTACTTAACACAGCAATTAGAATATAAAATCAAATGTAAGGAATATGAAAAATTAAACGGACGAGAAAGTAGAACGGAAAGAAGAGTCGAATAGGCTCTTTTATTTTTATACTATTATTCATGCACTAGTTTATATAAAAATTTCTAAAATGTATTGATTTTTTCTTATATTTGTGTTATTATAATAATGCGTTAGAAAAGAATTAAAAGAAAGGAGAACTTCTTAGCACTTTGTGCTTAAGAAAATGAAATTATGAAACATACCGCAACTCATTCATCTAATTCAAGATTCCAGCAAGTGCAAGAAGAATTAAAAAATCTTCTTTCTATTATTATGGGAACTGTAGAAGAAGCACAAGAGAATGAAAATTTTGAATATTTAGAGCAAAACGCTACTTCTGAGGAAGAACTTTCTATTATTAAAGAATTAAATAAAAGCGCACAATCTATTGAACAAAAAGCTGAAAATTATCATAATAGTATAGGTATTCCTAGTGCTCCTAAAAAACAGGCAAAACAATCTAAAAAGCAAGTTACTATAGAAAATAACGTTTCTACAACTATTCAACCAATTGCTACACAAAATAAAGAAGATTCAAGAAGCAGTAGAATCTCAAGAATACAAGATGATTTTGATATAGAACATTAACTTATAAAGAACAATTTTGAAAAATTGTTCTTTTTTTCTTGACAAAATGAACAATTGCTATTATAATAATACTTGTCTTGTTTAAGGCATATATGGCGAGATAGCTCAGCTGGCTAGAGCATTCGGTTCATACCCGACAGGTCGGTGGTTCGAATCCACTTCTCGCTACCAAATAAGTATCTGTTCAAGCTTTTAGAATAGATAGTAAAAATACCATTCTGAAAAAGAGTGGTATTTTTTATTTTTATTTTCAGTATGTATTACATTATCCCCCGAGTTTTGTACCATTGGTCAAAACTCAGATGGGAAAACGATTTAGTTAAGTACACTAAATAATTTGTTTTATTCTTGTTCAATATTGTTTTTCTCAGTATGTAGTTAAGTAAGCAATAACTTAGGGCTATTACATAACTTTTTAACAAAAGTATGTAACCCACTATGACACTTTCAAAACTACGTTTTGTAAAGATGCCTAGTTGGGCTTCTAGCAGAGAGCTCATAAATTATCTAATTTTATCTATTACATATCCGATTGATTTCTTTGTAATTGTCTGCTAGATTCAAACTTTTTACTATATATCTAATTTTTATATGTGTCATTTATATTTATTTTTTCAGTTACCATAATGTATGGCAAATTATATATATAATCAATATTTCTATTTTTCAATAAATCTGTCGAAATCTCACATACCTTCATTGTAAAAAGTAACTTAATATGATATTATATTGTAAGGAAAAGGAGAAATGTAGATATGAATAAACCTATTATAGGCATTGTTTCAAAACATTATGCTACTTATAAAACAAATAAAATAGACACATTTATAAGAGATGAAGTAAAACAAGCAGTATTTGATAATGGTGGAATAGCTATCGGAATATTACCAACAGAAAACAAAATAAACTATTCTGGAGATGATTGGAAAGATTCTTTATCAAATGAAGAAAAAGAAAATTTAATTGCTCAAATAGAATTGTGTAATGGAATTATAATGCAGGGTGGAGCTGAAACTGAAAATTATGAAATAATAATAGCAAGATATTGTTATGATAATGATATCCCTATATTAGGAATATGTGCAGGACAAAACAATATTGCTAGAGCTATTGGAGGAACAACCTATAAAATTCCTAATCCAGATAAACATGATAAATCATTTGATGAGTATGTTCATAAAATTAAAATAAATGAAAATTCAAAATTTTATAATATAGTAAAAACAAATGAAATGATGGTAAATTCTAGACATAAAAGAACAATAAAAGATTGTCCAATGCTTGATAAAGTTGCTTTTTGTGAAGATGGTTATCCAGATGTCATTGAATCCCCAAATAAAAAATTCTATATAGGTGTTAGATTTCATCCAGAAAGTTTATATTTAAAGGATAGAAATATGAACACTATTTTTGAAGAATTTATCAATGAATGTAAGAGGAGTTTATAATGGAATTAAAAGAAACAATAAAAAAGTGAAGAAGTATTAGAAAATTTAAAAATATGGATATTTCTAATGAAATAGTCAAAGATTTAATAGAATGTGCAAGACTAGCTCCTTCTGCGAAGAACAGACAGAATTAATTTCAGCAATTCTTATAGGTTATACAAATGAAAATCCTAAACAAAGACCTAGAAAGAAGTTAAATGATGTATTGGAGTGGTATTGATATGGAAAAAAAGAAATACTATACTTTTATAAAGTGTACTTAATTAATTCTTACTGGGTTAGGACTTTTGACAATAATAAAGTCCTATAAATAATATCCAATCATAACCACCCGTAAAACGGGTGGTTATGATTTACAATATTTTAAAAATTCTTTTAATTCATATAGTCTCTTAATTTTTTAGAGCGTGATGGATGTCTTAATTTTCTTAATGCTTTTGCTTCAATTTGACGAATTCTTTCTCTGGTTACCATGAACTCTTTTCCTACTTCTTCTAGTGTTCTTGCTTTTCCATCTTCTAACCCAAATCTTAATTTTAACACTTTTGCTTCTCTTGGTGTTAAAGTTTGCATTACTTCTTCTAATTGCTCTTTTAGAAGTGTGTAAGCTGCTGAATCTTGTGGCGCTGGACTATCATCGTCTTGAATGAAATCTCCTAAATGACTATCATCTTCTTCTCCTATTGGAGTTTCTAATGATACTGGGTCTTGTGCAATTTTTTGTATTTCCATTACTTTTTCTACACTAATTTCCATTTCTTTTGCAATTTCTTCTGGGGTTGGCTCTCTTCCTAATTGTTGAAGTAAATGTCTTGAAGTACGAATTAGTTTATTAATAGTTTCAACCATGTGTACTGGAATACGAATTGTTCTTGCTTGATCTGCAATTGCTCTGGTAATAGCTTGACGAATCCACCAAGTAGCATAGGTACTAAACTTAAATCCTTTGGTATAGTCAAATTTTTCTACTGCTTTAATTAATCCCATGTTTCCCTCTTGAATTAAATCTAAGAATAACATTCCTCTTCCTACATATTTTTTAGCAATACTAACAACTAATCTTAAGTTTGATTCAGCAAGTTTTTGTTTTGCTTCTTCGTCACCTTCTAATATTTTTTTTGCTAGTTCTAATTCTTGTTCATAGCTTAATAGTGGAATTTTACCAATTTCTCTTAAATACATACGAACAGGATCATCTACATTGACACCATCTAAAGTAGCATTTAAGTCTATTTCTTCTATTTTTATATCTTCTACTTCTTCTAAATCTTCAATACCTGGTTCTTCTAAATCTTCCTGTAAAATATCTACACCTAAATCTTCAAAAGCATCGAATACTTTGTCTATTTGATCTACATTTGCATCATCTAACTCACTTGCTAATTCCCCATAAGTCATTTGTCCTTGTGTTTTTGCTTTTTCAATAATTTTTTGTACTTTATCTTGAGATTTTTCTTCTTTGCTATTTTCATTATTTTCTGATTCAGCATTTTCTATTTTATTTGTATTATCTGTAACTTGTTTTTCTACTTTATTGTCTGCCTTTTTTGCTGTTTTTTCAATACTTTCCTTTTCTTCTTTTTTGTTATCTGCTTTTTTTGTTTTACTATTTTCTTCATTTTTCTTTTCGGTATCTTTTGCTTTACTATTTTCTTTACTTTTCTTTTCAGTATCTTTTGCTTTACTTACTTTCTTTTCAACTTCTTTTTCTACCTTTTTAGAAGTTGCTTTTTTTGTTTCTGTTTCTTTTTTCTCTTTATCTGTTTTCTTATTTTCTGTCTTTACTTCTTCTAATGCTTTCTTTTTGCTTTTTGTTTTTACTTCTTCTACTTCTGATTTTTCAGTTTTTTTCACTGATAATCCCTCCTATTTCATTTTTGCCAACTGAATAATAATGCTATTTAATCTTGTTTCTAATTCTTCTTTTTGCTCTTTAGATAAACCTTCTTGTTCTAGTTGTTTTATAATTTCATTTCTTTCTAAAATAACTTTTTCTTTTGCATATAATTTCAAAATATCTTCTATGCATTTTCCTACTTCTGTAATTTCAAAATCATAAGCTAAAATCCATGAAATTTCATTAATTATTTCTTCATCTTCAAACCAATCTAATACATAATTAGTATTAATATTTCCTTTTTCGAATTCTTCATACAATTTTTTTATGATTGTTTGGTTTCTAGGATTTGTAATATTTTCACATGAAATTTGTTCTTTTAACTTTGGATATGATTGCTCTGGATAATTTATTAAAAGATAAATTATTAATTTTTCTCTTTTGTCGTTTTGATTTTCGTTTTGTTGCACTTTGTTTAGCTCTAATTTTGGTTTTGCTTTTTCTAAAATTTTGCTTGTCCCATTTGTATTTTGTAATTTATTCATTTCTGCATAAATGGCTTCTTTTGAAATTTTGTATTCTAATGCTATTTTTTCTACATAAACTTCTCTTTCAATTTCATTATCTATTTTTGAAAGGACTTTTGCAATTTCTTTTAAGAATTTTATTTTGTCATTTGGATGTTCAATATCTAGCGTATTTCTTAATACTTTTATTTTATACTCAACTAAAGAGATGGCTTTTTCTACTTGTTTTTGAAAACGCTCTGGACCATATTTTACTACAAATTCGTCTGGATCTTTTGCTCCTTCTATTTGTAAAATACGAATATCACATCCCATTCCTTGCAAAATTTCTAGCCCACGCATTGTGGCTGCTTGTCCTGCTCCGTCGGAATCGTAGCCAATAATAACTTGCTCACTACTTTTGCGAAGAAGCCTTCCTTGGGCCTCAGTCATAGCTGTTCCTAAAGAAGCAACTGCATTGGTAATTCCTCTTTGATGCAGTGAAATGGCATCCATATAGCCTTCTACTATGATAATTTTCTTTAAATCACCTTTTTTTGCAACATTTAGCCCAAATAAATGCCTTCCTTTGCTATATACAATGTTTTCTGGTGAATTGATATATTTTGGCTTACTATCGTCTAACACTCTGCCGCCAAAGGCAATGACTCTATTTCTTGTATCTTGAATTGGAAACATGAGCCTTTTACGAAAGCGGTCTACAAATTTTCCTTCTGGTGTTTTATTTACTAAACTAGAGGCTAATATTTCTTCTTCCGTAAAACCTTTTTCTTTTAGCATAGTATATAATTCGTTATAGGTACCTGAATAGCCTATTAAAAAGTTTTTTAAAGTATTGTTATCTAGTTTTCTTTTTTTGACATATTCTTGTGCAGGCTTTGCTGATGGTTTATATAAATTTTCATGATAAAATTGTGCTGTTAATTGATTTATTTCATAAACTTTTGCTTTTAATTGTAAAAGTTTTGCATCTTCTCCTCCTTCTAGAGTAGGAAGTTCTATGCCTGATTTTTCTGCCAGCATTTCAATGGTTTCTTTAAAGCTTAAGTTTTCAATTTTGCTTAAAAAATGAAATACATTTCCGCCAACACCACAGCCAAAGCAATGGAAAATTTGCTTATCTGGCGATACAGAAAAAGAAGGTGATTTCTCTTTATGGAATGGACACAATCCAAAAAAGTTTCGACCACTTCTTTTTAATACTACATATTGTGATATGATATCTACTATATCATTTCTGTTTCTTATTTCATCAATTAACTCATCACTATATCGTACCATTTTGGTTTACCTTTCTTTATCATAATTATATTATTCGACAGAAATAACATAAATCCTTCTTTTATGTTATGTAAAACGACATTTTTTTACTTATCGGGAATTAAAAAGTCTGGGTATGCAGTAAAGGTGAATGCATGATTGCATTCACCTTTTTCTACTTTTATTTTCTAGTAAAGTCATAGCTAAACTACAGGAAAGATTTGGCGTGTCCAAATCTTTCAAATTTTTTTATATGTTTGTTCCTGTTCCATCAAATGGAATAAATTTTTTAACAATACCTTTTCCAATTTCTTCTTGCATTCCTGCTTCTGGCATTTTATATTCTTCAAAAGACATTGTAATTTTGTTATCTATTAAAGTTTCTACTTCTTCTTGTGTTGCATGCTCTGCTAAAACTAATTCACTTACTAAAATTTGTTTTGCATTATTTAGCATTTTCTTTTCGCCTGTAGATAGACCTTTTTCTTTTTGTTTAAATGCTAGGTTGCGAACAACGTCAGCTACTTCGTAGATATCTCCACTTTTCATTTTTTCCATATTGTCACGATATCTTTTATTCCAGTTATTGGACATTTCTGTTTCATTTTCTTCTAATATTTCGAATACCTTTCCAGCACTCTCTTTACTAATTATATTTCTAACACCTATTTCTTCTGCCTTTGCAGTTGGTACCATAACTTTTACTTCGCCTGGCATTTTTATAATATAATAGGCTTGTTTTTCTCCTAAAATATCTTTTTCTTCAATGGCATCGATGGTTCCTGCACCATGCATTGGATATACTATTTTATCACCTACATTGAACATGTAAGACACTTCCTCTCTATCTTTTTTGTGTTATTTGTTAGTCAAGAAAGGTTTCGATTCTCTTCTTCAACCACAGTTATATTATACTACAAAATTTGGCAAAAGTCAAAAGATTTTCCAAATAAATTAAAAAAAAATTAAGGCGATAATAATTTTTATTTATTATCGTCTTTTGTTTTAATTTTCTTTTGCCCAAATTACTAATCTTTTAGTTGGGTCTGTTGTGCAAGTAGATAAAGAAATTTCTCTTTTTCCGTTTGTATTTCTAGTTGCATAAGAGAAGTCCATATCTCCTGTAATATATGTGTTATAAATGCTATATTCTATTTTTTGTCCTCTATTATCTGTAATATATATTTTGTCTCCATTTACTAATTTTTTATTATTTGAAAAAAAGGTTCCATTTCGATAGTTATGTGCTGCAAGTACAGTATTTCCTACTTGATTTAGCCCTGCTCCGTATAGAACACCAACTGCTGCTGTAATTGATTGTGGCGTTACACTATCTACTATAAGAGCTTCTACTTTTGTTTTTGGAATTTCTATCAAGCCAATAACAGAATAATTTTTATAAGATACATTTACATTCTTTTGGCTCGTAGGCTGCTCCGATGGTTGAGGTGTTTCTGTTACTTCATTGTTTGGCTCTTCTTCTATTCCTACTACGATTACTTCATTTTTAAATTCCTCAATAACTTTTTCTGCTTCTTTTAATTCAATATGTTTATCTATATAATAATAGGCTACATACCCTATAATGGAGACTAATGCAATAATAGTAATAGCAATAATAATATTAAAAAATAATTTTCCTTTTTGCATTACGTTCTCCTTTCTTTTGTTTTTTATTGTTCTTTTGCTAAAACAATTAATCTGCTTTGGGTATCATCTGTGCAAGTAACTAATGTAATTTCTCTTTTTCCTTGTGTATCACGTTCTAAATGAGTTGAATCTTCTGGTGAAGTTATATAAGTTTTATAAACAGAATAAGTTACTTTTTTTCCTGTGTTATCTGTAATATAGATTTTATCTCCCTCTTTTAATTGTTTGTTATTAGCAAAGAACCTACCATCACGATAGTTATGTCCTGCAATAGTAGTATTTCCTACTTGATTTAGTCCTACTCCATCATAAACACCTACTGCAATTTCTATTGTTTTATCATTTACTTCACTTAAAATTACCGATTTTAAATTGGTTTCTGGTATTTCTATTGTTCCTACAACTAAATGTCCTTGATAATATGTTTCATTTCCCTGACTAGATGAATTTCCTTCTATTACCATATTTTGCACTTCTAGTTCTGGCGCTACAGAATTGGTAACAATATTGTTTTCTTCTTCATTTTCTACTGGATTTGTTACTTTATTTTGAAATTGTGCTGCCGCATCCTCATAGTCTTCAATCATATTATTATTATAAATCGTTGTAATTCCTAAATATATTAAAACTCCTATAATTACAATAATTCCTATTATTAGTAACACTGTTAATAATTTTGAATATTTACTTTCAAACATAAATGCATCCTCCTTTGTATAATAATACTATTTTTATTATAACACAAAAGGGATGCATTTTTCTACCTTTTTTATTAAATTTTATGCATATTATCGTTATTACTTTATATTTTCTCATTTTTTGCTATGAAAATATATTGTTGTAACCTTATGCTTAATGTATATGCTTTAATTCATTAACCTACTATTTTTTCTCCTAGTACTTTTCCACCTAAAATGTGAAAATGAATGTGCATTACTTCTTGTCCAGAATCTTTTCCGCAATTTGTAATTACACGATATCCATTTTCCTTAAATCCTTCTTGCTCTGCTATTTTATTAATTGTAGTATAAATTTTTCCAATTAAAGCTTCGTCTTCCTCTTTTAAATCAGTTAACATGCTAATATGTTTTTTTGGAATTACTAAAATATGAATTGGTGCTGCTGGGTTAATATCGTGAAATGCTAGTACATCTTCATCTTCATATACTTTTTTTGAAGGAATTTCTCCTTTTATTATTTTACAAAATATACAATCTTCCATTTTCATTTTCTCCTTTTTAGTACCATTGGGGACGTTTCCTTTTGGTAAATCTATCCCTAATGGATATTCAGTTTTATATTATTATTAACGTACCAAAAGGGACAGATTTACCAAAAGGAAACGTCCCCAATGGTAAGCTATTCCAAAATTGCCTTGATACGCCTTACTCCTGCGGAGCTTGCTTCTTCTTTTTTGATTTTGAAGTGACCTAATTCTTTGGTGTTTTTTACGTGAGGTCCTCCACATAGCTCTTTGGATACATTTCCTATAGAATAAACAGTTACCACATCTGGGTATTTTTCAATAAACATACATTCTGCTCCAGAGTTGATGGCATCTTGTTTATTCATTTCTTGTACGGTAACAGGTATTTCTTCTTTTATCCAGCTATTTACTAAGTCCTCTACTTTTTGTTTTTCTTCGTCTGTTAATTTATGGTCACAGTTAAAGTCAAAACGCATTCTTTCTGCTGTAATGTTAGAACCTCTTTGATGAATATTTTTATCTATTACTTGTTTTAAAGCAGCATTTAATAGGTGAGTTGCAGTATGGTATTTTGTTTCCATTTCTCCGTTTCCTGCTAAACCGCCTTTAAATTTTTGTTCTGAACCTGCTCTACTTTTTTCTTGATGTTCTTTGAATTTTTGGTTGAATCCTTCTTCATCTACTTTTATGCCTTTTTCCTGTGCTAGTTCTACTGTTAGTTCTAATGGGAAACCATAGGTATCATATAGTTTGAAGGCTAAGTCTTTGTCTAGTATGTTTCCATTTAAATGCGCTACGATTTTTTCAAATTCTTTTAGTCCTTTTTCTAGTGTTTTATTGAATTTGTTTAGTTCGTTTGTTAAAACATCTAAAACAACTTCTTTGTTGTCGCTTAGTTCTTGATAATAGCCTTTGTATTTTTCTATTATCATGCTTGCTAAAGTTCTTTCAAAACCACTTTCTAAGTCTATTCCAATTTTCTTTGCATGACGAATCATTCTTCTAATAAGTCTTCTTAAAATATAGCCTTGGTCTGTATTTGATGGCTTTATTCCTGAATTGTCTGCTGCAATAAAGACTGCTGTTCTTATATGGTCTGCAATAATTCTAATGCTTTCTGGATTTTCTTCATAAGTTGTGTTAGACATTTCAATTATTTTGTCGATAATATCTTTCCAAATAGATGTTAGGTAGTTATCGTCTACTCCTTCTAAGATAGCAACTGTTCTTTCTACTCCCATTCCTGTATCTACGTTTTTATGTGGAAGTTCTTTTACACTGCCATCTGCTTGTTTTTCATATTGCATAAATACATTGTTCCAAATTTCTACCCATCTTTCATCTTCTGGGTCGTGTTTTACAGGAACTGGATCTTCTGAACGCCAGTAGAAAATTTCTGTATCTGGTCCACAAGGTCCTACTTCACCTGCTATCCAGAAATTGTTATCTTTATTTAAATAGCTTATTCTTTCTTCTGGAATGCCTAAGCTTTTCCATACATTTGCTGATTCTTCGTCTCTTGGAATGGTTTCATCACCTTCAAAAACTGTAACTGCTAATTTTTCTACTGGAATGTTTAAGACTTTTGTTAAGAACTCAAAGCTCCAAGAAATTGATTCTTTTTTAAAATAATCTCCTAAACTCCAGTTTCCAAGCATTTCAAAGAAGGTATGGTGTGTTTTATCTCCAATTCCATCTAAATCGGTTAATCTTACGCATTTTTGAACATCAGTTAGTCTAGTACCTAATGGATGTTTTTGCCCCATTAGATATGGTACTAATGGTTGCATTCCTGCGGTATTAAATAGTACGCTTGGATCGTTTTCTGGAATAAGTGGAGCACTTGGTATAATTTTGTGTCCTTTGCTTTCAAAAAATTTTAGATATTTTTCTTTTAAATCTATTTTTTGCATTTTTAATTTCATTCCTTTCTGTCTTCGTTAGCAAAACTTATAATGGATGAAAGATTGCTTTTTAGTCTCTTTTTAACTTGGCTTATTATATTACATTTTTTCCTATTTTGCAACTAATTTATTTTAAAAATATAAGAATTGAAATACTTGACTATATTTAAATAATAGTATATAAATTTGGTATATAATAGAAATTTTATTCAATTTCTATCATAAATATATAGTAATAAAAGGAGAATGAATTATGGAAGAAAATGAAAATCAAAATCAAAATGAAGTTAATCAAGAAATTTTTGAAACAAAACAAGAATTAAAAAACGAAACATTAAATACTGTTAAACAAGTAAAAGAAAGTATGAAAAATGTAAATGTGAAAGAAGAAGCCAAAGTAACAAAAGGCTTTGTAACAGAAATGTTAAAAAATCCACTTGGAAAAATTGAAGAAATAGCAAATGATTCTTCTAACAAACATTTTAAAACAGCAATTATCCTTGTCATAATTTGGGTAATAGCTGCATTACTTGGTTCTATTAGTTTTAAATATTTCTCATGGAGATTATTTGGAAGTACTTTACTTAGCTATATAAAAATAATATTAGCACCATTACTTACAGTAGTTGTTATGTCAGTAATTATTTTCTTATTAAATAAAAAAGAGAAAAAATCCTTAATAACTGTACTTACAACGGTTACTACAGCTCAATTACCAGTAATTATTGCAGAAGTAATTAACTTATTAGTATTATTCAGTTCAAGTATTTTAAAAATTACAAGTAAGATATCAGGATTTTTCTCTATTATTTCTATTGTATTTTTGTATTTTGCAATTCGCGATTTATATGGAGAAAAAGAAGAAAAAGTGGCTTTTAAAAATTTTGTAATTGTAGAAGCTATATACGTAGTAGTATCATTTGTAATATCTTATTTAGGAATTTATATTTAATGTATATATTTAACCATGGAAATCACATTTATCGTAGGTTAACTTTCTAAAAATGGCAAAGTGAAAGCTTTGCCATTTTTTTCTATTATCATGATTTGTTGACACTAATGTAGTTTGATGCTATAATATGTTCACAAATAATTATTATATATAAAGGAGGATTATTATATGTTTACTTTGCAACGGCTAGATGTCGATTCTAACATTTTCTTTGTAGTACCAAAAGATAATCTTAAACTTCCTTTAATTGTGCATGGTTTCATTAAAGTAGAAGGAAATCGTTATGGGAACTCTTTTTGTAGTCTTCAAAGTATATCAGATGAACTTCTTACATCTGGTATGTTAGATACTTTACAAGACCTTGCAAAAGTTCAATATTTTGAGGTAGACTAAAATAATCATAAAAAGCCTTACATGTTACTGTATGTAAGGCTTTTTCTTTTTATTTTCCTATTAATTCTAATCCCTCTACTTTTTCTATGGTTACCTTTGAAATTGTATTTTCAAGTGGCCTATAAGGAATTTTTACTACTTTGTAATTAGTAGTATGTCCTTTTAAAAACTTGCCTTCTTGTTCTTCCCATAATACTTCTAATTCTTTTCCTATTTCTTGCTTATTATACTTTATTTCATTTTCGTGAGATAACTCAATTAACCTATTGCTTCTTTCTTCTTTTATTTTTCCATCTATTTGGTTTCCGCATAACTGCTGCTTTGGTTCCTTTTCTTTGTGAATATTTAAAGATATGCATTTGATAAAATTTTATTTCTTTTAAGAAAGAATATGTTTCTTCAAATTCTTCCTTAGTTTCTCCTGGAAAGCCTACTATAATATCGGTAGTTAATGATACTTGTGGATAGGCTTTTCTTAAAAGATTAACTGCTTGTTTAAATTCCTCAGTAGTATATCTTCTGTTCATTCTTTTTAATGTTGCATCACATCCGCTTTGAAGAGATAAATGAAAATGGTCACAAATTTTTTCTAATTTTTTAAGTCTTTCTATAAATTCTTCTGTAATTAAAGTTGGCTCTAGTGAGCCTAAACGAATTCTTTTAATTTCTTTTATAGGATGAATTGCCTCTAATAAGTCAATAAGCGTAATATTTTCTTTTAAATCTTTTCCATAAGATGCAACATGAATTCCAGTAATAACTACCTCTTTTATGCCTTTTTTTGCAATCTCCTCTACTTCTTTTACTACACTTTGAACGCTTCTACTTCTTATGTGTCCTCTTGCATAAGGAATGATGCAATATGAGCAGAATCTATCACATCCATCTTGCACTTTGATAACTGCTCTTGTTTTTTCGGTATAATCTGTTGTTCCAAAGTCTAAGAATTCATTTTGATACATTACATCTGTAACAATTTGTTTTGGACTTTCACCTTTTTCAAATTCTTCTATATATTCAACAATTTTATTTTTTTCGTTTGTTCCATATACTAAATCAATTTCTTCTATTTTTGAAAGTTCGTCTTTAGCAACTTGTGCATAACAACCACAAGCAACTACTAATGCCTCAGGATTTAATTCTTTCACTCTTCTAAGCATTTGCCTTGATTTTCTATCTGCCATATTTGTAACTGTGCATGTGTTAATAATGTAAATATCTGCTTTTTCGTTGAATTCTTTTATTTCATACCCTTTTTGTAAAAATTTTTCTATCATTGCATTTGTTTCATATTGATTTACCTTACAGCCCAAGGTACAAAATGCTACTGTTTGCTTCATTTTTAATACATTCCTTGCATCATATATTTAGGTTTTTATAAAGGAATACCTATAAACCTTTCTATGTTTTTCTTTTGCATATTGTATCATATTTTTCTTTCATTTTAAAGCATTTTTTTATTAGTGTCAAGAAGTTTCGGAAAACTTTAATACAAGTTTTAAATATATGATAAAGCTTAGAATTAATAATAAAGTT
>CANQXD010000011.1 GCA_947627755.1 uncultured Clostridia bacterium | reverse complement strand
TTTTTGGTAAAATTCAAAATAAAAAAAGAAAAAGACTGTTGAGCAAAATATTTTTATATACTTTGTCAACAGTCTGAAAAGCAACTTTATAAAAAAGTTGCTTTTTTTCTTTAGATAAACTTCTGATAAATTTCATTTTTATTAACATTTCTATCTTTAGCTATTTTTTTTATTATTTCATTTTTTGAAAGTCCTTGCTTTGCATAATATTGATAATGTTCTTCTAATGTCATTTCTCGTAAATTATTTTTTTCTTTCACTTCTTCTTTCTCTTTACTTGCTTCTATTAAAATAATGTGCTCACCTTTTGGCTCTTGATATTTTTCTATTATCTGATTTACTGTACCTCTTAAAAATTCTTCGTGTATTTTCGTTAATTCTCTTGCTATTACAATTTGTCTTTTTTCTACTATTTCTCCTAAATCTTTTAATGTTTGCTTTAGCTTATGAGGAGCTTCATATAATATAATGGTTTTATTTTCTTTTCTTATTTTTTCTAATTGTTCTTTCCTTAACTTTTTATTTATTGATAAGAATCCATAGAAAGTAAATTCTTTTGTATCTAATCCAGATGCAATAAGTGCATTTACTAATGCGCACGCTCCGAGGAATTGGAACTACTTTAATATCTTGTTTTAACGCTTCTTTTACAATCACTTCTCCAGGATCTGAAATTGCTGGCGTCCCTGCATCAGAAACTAATGCAATATTGTTTCCTTCTTTTAGTTTTTTTATTAATACTTCTTGTCTTATCTCTTCGTTGTGCCTATGATAACTAATTAAAGGTTTACTAATTTCATAATGATTTAATAATTTTAATGTTTGCCTCGTATCTTCTGCAGCAATGATATCCACTTCTTTTAAAATACGAATTGCACGAAAAGTTATATCATCTAAATTTCCTATTGGGGTTGCTACTAAATATAAAATTCCACTCATTTACTTTACTCCTTTGCAACATTTGGGATGTTAGCCTCTACATAAATTATCCTTTTGTATCACATATTTTTATGATAAATTTTTAAAATTTCTTCTGTATATTCTCCTTTTTCATTGTAAACAATAAGAGGCTTTTCTACTTTAAGAAATTCTTTTGCATTTTTTACTGCTTTTATTAATACTAATTTTGGTTCTTCTTCACAATTAGAATGTACAAATCGAATTGTCTTTGGTTCTAATTTATATTTTTTTAATGTAACAATAATTTCTGCCAATCTTTCTGGCCTATGTACCATATAAAGACTGCCTTTGTCTTTTAATAAGTCAAAACTAATTTTTATAAAATCTTCTAGTGTAGCTGTTACTTCGTGTCTTGAAATAAATTTATTTTCTTTCTCGTTTACTTTTCCAGTGTTACTTTTTTTATACGGTGGATTTGTTACAACAGAATCAAAAGAATTTTTTTCAAATATTTCTCCTAATTCTTTTACATTTTTATTAAGTATTTCTATTTTATCTTCTAAGTTATTTAGTTTTACACTTCTTTTTGCCATTTCAACAACTTCTTCTTGTATATCAATTCCATATATTTTTTTTAATTTTGTTTTTTCACTTAATAAGATGCAAAGTATCCCTGTGCCAGTTCCTAAATCTAATACTTTACTATTATTTCGAATTTCTTTTGCAAAGTCCGAAAGTAATACACTATCAATTCCAAAGCAAAATCCATTTTTATTTTGAATTATTTTTAATTCTTTATATTCTAAATCATCTATTCTTTCATTTTCTTTTAATATTATTTTCATTTTATTTTTTACCTTTTTTACTATATTTTTTTATTCATTATAACACATATTTTTTATTTTTTCATCTTTATTATTTTTATATTTTGTTATTTATATATTTTTTATTTTTAACTTTTTTTATTTTTTTTCATATAATATATTATTAATTAAAAATTTTTACTTTATTATTTTTAATTATGCAAAATAAATTTTTTATTTTGTATAATAAATTTATATTTTATTTTCAAAATTTTTTAATTTTATTTTTTTATATAAATTTATATTTAATATTTTAATATAGAATTTTTTATATTTATAATATTAAATTATTTTTGAATTTTAGTAGGTGTGTTTATGAAAATAAGTGGATATCAAAAAAGTAATTGTGATAATAAATATCATAATAATATTTATTATAGTAAAAAATATAATCATTGTAATAGTAATTTTCACTCTCCTATTGACTCTTTATTTGAGGTAGAAAATTTCTTATGTAATCTAAAAAAAGTAACTAAATGTATAAAATTTTATAAACTTTTTAAGTAATTCTTTTATCTTGTCTTTTTGTAAACACATTCTATTTTTTGCTTTTTTTCCTTATTCTTTTACTCAATTTTATTTACATTATGTTTATCTTTTTGTTTTATTATAAATAGAATCATTTACTCTTTTATCCGTTAGCTTTTATTCGATTCCTTGCTAACTATTTTTTGCTTTTCTATTTCAAATCTTTCATATTTTTACTTTTATTTCTTTACCTTTTAATTGTTTTTTTGTCAATTTATACTTATCTAATTTTCTATCTTTTTTTACTTTATACTTTCTACGTCAATCATAACTATTTTTTGTTCGTGTTTTTATTTTATGTTACTATGATTTTATATTTTTCTATATTTTCATTTTTTTAATCTATTTTCTTTATTTTTTATTTTTTTATTTCTTCGTTATTATTTTTTTATTATATGTTTTTTCATTTAATTTTTTTCATAAATTCAAATTTAAATCATAATTGTTTTTTATTTCTTTATTAAATAAAAAGCAGAATTAAATTTTATTTTAATTCCACTTTTTATTTTTAAAATTCTCTATTGAAAATTTGATTAAATTTTATTTTTCCATCTTTAAATTCTTTATTTTCTTCTCCATTAATTTTTATTTTTATTCCATTTACTTCTGTTAATTCTGTTACTGTTTTTATAATTGATTGCAAAGTTATTTTTTCTTGCTCTTCTCCACCTATATGATTTAAAATAAATTCTTCACTAAAATCTAAAACCAAAATTTCTCCTTCTCTTTCTATTTTTATTATTTTTGTTCCATTTGGAATTGTTTTTTGCAAGTTTTCATTTTTTGGGCCTTCTATTAACATAGTTACTATTTTTTCATAAGGATTACTAATCAACTCTTTTACATCCATAAGTCTTGCTTCTGGTATTAGTCCATTCTCATTTTTAAAATATAAAGAAACAATTGTCTGTCTCATTTGCTCATCTGTTATTTCTTCTTGTGGTGTATATTCTGTTATTTGATTTTCCGACTTTTTACTTGCAATACCAAAATAAACTCCTACTAAAATAACTACAATAACGATAATAGCTATTCCTATAACTAAAACTCTTTTCTTATCTAACATCCTAATTCCTCCTCTTTTTTTATATTCCTATGTTAGACAAGTTGATTTTAGAACAATTTTTAAGGTTAATGTTTTTATTATTTTTTCAGTATTGACTCATTTTGTTTTTTATTTAATTTATATTCCATCCACCATTTATGCTAATAATTTGCCCTGTTGTGTAACTGTCCTCTATTAGCCATTTTGTGCATTTTGCAATAGATAAGGTATCTCCTATTTTTCCAAGTGGAATTTCTTCTTTTATTTTTTCTAATTCTTCTTGTGATAAATATTTATTCATATCAGTATCAATAATGCCAGGTGCTATGCTATTGACCCTTATATTAGAAGGCCCCAGCTCTTTGGCAAGTGATTTCGTCATAGCATCTACTCCTGCCTTTGCTACGCTATAGTGTACTTCGCATGAAGCTCCTACCATACCCCATATAGAAGAAATATTTATAATGCATCCTTGTTTTTCATGTATCATATACTTTGCTACTTCTTGTGAAGTATAAAAAACTGAGTTTAAATTTACGTTTAGCATTGTATTCCAATCTTTGTCTGTAATATCTGTAAATAATTTTGTTTGTGAAATTCCTGCATTGTTAATTAATACATCAATTTTTCCAAACTTTTGAATAGTAAATTCAACTAATCCTTTTACTTCTTCTCTTTTTGAAACATCTGCTTGGAAGATTTCTACGCATTTTCCTAGTTTTGTGAATTCTTCTTGCATTCTCTTTGCGATTTCTTTCGATTTATTATAATTTAATACAATTTGATAATCTTCTTTTGCAAGTAAGTTAACAATTGCAGCTCCAATTCCTCTAGAACCTCCTGTTACTATTACTGTTTTTGGCATTTTTTCTCCTTCCATTATGTCTCTTTGGGTGTCTCTTTGGGGACGTTTTCTAAAGAGACATTATTTTTTGATTTTTTTCCTTTATTTAAACTAGCACCTTTATATGTACTTGTTAACGAGTGACAATTTGGGCACAATAAAAACAAAAAACCAAGCAAGTTTTATAACAAGCCTGGTTTTAAGTATGGAGCCACTTGCCCGAATCGAACGGGCGACCTACTGATTCATACTACTATAATTTTCATTACCACAAATGTGTTTGTAGTCTGGACTTTCTCTTTACCATAGCTTTTCGCTTTAGGTACACCGTATAAAGTCTCTACACTTAGGAATTTCTTCCTTAGCTCGGGATTAACCTATATTTAAAATACTTAGTCTTCCCCGAATTAGCGGTGTCCACTTTATTCGTTTCCAAATAAAGGTGCAAAATAGTTCAAAATAGAAATTTCTTTCTATCTATTCCACAAGTCAGTTGCTCTACCATCTGAGCTAAAGTGGCATATAAGGTTGGTGACCCCTACGGGAATCGAACCCATGTCTCCGCCGTGAAAGGGCGATGTCTTAACCGCTTGACCAAGGGGCCTTATATATAATTTTGCCAAGGATTTAAGGAAACTTAAATCCTTGGTATTGGTGAGCCATCGCGGATTCGAACCGCGGACAACTTGATTAAAAGTCAAGTGCTCTACCACCTGAGCTAATGACCCAAGTAAAGTCGCATAAATGCGACTGCTTATTTAGTTTACTATATTTTTATTCGTTTGTCAATGAATTTTTGAAAATTTTGTTATATTTTTGTAAATTTTTTGTTTTCTCTTATTAAAATAATAGCTAAAAACTTTTATTTTTCACTATTTATTTAATTGTTCTACTAATTCTTCTACATCAATTCCATGTACGCTACATGCTTCTTCTAATGTTTCTTCTTGTGAAGCTGGGCAACCTAAGCAATGCATTCCTGCTTGTAGTAAAATTTCTGCTTTTTCTGGTGCAACTTCTAAAATTTCACCTATTTTTGTATCTTTATTAAAGTTCATTATATAACCTCCTATCTTTTATTTTTTGTATAACCTTTTATGATTCTTTTTTATGTGTCGTATTTTGTTGTAATTTAAGAACCTTTGTCATTTTACCACATTTTTCAAAAAAAGTATAGACAATTTCAAAAAAATATTATATTATGTCACCCGTAAGGAGTGTGATGCTTATTGTAAACTTAACAAATGCATTTTTTATATTATTTATTATTCATTTTTTTATTACTTTTTATTCTATTTATACTTTTTTTGAAGTATATGCTTTTCAAAATTTACAAGGGTTTAAATTAACGCAAAAGCAAAAGGATTGGAAAAGAACATGAATTTTATAAAACGTATTTTATTTTCTGCTTTTTTTACACTAATCATTTTTTATTTTTATTGGTGTGTTTTTAAGCCAATTTATTTAGCAGATACAATTATTTTTCCTTATGCTATTCATCCTTTTAATATTTGTGAAGAGCAACCTACATTATGGAATTTAATAAAAACTTCTTCTATTATTTTTTCTCTTTTTTCTGAGTTTGTAATATTTTTATCGCTTTCTCAAAAAATATTTCGCAAAAGAGAAAACTCGCGAGAAAAAGAAGTTTCTATTGCTCCTACAAATACTCTTTCTTTATTGATAGGTACTAATTCTCATAATGATTTTGTTCGTATTCCAGCAAAAAGTCTATATCAAAATATTTTAATTACTGGAACTATTGGAACAGGAAAAACTTCATCTGCTATGTACCCTTTTACAAAGCAACTTATGGAATATAAAAGTAATAACTCAAAAGAAAAATTAGGCATGCTTATTTTAGATGTCAAAGGAAATTATTATCTACAAGTTCAAAAATATGCTACTTTGTACCAAAGAAAAGAAGATCTACTTATTCTAGATTTAAGTGGTAATGTTAAATATAACCCTCTACATAAACCAAATTTAAAACCTTCTGTTTTAGCCAATCGCTTAAAAACTATTTTATTATTATTTTCTCCTAATAATACAGAATCTTTTTGGCTTGATAAAGTAGAACAAATTTTAAGTGAATGTATTAAATTATGTAGGCTGTATAATCATGGTTACGTTACTTTTGAAGAATTGCACAATTTAGTGGTAATTCCTAATTATTATGAAGAAAAAATCCAAACTTTAAGAAATTTATTTTTAACAGATTATTTTTCTGAAGAAGATGTTTATCATTTACTATCTGCTTTAAATTTTTTTGAAAAAGAATATTCTATTTTAGATGAAAGAACAAAGTCAATTTTAAAGTCTGAAGTAACTCGAATTACTAATTTATTTTTATCAGACTATCAAGTAAAAAAAGTATTTTGCCCTACTGAAAATGAAATCAATTTTTCTGGTTTTCATGATGTTTTAGAAAAAGGTAAAATTGTTGTTCTTAATTTAAATATCTCAGAATATAAAAATTTAGCAAAAATGATTGCTGCCTATTTAAAGTTAGATTTTCAAACAGAAGTATTAAATCGTTTAGCTAATACTTCAAATTTAGAAGATAAGAGAAGTGTTTGCTTTATTAGTGATGAGTATCATGAATATGTTACTTTATCTGACGCATCTTTTTTTAGCCAAAGTAGAGAAGCAAAGTGTATCAATATTGTTGCTACACAAAGCTATACTTCTTTATTGAATACATTAAATAATCAATCTTCTGTTAAAGTAATTGTACAAAATTTAGTTAATAAACTTTGGTTTCGCAGTGACGATATTTTTACAATTGAAGATGCTCAA
Source organism: uncultured Clostridia bacterium (assembly GCA_947627755.1). Classification (GTDB taxonomy): domain Bacteria; phylum Bacillota; class Clostridia; order TANB77; family CAG-508; genus UMGS1663. Next base: position 33,326 of record CANQXD010000011.1, on the reverse strand, counting down.
AAACAAATTGGAAAAGAAGAAAAAGAGAAGTTTTCAAAAACGATTTCTGAAAATGCAAAAGAGACAAATTTCAATTATTTGTACCATAAGTTTCATTCTAAGAATTCAAACCTTTCTGAATCGTTTAATTCTTATTTTCAAACGGATTATATTTTTGACACTAATTTTTTTACACAAAATTTAGAAACATTTTCTTGTTTATCTTTTTTATCAGATGGCGATAAAATATTGCCACCTCAAAAAATAAATTTAATTCCTTATTTCAAGGATTTTAATTTGTATCATAATAAATAAGTTTTTATTTATTATTTATCTTAATTATATTTTTATATCTTTTTAAGGAGGTTTTATTATGAAGAAAAAATTTTTTATTTTTTTATTATTTACTATTTATTTTATTTTTATTTTTTCAAATTCTTGTTTTGCTGCATGGGGAGAACCAGAACTTGTAACAAAATTAAATAAAGCTTTTGAATCAATTCAAGAATGGCTTATAAAGCTTGCTACTCCCGCTGCTGCAGTTGCTGTGGCAACTGGTGCTTTTATGAGAAAATTTAGTTTTGGAGATGAAGAAAAAATTAGAACAGGAAAAAAATTAATTAATGGTAGCTTATTTTCTTATGGATTTATTTTGGCAATTAATTTAATTTTATCTGCTATTAAATCTTTAATTGGATAAATTATTTTTATTTATTTTTGTAATTTTGTTTTTAATTTTTATTTTAATTTTTTATTTTGATTTTTATTTTAAATTTTTAATTTTAATTTTTATTTTTATTTTTAATTTTAATTTTTTTATTTTAAATTTTTAATTTTAATTTTTAATTTTTATTTTTACTTTTAATTTTTAATTTTAATTTTTATTTTATTTTTAATTTTTACTTTTAATTTTTTTATTTTTGATTTTTAATTTTATTTTTAATTTTTTAATTTTAATTTTTATTTTATTTTTTACTTTTAATTTTTTTATTTTAAATTTTAAATTTTAATTTTAATTTTTTAATTTTAATTTTTATTTCATTTTTTATTTTTAATTTTTTTATTTTAAATTTTTAATTTTAATTTTGATTTTTATTTTTTAATTTTTTATTTTTATTTTGATTTTTATTTTTATTTTGTTATATATTTTGGTAATAAAATTTTATTTTTTACAAATACATATTTGATTTTTGTATTTTTATTTCAAACAATTTATATGTTAAAAATATTATGTTTTGTTATATTAAGATTTAAAGAACAAATTTTCTTTTTATAATTTGACTTTTTGACTATATTAATGTTTTTTAGTTGTTTTTAATATTTATTTTAAATCACTACTAATTGGTTTTTATGTTTTATGTATACTTTATTGTACTTTTTTTGAAAGTACGCATTTTCCTTAAATCCGTTAGGATTCGCTTTATAGAAAGGAGCCTTTTTTGGAAACTTATCAATCTAATATTACCCAAACTATTATCGATACAATAAACTCGATTTTTAACAATTTGTTTTCTTCTATTGATAATAATCTATATTATATTTTAGATAGATTATTGTTTGTAGATGAAAATATGTTAACTGAATCTTTCCTTGAAAATTTATTAGGAGATTCATTTTCTAAAAGTTTATTAGTTATTGCTAATTCACTTTTAATTGGTTTTTCACTTTATTATTGTTTTAAATTATTATTTTCTCATTTTTCATACTTAGAAATTGAAAAACCAACTCAATTTATTTTTAAATTATTAATTTTTGGAATTTGTATTAATAGTTCTTATTTTATTTGTGAAAAAATATTATCAATAAATTATTTAATTTCATCTTCTATTTGTGAAATTGGAAAAAATATTTTTAATATAGATATTTCTTTTTCTAATCTATTATTAGAATTAAATTCTATAATTCATATTGAAGAATCTTCGTTTAATATTTTTTCAATAGATGGTTTAATGAAAAGTTTTATTTCTTTAGGATTATTTAATTTAATTTTTTCTTACTCATTACGTTATATTTTATTAAAAGTTTTTATTTTAATTACTCCTTTTGCTTTTTTAACTTTAATTAATCATTCTACTTCTTGGTTTTTTAAAACATGGATTAGAACTTTATTGGGACTTTTATTATTACAATCTTTTGTTAGTATTATATTACTTGTTATTTTTTCTTTGCAATTTAATAGTCAAGATTTATTTTCAAAATTCTTATATATAGGAGGTATTTATGCACTATCTAAAGCAAACTCTTATGTTAGAGAATTAATTGGTGGAATTTCAACTGATGTTTCTACTAATTTTAGTGGTTTTTCAAATAAGATAAAATTATTAAATTAGTTTTTTATTTCTAATTTTTTATTTTATATTTATTTTTGATTACTTTGTATTTATTTTTGATTTTTGTTTTTACTATTTTTTATTTATAAATTTTGTTTTTTGAGTTTTTTTATATATATTTAGATAAAATAAGAAAGGATGCAATTTTATGAAATTTATTTTTCCTCAAAATTACCGTTTTCAAACTAAACTTTTGGGTTTTATTGATTATCAAACTGCTATTTTAAATTTTATTTGGTGGTTTATTATTTTTCTTATTACAAAAATATTTATGCTAGATTTATTTACTAAAATAATTGTTTTTATTATTACTTGTTTTCCTGTTTTACTCATTTCTTTATTTGGCTTTCAACAAGAAAATATTTTATACGTTCTTCGTTATTTATTTTCATTTTGGAAAAGTCATAAAATTTATTTATACAAAAAAGATTAATAAATATAAATAATTTTTCTATTTTATATATTTTTATTTATACTATTTGTATTATTAAATTGTAACATAATTCCAGCAATTTCCGCAAAATTCAACTTGTATTTTTATATTTTGCGTGATATAATTTTAACAACTTATTTAGAGAAAGGAGATTAATTATGAAATTAGAGCAAAACGATATACCTATGTTATTTTCTAATACAGAATTACCAGATATATTTTTTACAGAATATTTATCTCAAACTAATGGTAATTATATTAAAGTATATCTATATATGATTTTCCTATCTAAATATGGAAAAGATATTAAAATTAACGATTTATCAAAAAAATTAGAATTAGATTTTAAAGTTATTCAAGATGCTGTTAAGTATTGGGAAGACCTTGGTGTTATTACGAAAAAAAATACTGGATACATTATTAATAATCTTCAAGAGATTGAGCTTCATAAATTATATAAGCCAAAAGTTTCTTTATCTGCTGAAACTTTAAAACAAACTGCTCAAAATCAATATCGTGCAAAAGCAATTGAAAATATTAATAATGAATTTTTCCAAGGAATCATGTCTCCTTCTTGGTATAGTGATATTGATTTATGGTTTAAAAAATATGGATTTGATGAGCAAGTTATGATTGCTTTGTTCCGTTATTGTTTCAATCGTTCTGCACTTCATAGAAATTATATTCAAGCGGTAGCAGATGCTTGGCATAAAAATCATATTCAAACTTTTGATGATTTAGATCGTTATTATGAAAAGCAAGAAAAATTAAATACTTTATATAAATCAATTTGTAAAAAGCTTGGATATACAAGGCAACTTACTCAATACGAGCAAGCTTATGTTGAAAAATGGTCTATTGATTATAATTTTCCTTTTGATGTTATTGAAATTGCATTAAAGAAAACCACTTCAAAAACAAATCCTAATTTCGATTATTTAGATAAATTATTAACTGACTGGCATGATAGAGGATTTAAAACACCAGTTGAAATACAAAATTTCTTATTACAATTAAAACAAAAGAAAAAAGATATTAAAGAATTAGAGAAAAAGTCTGGCTATCAAAATTATGATCAAAGAAAATATGATAATTTAGATAGTCTTTATGCAAATTTTAATTTATAAGGAGTTTTTATGAATTCTTCTAATTTAAAAAAATTATTACTAGAGTATAATAGAAAAAGAATGAGCGCAATATATGATGCAGAGCAAAGAAAAAATAGTCTTTATGAAGTCCATCCTGAACTACAAAAAATTGATGATGAAATTAGTAAAGAGGCTATTTCTGTTTCTAAACAAATGCTTGCTCATAAAGATACTTCTTTATTAAATGAATTAAATCAAAAAATAAATGATTTAAAAAGCAAAAAGCAAGAAATTCTTTCTTCCCTTGGAAAGGATGAATCTTATCTAAAACCTCATTACGAATGCGAAGATTGTAGCGATACAGGTTATATTACAAATTCAAATGAAACTATTATGTGCCATTGCTTGAAACAAAAATTATTCAATTTAGAATATAATAATTCAAATTTATCAAATTTAGATACAGAGAATTTTGAACACTTTTCGTTTGATTTATATTCTAATGAAGTAAATGAGGAGAAATATCATTCAAAAATTTCTCCTAGAAAAAATATGGAGTTTATTTATAAACTTACTCATACTTTTATTGATGAATTTGATGATATTAATAAAAAGAATCTTTTATTTACTGGAAATACTGGACTTGGAAAATCTTTTTTATCTAGTTGCATTGCAAATGAACTGTTACAACAAGGAAAGACTGTTCTTTACCAAACCGCTCCTGTTATGCTAGATACCATTATGGATTATCGTTTTGGAAAAGAAAATTCTTCAAAAGATATTTATGATTCTCTATTAAATGTAGATTTATTGATTATTGATGACTTGGGAACTGAATGTATTAATAATATGAAGTTTTCTGAATTATTTAATATTATAAATTCTCGTTTATTAAATAGTAAAAAAGCTACAAAGACTATTATTTCTACTAATTTGAGTTTGGATAATTTATTTGCTACTTATGATGAAAGAATTGTATCCCGTTTGGTTGGGCATTATCATATTTGTCATTTTTTTGGAGACGATATAAGGTTTTCAAAAAAAGGCTAAAAAATTAAATTATAATTTTTGATTTCGATTTTAATTAAAAGAGCACTCTCTATATTTAGAAAGTGCTTTTTTATTTCTATTCTTCTTCTTGCATTTCTTCTTCTGGATTTATTAATTCGATACTTACTACTTTTCCACCGTCGTTTGTTCTCATTAGAGTAACTCCTTGTGTTGATCTTCCAAGTACGCTAATTTCATCTACTTTTAGTCTAATGATAGTTCCAGTGTCTGTAATTAACATTACATCTTCTACTCCTGTTGCAATTCGAATTCCTACAATATTTCCGGTTTTTGGCGTTACTTTATAAGTAATAACTCCTCTTCCTCCTCTATTTTGTACACGATATTCTTCTAATTCTGTTCTTTTTCCAAATCCGTTTTCTGTAATAGCAAGTAAGGTTGCATTTGAGTTTGCAATAATTGGTTCCATTCCTATTACTTGGTCATTTTCATCTAAACGCATTCCTATTACACCTTGTGCTGTTCTTCCTACAGGACGTACGTCCTTTTCTTCAAAGGTAATGCTCATTCCTTTTTTTGTTACTAATACAACATTGTCTTCTCCATCTGTAAGCCTTACATCTATTAGCTCGTCATCATCTTTTAATGTAATTGCTAATAGACCTGTTTTTCTGCTAGAATCATATTCTGAAAGTGCTGTTTTCTTAATTAGTCCGTTCTTTGTGCCCATTAATAAGTATTTTCCTTCTGCAAAGTTTTGAATTGGAATTACAGCAGATATTTTTTCTCCATTATCTAATTGTAGTAAGTTGACAATAGCTGTTCCTTTTGCTGTTCTTCCTGCTTCTGGAATCTCATAACCTCTTAAATGATATAATTTTCCTTTATTACTAAAGAATAAGATTGTATCATGTGTTGATGCTGTAAAGATTTGTTTTACAAAGTCATCCTCTTTTGTTGTCATTCCTGTAATACCTTTTCCTCCTCTTCTTTGGCTCTTGTAAGTATCGATTGGCATTCTTTTAATGTAACCAAAGTGAGTTAAAGTAACGGCACATTGTTCTTCTTTTATTAAATCTTCAATTTCAAATTCGCCTTCTGCTGCTGCAATTTTTGTTTTTCTTTCATCTCCGTATTTATCACGAATTTCAATTAATTCTTTTTTAATAATGTCAAATACTAATTTTTCGCTATTTAAAACATCTTTTAAATATGCAATTAATTCCATTAATTGTTTGTATTCTTCATCTATTTTTTCACGTTGCAATCCTGATAATGTTTTTAATCTCATATCTAGAATAGATTGTGCTTGAATATCAGAAAGTCCAAAACGTTCCATTAATCTTTCTTTTGCATCATCATAAGAATTACGAATAATGTTGATTACTTCATCAATATTATCAAGTGCAATTTTTAATCCCTCTAAGATATGTGCTCTTGCTAATGCTTTGTCTAAGTCAAATTGTGTTCTACGTAAAATAACATCTTTTCTATGTTCAATATAATATTGTAAGCATTGTTTTAATGTTAATATTTTTGGTTCGCCATTAACTAGGGCAAGCATAATAATTCCAAAAGTAATTTGCATTTGTGTAAATTTATATAATAAGTTTAGTACAACTTGTGCATTAGCATCTCTTTTTAATTCAATTACTACTCTTACTTTGTGTTCACGGTCAGATTCATCTCTTAGCTCAGAGATACCTTCAATTCTTTTTTCACGAACGAAACCTGCTATTGTTTCTATTAATTTTGCTTTATTTACTTGGTATGGTAAAGAATTAACAATAATTCTTTGTCTATTACCACTCATTTCTTCTATTTCTGCTTCTGCTCTTAATGTTATTTTTCCTCTACCTGTTGTATAAGCTTCTTTTATTCCTTCTCTTCCTAATATAATACCTTCAGTTGGGAAGTCTGGTCCTTTGATAACAGACATTAAATCTTCATCGCTTACTTCATCTTCATCAATCATTTTTATAATTCCATTGATTACTTCTGTTAAATTGTGTGGTGGAATATTAGTTGCCATTCCTACTGCTATTCCAGAAGAACCATTTACAAGCAATGCTGGTATTCTAGCTGGTAATACTACTGGTTCTTGCAAACGATCATCAAAGTTTGGCATAAAGTTTACTGTATTTTTTTCTATGTCCTCTAGCATTGTTTCTGAAATCTTTGACATTCTTGCTTCTGTATAACGGTAAGCAGCTGCTCCATCACCATCAATAGAACCAAAATTTCCATGTCCGTCAATTAGTGGATATCTTAGAGAAAATTCTTGCGCCATTCTTACCATTGCATCATAAACAGAACTATCTCCGTGTGGATGATATCTACCAAGCACGTCTCCAACAGTGGTTGCAGATTTTCTATATGGCTTGTCCGATGTTAGTCCATCTTGATACATTGTATATAAAATTCTTCTATGTACTGGTTTTAAACCATCTCGAACATCTGGAAGAGCACGTGATACAATAACACTCATAGCATAATCTATATATGCTGTTCTCATTTCTTGTTCAATGTCTCTGTCTATGATTTTTCCATCTCTGTCTTCATTTTCTTCCATTTTTTCTTATCATTCCTTCCTTAAGGCACAAATTAGTTTAGAAGTGAATTGTTATTTTCAATTATTTTTAAACCTTTTTTACCTCTTTCTTTTTGCTTTTTTCTTCTTCCTTTGTATTATACTTTAAACTTAAAAATTATGCAAGAAAAAATGCTAAAAAAACTTAGGGAAATGCTTACACTAATAACTCTGCTAATTTTTTTTGTTCTTCTGTTAGATTAAAATCTTTTCCATTATTTTTTATTAAGGTATGTAAATTTTCAATTACTCTTGCTTGCTTTAAAGTTGTTTCTATTGGAATTAATATTTTTAATTTTTCTCTCATTTTGTCATATTCTTTTTGCATTCCATCAAAATTATGTGCGTTATAATATTCTTTCCAATTGTTTGAATATTTTTCTAATTTTTCTGCAGCATCTAATTGACTATTAAATTCTTCTTCAATTTTATTGGTAATGCTATCTAATATAACATTTTTTCCTTTTCTTATGGTATTTGCCATTCCATAAGATAGCATTCCTTTTTGTGTTGTTTTACTTAATACAGTATCTACTAAGTTAGATACTCCATCAATAATTCCACCATTTTTTACCGCTGTTTGTACTTGTGATATATTTTCAAAATTCCCTGTTACTATTCCTAATGCACTTTTTCCAAAATCTATTGCAGATGATACTACTTTTTTTATTCCTTCTGAAAATCCTTCTTCTAATATTGTATCTTTTATTTCTATTATTTGCTCTTCTATTACATCTGGCAGGATTGCTCTTAATCCTATATCTAAGCCGAAGTTAATTGTTTTTCCTAAATTCGTTTCTATAAAATTTGTTTGGTCTTCTACTTTTAATAATTCATTATTATTTGTTAAATAATTTTCTATTTCATTTGATAATAAATTCATAAATTCTTTTCCTTTCTTTATTTATGTTTAAATATGTATAATATTATAATTTTTTATTTTATATATTTTTTCTTGTTTATTTATAATTTAATTTATATTTTATTTTTTATTAAATTTTATTTTGATTTTTTTGATATATATTAAATATAAATCTACGATAAATATTTTGAATTGTTAAATTTATTTTTCTATTTTTTAATTTTATAATTTTGTCTGTAATTTTTTCATATTCTTTTTTTATATTTTTTGTTAATATATCTTCTTCAAAATTTTTATTAATTAAATTATTATATTTTTTATTAAATTTAATTTTTCCTAATATTTTATAATCTAAAAAAATATGTTTTACTATTTTATCATCAACTGCATTTTCATTATATTTATTTATAATTAAATTAAATTTATTCTTTTCTATATTCCATTCTTCTGTGTATATTTTTAATAAATTATTTGCTTTTTTTATTTCTGATAAATTTGCTTCTAATAAAAATAAGATGGTATCACTATAATGTAAAATGTTTTTTGTGTAGTCAAAAAAGCATTCACAAGAAGTATCTATTACAATGAAATCATAATATTGTTTTAATTCTTCTAATATAAATTGTATTTTTTCACTACTTATTTTGTACTTACTATCAAATAGTAAGTTAATTCCAGATATTAAATCTACTTTTTTATTTATTTTTATAATCAAATCTTTTACACTTATTTTATTTTGTATTAAATCATTTTTTTGTAATTTATTTTTTATTTTTTGTGGATAATTATTTACACCAAGAATGGTATGCAGACTATTATTTAAAATATCAAAATCTAAGATTAAAATTTTTTGATTTTTTTCTTTTAATATATTTGATAAATTTAATGTAATAATACTTTTTCCTACCCCACCTGTTCCGACAACACTAATTATTTTTTTATCTTTTTCTTTATTATTTTTTATTAATTTAATTTTATTTTTTTCTTTTTCATTTTTTAATTCTTCGTTTTTACCTTTTTCATTTTCTAATTTTAATAAATTATTTTTTTCATTTTCTTGTTCTAAAGAAATATTATTTTTTAATAAAATTTTCTTTAAATTTTCTAATTCAAATTTTATTTTTTCATTTTCTTCTATATCATCATTTTTTATAAAAGAAATTATTTCTTTTATTTCAACTTGATTATTATAATAAATTTTTTTTACACCTTTTAAGTATAAAATATTTTCTATTTCTTCTTTTTTATTTTCTAAAATAACAATTATTTTTATTTTATTATTTTTTTCTTTTATTTTTTCGATTAAATTTTCTATTTTATACTCTCCTAATAAAATTTCACTTAGTATTAAATAATCTATTTTATTTTCCTTTTCTATAATTTCAAAAATACCATCTTGGTATTGTATGTCTTTTGTTAAAATTTTAAAATCCTCTTCCTCTTTTAATTTGTCATTTAGTAAAGGATTGCCTAATGCGGTTATTATTTGTTTCATTTTTTACCTCTTTCTTTTTTTATTTTTTGTTTTATGTTTACACTTTTTAAATTTTTTCATAAGTACCTCTTTTGCTTTCATCCGTTAGGTTTTAGCATTATTCTATTATCGTTTTTTCTTCTTTTGAACATTCTATTTTTGTTAAAATGTGATTGTCTCCTACAAACATTAAACACTCTCCTCTCTTTAACGATCTTATTTCTATCTTTTCCTTTTCTGACATATTAGTATATTCGCTTAGTAGTTTTATGTTATCTTCTTCTAGTGAAAAAAATGTTTTTAATTCAGAATTGTTTAAGATACTTTTTCCATAAATTCCATTTTCTAAACTGAATAAATCAGATACATCTTGTGTAATTGCTACTCCACTTCCACCATATTTTCGAATTGTTTTAAATATTTTATAAATAAAACTTGCAACTTCTTTATTTGATGTTACTCCAATTAATCTCCATATTTCATCTAAATAAATTGCTTTTTTTATTTTTCTATCTTTTTTTATTTTGTCCCAAAATAATTCAGTAAATAAATACATTCCATATTTTAAATTTTCTTCTCCTAATTCATAAACATCTGCTACAATAAATTTATTATTTAATTCTATATTTGTATAATGATTAAAAAAATTTAATGAACCTTTTACAAATGGAATTAATTTTGTTTTCATTTTTTGTGTTTTATTATCTTTTTCTAATATGTTATAAAAATCTTCTAATATTGGCATATCTTTTGATTCTTTAAATATTGGTTTTATATTTATTTTTTTTGAATCTAATTTATATAACGTATTGTCATCGAAAGTTATTCCTTTTTCTTTATATACTTCTATTATTTTTTCTTCTAATATTGCTTTTTCTTCTTCATCTATATTTCCAAATATTAAATTAAAAAATCCAACTAATTTACTTATTTTTGTTGCTAAATATCCTCCTTCTCCTTCTTCTAAACTTTCTTCTCTAATGTCGAAAATATTTATATATGATTGTGAGCTTGGTCCTAGTTTTAATAATGTTCCTTCTAAGTTTTCACAAAGTTTTGTATATTCTCTGTCTGGATCTATAATATATTGCTCAATTCCTAATATGCGAAAACGAAGTGCTAATAATTTAATATAAAAAGATTTACCTGCTCCACTACTTCCAAAAATACACATATTTGCATTTTTATATTTATTGGTATTATACCTGTCTATAAAAACTAGAGAATTATTATATATATTTGTTCCTATAAAAATTCCTTCTTCGTCAAAAATAGCAGATGATATAAAGGGATAAGTGCATACTAAGCTTGATGTCAATACATTTCTTTTTGCTACTTCTTTTATTTCTTTTTCATTTTCCATGAGTGGCATACATGCTTTAAATGTTTGCTCTTGTCTAAAATATGCCCTTTTTACTTGCATTCCTCTTGCTTGTAAAATTCCTTCTATTTTGTTTACCATATATTCTAATTCTTTTTTATCTTCTGCATATAAATTTAAATATATATATAAGAAATAAATGTCTTCATTATTTACTTGTATTTCTTTTCGAATATATTTTGCATCTTGATACGTAAATGCTGCAATTTCTATATCTTCTCTATTTTCATTTCCTGTTTTTAAATCAACTCCTACATTTCCAATATGATATGTTAAATCTTTTACTATTTGATATGGATTTTGTTTTTCATAGAAAATAGAAATATTCATATTTATATTTGAATCTAAAATTGTTTTTAATAATAAATCATTTTGTTCATGATAATAATTTGTAATTATTAAATTTGAATAAAATAAATTATCAATTTCTATATATTTTGGATTTGATAAATTTATATAACTTGGACTCAAAAAATCTTTTTGTTTAAAAGTTCCTTCTAATTTGTTTTGATTTTTTTCTTTTTTATTCTCTTTTTCTATTATAAAATTTTTGAGTTGCATCTTCCCTCCTTTTCCTATTTTGTTTTTTTGCCAAAATATTTTTTCTAAGTTTTTGTTGTTATTTTTTGCTTTTTTGTCAAATTGCTGTTTTTTGCCTATTTATATTTTTCTGTTACTTTTTGCTTCTTTTTACCTCCCTTTTTTGTAAATTTCATCTCTTGCTTTCCTTCGGATAAAAGCGTTTTTGGCATTTTTATGTTTTTTGTATTTTGTTTTACATAATGTTGTTTTTTCTTCTATAACAAATACATTCTTCTATCTAAAAATGATACGAACAATTCCTTTACTTTTTCTTTTTCGTTTATATCTTTAACTACATTTCCACATCTAGCAAGACACTCTTTTATTTTAAAGTATCTTTCGTTAAGTTCTTGAAAAATATTTTCTTCTAATTTTTCATTTTCGATTGCTTGTTTTATAATTATATAAAAATTTTTATTTGAAGACTTTTTATTTTGATTTAATTGTTTTATATATTCAATATAATAATTCGAAATTTTTTTTATATTTTCTTTTTCATTCTTTTTTTGTATATTTATATTTGAAATATGTTTTTCTAAATTTTCTTTATTACTTTGAATTAAAATTTGTAAATTAAAATTACAAGTTTTTAAAAATATTTTATATGAATTTAAAATTGCTTCTTTTTCTAATTCTGATTTTAAATTAAAATTTATTGGAATTATTTCTATTATTTTTATATAAGAATTATTTTTTAATTTTACTATTCCATTTTCTAAAATAGTTTCAAATGGCAACCAATCTTGTACTGATTTAAATTGTTCTTTTTGCATTTTTATTTTTCTCCTTTCTAAAAAATTTTTCTTTTTTTATTTTTCATTACATTTCGATTTTTATTATTTTTATATTTTACTTTTTATATCTTTTTACAATATTTTTTTGTTTCTTATTTATATTTTTGAGTTTTCTATTTTAAGTTTACATATTATATTTACATTTGTCAAGAAATTTCGTAAGACAAATTTCGACAAAGTGCCTATATTCCTAGTGTTTTCATACACTATACTGTTTTATTTTTTTGTAAATTATTTCCATTTTTCTTTGTTATTTTTTTATAATTCACCATTTTATTTATTTTGAATATAAATAAATGAGGTGAAAAAAATGAATTATCAATATTATACTTCTAATCAAAATGGGCAAGATGATTATGGATTAAAATACATAAATGAACAAGGCTATGGTTTAATATGTAAAGATTACAAATTAGAGTTTCCGCCACAGCATCAAGATACACAACCTGGAATGGAATATTTAATGACACCAAGACCTATTTTCAATAACCCATATTACAGGGCTTCTGGAAAGTTAATGAATAAAGTTGCTATTATTACTGGTGGAGATTCTGGAATTGGTAGAGCTGTTGCTGTTGGTTTTGTAAAAGAGGGTGCAAGTGTTGTCATTGTTTATTATAATGAGCATAAAGATGCAGAAGAAACCAAAGAATTTATTGAAAGACTGGGAGGATGTTGTATTCTTCTTGCAGGAGATATAAAAGATTCTAATTTTTGCGATAAAATTGTAGAAGAGACAATGAAAAAATTTGGTCAAATTGATATTTTAGTGAATAATGCTGGTGTTCAATATCAGCAAAAAAGTTTATTAGATATTACTGATGAGCAATTTGATTTAACAATGAAAACCAATATTTATTCTATGTTCTATTTAACAAAAAGAGCACTAAAAAATATGCTTCCTGGTAGCAGTATTATTAATGTTACTTCTATTACTACTTTTAAAGGAGAGCCAGAACTTATTGACTATGTTACAAGTAAAGGTGCTATTGTAGGATTTACAAGGTCTCTTGCTACCAATTTAGCTTCTAAAAATATTAGAGTTAATGCAGTGTCTCCACGGTGTTTTTTGGACACCTCTTCAACCTGCTTGTTGGGAAGCTGAAAAAATACCAACTCTTGGCTCAGATGCTCCAATGGGTAGAGCTGGCCATCCTTATGAAATTGCTCCTTTATTTATCTATTTAGCAAGTTCTGATTCTTCTTATGTAACAGGGCAAGTAATGCATATTAATGGTGGAGAATATAAAGGGTAAATTAAAATTGCTTTCCAAGCAGTTAGAAATGTAGACATATTTTATTACTCATACCTTGCCTTATAAAAGTAACAACATGCTTATGAAATTTTTGATGCTAAGGAAGATGAGTGTATTAAAGTTATTTTAAAACCTTAAAAGAAAAAAGACAATAATATGCACAATATCATTGTCTTTTTATAATTATTTTATCATTCTCTATAATTTTTACATCTGATGCAACTGCTAAATTAGGATTATTATTCTTATTTACTGTAGTAATGTGTATTGGTTTTCCATCAATTAAATCTTTGTATTCAAATAAATTTATTATTATCTCTCATTTATAAACTAAATTTACTTTGTTAATTTTGAATTTTCTTGAATTGGAATTATTCTAGTTTTAATTTCATTGATAAAGGCACATCTATGCTCAATTATAAATTCCTCTGTATCCGTTTTTAAATTATATTTTATTTCAATATTTGAAATAAAATTGTATTTATCACTTTGATAATTTCCATAAGGAGTATTATCTTCTGTATAACCGCCTTTTAACATATTATATAATAAATTCCATCTATCACACGAGCCTACATCTATTTCTTTGAAACTATTAGATTTATTAAAAATAGGTTTTTCTTTTAAATCAACAATATATGATTTTATTTTATTGTATTCATATATATCCTTTAAAGTTTTATTGTTGAAATTTTGATTTAATGCTATATTTATACATTTTTCAATATCTGTATCTTTATTTATTACAATTAGTCTTACTGGTCTTTCATTATAATAGAAAATAATTGAATTATGCTTGTTGCTTATATTTATATCTTCTCTATTATTTGTAATTATGCAGTTACAATTTTTTACTATCTTATAATTATTAAATGGAATCATTCCATTTTCAAATCCATCAATAAAAGCTCCATTAAAACATTCATAATGATTTTTATAGTGTTCAGTCCATAAATCAATAGTTTTAATTATCATATTTTAAAAATTCCTCCTAAATACAATATTTTGATTTATGCATATTATAGCATACAATTTTACTTTTGTCTTTAATTTATCATTTTTATAATAAATTAAATTTTTCATTAATATTCTTTATCATAATATTTAAGTATAAGAAATAAATTAAAACAAATAATAAAATTACTTATCTTAATGTTGATTTTTAGATAAAATAATGATAAGATAATGATAATAATTTAAAGGAGTGAATTGATATGATTAATATAAGGCCAGTATCAGATTTAAGAAATAAATATCCAGAAATAGAGGAGTTAGTTTTAAAAGAAGATGAGGCAGTTTATTTAACAAAAAATGGATATGGCTCAATGGTAGTAATGAGTTTAGAAAAATACTCTAAATTGATGAGTGAATTAGAATATACTGAATATATTGAAAATGAATTAGATGAAGCAGATAGAGAAGCAGAAAATCCAAATACAAAATATTATACACATGAAGAAATGAAAAAAATGGCTAGGAGGATAATAGATGGCGAACAATAAATATACAATAAAATATTCTGCTACTTTTGTCAGTCAGTTTAATAGTATTTTGAAATATATTGTAAATAATTTAAAAAATAAAATTGCAGCAGAAAACTTCTATAATGAAGTCATTAAAGAAATAGAAAAACGATGTGAAAATCCGGAAAGTTATGAAAAATATATATCTACTAGAAAAAGAAAAAATACATATTATAGAATTTATGTAAAAAATTATACCATATTTTATATAGTAAATAATAATATTATGGAAGTTAGAAGAATTTTATATTCAAGAAGAAATTTTGATAAATTAGTCTAAAAATAAAAAAACAAATTAGTCTAAAAAAACTTGTAATTTAATTATTATATTTTTATAATACAATAAAAGAATGCCAATACTCATAAATATTGGCATTCTTCGATTGCTTTTAAAAAAATTTCTTCTACTTCTTCATAAGTTTCTTCTGCCTTTTCTAGTGGAAGTGATACTCCATCTTCCCCTTTTCCTATTTCTATTGTAAATGCTGGCTTTTTAAAATTTTTAATAAACCAATCTTTATATCCTGCAAAAGAAGAATAATAATCTGGCTCTGTTAATACATATCCACTTACTTTTTCTAATTTTCTTCCTATTTGATATGCTTTTTCTATTTTATGATTTAAATAACTCCAATAAATTTCTTGTCCTTGAGAATGTAAAGATAGTGTCATATCAAAATCAAATACTTGTGTAAATTCTATCATATTTTTGGTTTCTATTTCTGAAACAGCATTTGGTCCTGCATAATCTCGTGGTCCCGGTTTTGTAATTCCTTTTTTTCTTTTATTTTTTACTGCTTGTTCCCACCCTGCTGGATAATTCAAATTTAAATCTACACCTCTAATATTTGCTTTCCAATTTTCTAATTTATTTTCATATTCTTGCCAAATTTCTTTATATAAATTTTGAGAAATAATTTTTTTATTTTTTAAACATAAGTTTACTCCATCTGGATTTACCATTGGAACAAAAAATACACTTACTTTATTCCATAATTCTTTTATATCATATCCTTTATACATTTCTTTATTTTTATATAAATTTAAATATTTTTCTATAAACATCATTGTTACTAAACTTGTCATCCATTCGTTTGCATGATGTGCACTATTTATAAATAATTTTTTATTTCCTTCTCCTAATTTTATAAAAACTATTTTTTCTCCTAAAGTACTTTTTCCAATATTATTTATTTTAAAAATAGGAAATTCATAATTTAAAAATAATAAATCATTTTTTAAAATATCATAAGTATAATTTTGATTTGTTTTTATAATTTTTTTATTCAAAATTTTTCTCCTTTTTTATTTTTCATTAAAAAAATGAATTATTATATTTTATTTTTTTATAAATTTATTTATTACTTTTTATAACAAATTTTATTTTATAAAAATTTTTATTTATTTCATATTTTATTTTTTTACTTTTCTTTATTTATTTTTATTTTAATATTTCTTATTTTTAATATTTTTAATTTTAATTATTTTTAATTTAATTATTTTTAATTTAATTATTTTTATTATTTTTTATTTCATTATTATTTTTTATTTTATTATTATTTTTTATTTTATTATTATTTTTGAATAATTATTTTATTTTTACAAATAATAAAAGCATAAGGTTAATATTAGCCTAACGAAGAGTCATACGAGGTTTTTTATAAAAAAGCTTTTTATGGTTCGAGCAAAGATATATCATAGCTTAAGTAAAACTTAGGTTATTCTATGTCGGCGATGAAGAATATATTATTTGTTTGCAAGCTATATTTTTACATTATATTTTTTTCTTAAATTATATTTTGTATTTTTATATATGGTTAAATAATAAATAATATATTTGAGTTAAGATTATATTTATATATAATCGTGGTCGTTATTAGTCCTACATGGACGAATATGGTTATGATGTGTGTATTTATAGTCGAGCAGGTGATTATTATTTTTGGCTCATTGCTTATTTATACAGCAATGTATATTAGGTGAAAAAGTTAGGAATTATAGTTTGAGCTGAAAGTTAATATTAGCTTTATACGTAAATGAACGTAATAGAATTAAATCTATTACGTTCATTTAATTTTTATTTTTTCTACAAAATTAAACATCCAAATTCTTAACATATTTTGCATTTTGCTCAATAAATTCTCTTCTTGGTTCAATATCGTCACCCATTAAAATCGTAAATATTTCATCTGCTTTAATAGCATCTTCCATAGTTACTTTTACCAAAATACGATTAGCTGGGTCCATTGTTGTTTCCCATAATTGTTCTGGGTTCATTTCTCCTAAACCTTTATATCTTTGAAGACCTAATTGATCTCTTTCAATTCCTTTTTCTGCTAATTCTTTATATGCTCTATCTAAGTCTTCGTCTGTATAACAATAAATATCTTGCATTCCTTTTTTAGATAATTTATATAATGGTGGTTGTGCTAAATATACATTTCCATTTTCTATTAAAGGTCTCATATAACGGAAGAAGAAGGTTAATAATAAAGTTCTAATGTGAGCACCATCAACATCGGCATCTGCCATAATAATAACTTTTCCATAACGAATTTTTGAAATATCAAAATCGGAACCAATTCCTGCTCCTACTGCTAAGATAACTGGGTTTAATTTATCATTTCCATAAATTTTATCTGCTCTTGCTTTTTCTACGTTAAGCATTTTACCCCAAAGTGGAAGAATGGCTTGGAATCTTCTATCTCTTCCTTGCTTTGCACTTCCTCCTGCAGAATCTCCCTCGACAATATATACTTCACATTCATCTGGATTTTTACTACTACAATCAGCTAATTTTCCAGGTAAAGTAGTTGTTTCTAAGGCATTTTTTCTTCTTACTAATTCTCTTGCTTTTCTTGCTGCTTCTCTTGCACGAGCTGCGCTAATACATTTTTCCAAAATTGCTTTTGCAACTGATGGATTTTCTTCTAAAAAGCTACCTAATGCTTCATTTACCATACTTTGTACAATACCAGTTACATTACTATTTCCCAATTTTGTTTTAGTTTGTCCTTCAAATTGAGGCTCTTTTACTTTAACTGAAACAACTGCTGTAATACCTTCTCTTATGTCCTCACCTTGTAAGTTAGCATCTTTATCTTTTAATAAATTATGAGATTTTGCATAATCATTAAAAGTTTTTGTTAGTGCTCTTTTAAATCCTTCTAAGTGAGTTCCACCTTCAATTGTATTAATATTATTTACGAAAGTATAAATATTTTCTGTATAAGAAGTAGTATATTGCATTGCAATTTCAACTGGCACTTCCCCATCTTTTTCTATATAAATAGGTGTTGGATGTAATTTTTCTTTATTTTTATTTAAAAATTCAACAAACGAAATTAGTCCACCTTCAAAATGAAATTCTGCTTTTTTAGGTGTTTCTTCTCTTAAATCTTCAATACTTATTTTTAGTCCTTTTGTTAAAAATGCCATTTCACGGAATCTATTTTCTAATACTTCATATTCGTAATCTGTTGTTTCAAAAATAGTATCATCTGCTAAGAATCTTACTTTTGTTCCTGTTTTTTTAGAATCTCCTATTCTTGTTAATGGTTCTACTGTTTTTCCTCTTTCAAATTTCATTTCATAAATTCCGCCATCTCTTTGAATAGTTACTTCTGTCCATTGTGATAATGCATTTACAACAGATGCACCAACTCCGTGAAGACCTCCAGATACTTTATATCCACTATCTCCACCAAATTTTCCACCTGCATGAAGAACAGTATATACGGTTTCTGCTGCTGATATTTTTGTTTTTGGGTGAATATCAACTGGAATTCCTCTACCATCATCTTCTACACATACAATATTTCCTGGTTCTAATGTTACATGAATGTGTGTGCAATATCCTGCTAATGCTTCATCTACGCAGTTATCTACAATTTCATATACTAAATGATGCAAACCTCTTACAGAAACACTACCTATATACATACCAGGTCTTTTTCTTACTGCTTCTAACCCCTCTAATACTTGAATTTGTTCTGCCCCATACTCATGTTCAAATTTTTCCATTTTTTTAACCTTCCTTTTTATATTATTTCTTTTTGCATTCTTTTTGCTAATGTTGTTGATGAAATATTAGAAAAATATGCTTCTATTTTTTCTTGTTTTTTTACTAAAATAAGAGATTTTTCATTACCATTTTTTTTATTTACTATATTATTTTCTATTTTTAATTCTTTTAAAATGTCTTCTATTTTTTTATTTTCTAACATTTTTTCTAAATCTAAAATAGAAATAATATTTTTTTCTTCAATAACATCATCTTTTCCTATGTGGACATACATGTTGAAATTTCTCCTTTTTTTACTTGAAATATTTTCATATCTTTCTGTAAATTTTCTATTTTATCTGTACAAGTAATAATAACTTGTGTATTTTCTATATATTCTAAAAAATTCTTTCTTCTTTTTTCATCTAACTCTGACATAAAATCATCTAATAAAAGAATTGGATACTCCCCTATTTCATCATAAATAACTTGCATTTCTGCTATTTTCAAAGATAATACAACTGTCCTATTTTGACCTTGTGAGCCATAAACATTCACTAATTCGTCATTTATATATATCATAAAATCATCTCTATGAATACCTTTTGTTGTAAAACCTTTTATAATATCTAGATTTCTTCTTTCTTTTAATAATTTTAAATATTCTTCTTTATTAGAACAATTTGATTCATACTCTATTTTTAAAATTTCTTTTTCTTCTGTAATTTTACTATGAATTAAATTTATTTTATTTTTTATTTTTTCCATAAATTCATAGCGATATGAATAAATTTTTTCTCCATATTCTGCTAATTTTTCATCCCATATTTCTAGCATTTCTTGTGGTTTATTTTCTAATTTTATTTGTTTTAAATAATTATTTCTTTGCTCTAATGTTTTATTATATAAATTTAAATAATGAATATAATTTGGTCTTAATTGACTAATCATAATATCTAAAAATCTTCTTCTTTTCGATGGACCTTCTTTTAATATTTGAATATCATCTGGAGTAAAAATAACAATATTTAAATTTCCTAATAATTCACTTAACTTTTTTATTTTTATTCCATTTATAAATATATTTTTTTTATCATTTAAATCTACTTTAATAGAACCTTCTCTATCACTTTTTTGATATTCTAAATAAACAGATGATATTTCTTTATTAAATTTTATCAATTCTTTTTCTTTGCTTGTCCTGAAAGATTTTCCAATACTACATAAAAAGATAGATTCTATAATATTTGTTTTTCCCTGTGCATTATTTCCATAAAAGACATTGATACAAGGATTTAAATTAATTTCTTGTTCTTCATAATTTCTAAAATTTAATAATTTTATATTTTTTATATACATTTTAAATTTTAATCCTCTTTTAATCGAATTGGTAAAATCATATAAATATAATCTCCATCATCTACTGGCCTTATAATACATGGTGAAATACTGCTTCCAAAATCTATATTTATTTCTTCATCATCAATTGCTCTTAAAGCATCTAAGAAATATTTTGGGTTAAATCCTGCTTCTAAGTTTTGTCCTTCTGTTGATACATACATTTCTTCTTTTGCATCACCTGTTTGATTTGTGCAAGAAATGGTTACTTTTCCTATTTCTACTGAAACTTTAACTGGATATTTCTTTTCTTTTTCTATAGTAGATGCAGAAATTAAACTGATTCTTTCAAAACAATTTTGAATATTATTTTTATTTACTGTAACTCTTGTCTCCCAGTTTTCTGGAATAACACTAGAATAATTTAAAAATTCACCATCTAATAATCTAGTAACTAATTTACAATTTTCCATTTCAAATAAAGCTTGATTTTTAGCCACTCCTATTTTTATTTGATCAAAAGAATCTAATATAATTTTATTTACTTCATTTAAAGTTCTTCCTGGAATAACTGCTGTAAAATCATTGCTACTATTTTGAAGAAATTTTGACTTCCATGCTAAACGGAAACCGTCAACTGCTACTACATTTAATTTATTATTTTTTATTTCAAATAAACATCCTGTAAAAATAGGTCTATTTTCTTCTGTACTTACTGCAAATATTGTTTTACGTATCATATCTTTTAATGTATTTTGATCTATTTCAATAGAATTTTCTACATTGATTTGTGGAAGTTCTGGAAATTCTTCTGGATTCATAGTTGCAAGTTTATATAAAGAACCTTCACATTCAATAACTAATAAATTATTTTCATTAATATAAATATGTATATCAGTATCTGGTAATTTTCTAATAATTTCACTAAACATAGTAGCATTTACTACTGTTGCTCCCTGTTCTTTAATATCTGCATCAATAACATATTCTATTCCTATTTCTAAATCATAGGTTGTTAATTTTACTTCTTTATCATTTGTTTGAATTAATATTCCTTCCAAAATAGGCATTGTTGTTTTAGAAGCAACAGCTTTTGTTACGGAATTGATAGCTTTAAGGATTTTATCCTTTTCGCAAACAAGATTCATTGTCATCAAACTCCTTTATAATATAATAAATAATTTTAGTAATAGTAATAATAGGTATTGTGGATTCTGTGGAAAACTCTGTTAATTATTTATTTCCGTTAGTTTTTAGATGTTTATAAAGTAGTGGATAAATTATAAAGTTATAAACAGGTAAAAAATTTTGATGTGAAAAGTTTATTTATAAACAATTTATATACAGAAAATTCACACTAAGTTGTGGAAAGTGTATTGCGCCCTTCCGTAAGAAGAGAAGGAATAATATTTTCCAAACAACTATTTTTCAAACAACCTTTTTTACTAAATTTTTCTTTTGCTTTCTATTTCTATTATTGTTTTGATAGAAGAAGGTTTTTCACACTTTCCACAATCATTTTTGTATTTTTATTTTCTTTCATTTCTTTTTCTATTTTATTGCAAGCATGCATTACAGTAGAATGATCTCTATTTCCAAAATCTTTTCCTATTTGAGGTAAGGAAAGTTGAGGAACTGTTCTGCATAAATACATAGCAATTTGTCTTGGAAATACAACATCGTTTGATCTTTTATTTCCTGCTATATCTTTAACATCTATATTGAAATATTTTGCAACAGTTTCTTGTATATATTGAGAAGAAATTACTTTATCATTAGATGAAACAATTTCATTTATAGCCCATTCTGCCATTTCCATAGTAATAGGACTATTTATTAAAGAAGCTCTTGCAATCAATTTCTTTAAAGCACCTTCTAATTCTCGAATGTTTGTATCAATACGTTCTGCAATATTAGATAAAATTAAATCATCTATTATAACACCTTCTAATTGTGCTTTTTTTCTTAAAATAGCTAAACGAGTTTCATAGTCTGCACTAGAAATATCTGCCATCAAACCCATTTCAAATCTTGATTTCAAACGATCTTCTAATAAGTTAATGTCTTTTGGTGGTCTATCACTTGAAATAATAACTTGTTTTTCATTATCATAAAGAGTATTAAAGGTATGGAAAAATTCTTCTTGAACTCTTTCTTTTCCAGCAATAAATTGAATATCATCTATTAGAAGAACGTCAATATTGCGATATTTTGAACGGAATTGCTCATTTTTATTATCTTTTATAGCATTTATTAATTGATTTGTGAAAACTTCAGAAGTTACATATAAAATATTTGCATTTTTGTTATTTTTTAATATTTCATTTTCAATTGCGTGCATTAAATGAGTTTTACCTAAACCAGAATCTCCATAAATAAATAAAGGATTATAAGATGTTCCAGGAGCTTCTGCAACAGCAAGTGCTGCAGCATGGGCAAAACGATTATTATTTCCTACAACAAAATTATCAAAAGTATATTTTTGATTAAAAAGATTATTTGTTTGATGAGAAGATGAATGTTCTATAAAAGCTTGTCCTTCTTCTTCATTTTGAGCTAATTCTTCTTTTGAAAGGATAGTAACACTACATTGATAATTTGTTAAGTAATTAAAAGTATTTACTATTAAGTTATGATAACGAGCTTCTACAGTATCTCTATTAATTGTAGAAGAGCTTAATAGTACTACATTTCCATTTTCTAAACTTTGAATTTCTAAATCATTAATCCAAGTTTCATAAGAAATTGGCGTAGTTTCCTCCTTTAAAAGTGCTTTTGCTTTTGTAAGAAGTTCTTCTAAATTTTTTTCTGGCATTTTCCTTAAACTCCTTCTTTCCCTATTGTTTCTTTATCATATCAAAAATAAGTAAAAATAGTCAATACAAATAAAAAAAATAATTAAATTTAAATGAAACTATTGACATAAGAGATAATTTACGATACAATTATAAGGCTTATTAAGAGTGAAAAAATCCGTTTACGGTTTAAATAAATACAGGAGGTGCCATAAAATGAAAAGAACATTCCAACCAAAAAAGAGACAAGAACAAAAAGAACATGGTTTCATGAAAAGAATGAAAACTAGAGCAGGAAGAAATGTATTAAAAGCAAGACGTGCAAAAGGAAGAAAAAAAATAAGTGCTTAAATAGGGAAGGCCACGTAAATCTTATGTGGTCTTTTTTATACATTCAATTCCAAAATAAATATTTTTCTAATTTAAACTAGCCTTGAGAAAGGAAAAAATATGAGAAAAATAGATACATTAAAGAAAAATTATGAATTTAAAAATGTATTAGACAAAGGAAAATTTTATCGTGGCAAATATATTACAATTTATCTTACCAAAAACCAAAAAGAAAAAAATGTAATAGGAATTGCTATTAGTAAAAAAATTGGAACAGCAGTCAAAAGAAATCGCTTAAAGCGCTTAATTAGAGAAAGTTACCGCTTACAAAAAGAAAACTTGCAAAAAGGATATAATATCGTATTTTTATGGAATAAAAATAGAGACCAAAATGTAAAATGTGAGCAAATAAAAGAAGATATGAAAATATTATTGGAAAGAGCAGGCATCTTAAAATGCGAAAAATAGGAATTTATTTAATAAAATTTTATAAAAAATTTATTTCTCCAATTTTTCATTTTTTAGGAGTAGAATGCAAATATTATCCTACTTGTTCAGAGTATGCACTTGAAGCAATTGAAAAATATGGATTATTAAAAGGTAGTTTTTTAACAGGAAAAAGAATATTAAAGTGTAATCCTTTTTCAAAAGGTGGCTATGATCCGTTAAAATAAACAAGAAAGAAGAGGAATTTATATGGGATTTTTATCAGAAATTTTTGGCTACATATTAAATTTTTTCTATGAACTATTAAATAATTATGGTGTTGCTATTATTATATTTTCTGTTTTATTAAGAATAATTTTAATACCAATTACTATAAAACAGCAAAAAACAATGAAAAAATCAGCAAAATTACAAGAAAAAATGAAAGAAATTCAAACAAAATATAAAAACAATCCAGAAAAATTAAATCAAGAAACAATTGAATTATATAGAACAGAAAAATTAAGTCCTTTTAGTGGTTGTTTTAGTGCTATTTTACAATTACTTATTATTCTTTCTGTTTTTTGGATGGTAAGCCAACCATTAACATATATGAAAAAAGTAGATAAACAAGTAATAGAAGATTATAAAACAAAAATAACTGAAGAAAATGAAGGACAAAGAGTTACATATCCTGAAATTGGTGTTATTTCTAAAATAGAAGAAGAATATCAAGAAGTAACACAAAAATTACAAGATGAAAATGTAGAAAATAGGGAAGAACTTGAAAATAAACAAAAAGAATATGACTCGATGCGTATCAACATGGAATTTTTAGGACTAGATTTAAGCAAAGTACCAACAGCTAATTTAGGGGATTGGAAAGTATATGTAATTCCTGCATTATACGTTCTTACTTCATTTATTTCTATTAAAATTACAACAAGTGCTCAAAAGAAAGCAATGAAAGAAAATGAAGGAACAAATAGCGAAAGTAAAGAATCAGATGAAATGTTAGAAAGTATGCAACAAATGAATAATTCTATGTTATATATGATGCCTATTATGTCTATTTCTATTGCAGTTATAGCACCACTTGGACTTGCATTATATTGGCTTGTAAGTAATATTTTAATGATTATAGAAAGACTAATTATAAATAAATTCATTGGATCTAAGGAGGAAGAAGAAAATGCCTAAAACTATTATTTCCGAAGGAAAAACAACACAAGAAGCAATTGATAATGGTCTAAAAGAATTAAAAGTATCCAAAGATAAAGTTGATATTAAAGTATTAGAAGAAGAAAATAAGAAGAGTTTCTTTAGCATTTTAACACCTAGAGTAGTAAAAGTAGAATTAACATTAAAAGAAAATGTAAAAGAAGAAAAAAGAGAATATCAAAAAAGAGAAGAAAAACCAAAAAGAGAATATGACCATAACATAGAAGATATTAACAAAGCAAAGGAAAGAGTAGAAAAATTTTTAAAAGATTGGTTAGCACAAGTAGATGAAAGTTTAATATACGAAATAAAAATAGAAGATTATACTATTTTTGTAGATATTAAAGGACAAGCAGCAGGTTTACTAATTGGATATAGGGGAGAGTCTTTAAATGCAATGCAAACTATTCTTTCTACTATTGCAAATCGTAATTTCAATGAAAAAATAAAAATAATTTTAGATATAGAAAATTATCGTGAAAAAAGAGAAAAAATATTGGAAGAATTAGCAGAAAAAGTATCAAAAACAGTTCTAAAAAATGGAAAATCAATTACATTAGAACCAATGTCAGCGTATGAAAGAAAAATAATTCACACAAAATTACAAGACAATACAAAAGTAGAAACCTATAGTATAGGAGAAGGCGATAACAGAAGAGTAGTTATTGCAAAAATAAAAAATTAAATAAGAAAAAAATCGGAAGTCAAAGTGAAGATTTTAGTTTAAAAAGGTTATTAAACTATGTCTAACTTTGACTTTTTTATATAATAAGGAGTAAAAAATGGAAACAATAGCAGCAATTTCAACAGCAATTGGAAATGGCGGAATTGGTATTATCCGTATGAGTGGAAAACAAACTTTTTCAATTCTAAAAAATATTTTTAGAAATAAAGAAGGAAAAGAAATAGATACGAAAAAAATAAAAGGATACACCATACAATACGGATATATTATAAATACAAAAACACAAGAAATAATAGACGAAGTATTAGTTTCTTTCTTTCAAAACCCAAAAAGTTACACAAAGGAAGATATGTGCGAAATAAATTCTCACGGGGGAATGGTAGTAGAAAGACAAATTTTAGAAGAATGTATTAAAAATGGAGCAATATTAGCAGAGCCAGGAGAATTTACTAAAAGAGCATTTTTAAATGGAAGAATTGACTTATCACAAGCAGAATCTATTATAGACTTAATAAATAGTAAAACAGAAAAAGAAGCACAAGCATCTATCCATCAATTAGAAGGAAATTTATCAACAAAAATTCATGAAATAGAGCATGATTTATTAGATATAATGGCAGATATTGAAGCAAATATTGACTATCCAGAGTATGATGTAGAAGAAGTAACTAATCAAAAAGTAATGAAAATTTTAGAAAAGACAAAAGAAAAATTAGAAGAATTAAAAAGAAGTTTTCAAAGTGGAAAAATTCTAAAAGAAGGAATAAAAACAGCAATTATTGGTCGTCCAAATGCAGGAAAATCCTCACTTTTAAATTATATGGTAAAAGAAGAAAGGGCCATAGTAAGTGAAATAGAAGGAACAACAAGAGACACCATTGAAGAATTAATAAACATTAATGGAATTCCACTAAAAATAATAGATACCGCAGGAATTCGAAAAACAAAAGATAAAATAGAAGAAATAGGAGTAAAAAAAGCATTAAATGTAGCAAATGAAGCGGAACTTATTCTAGCAATTTTTGATAACACCAAAGAATTAGAGCCAGAAGACATAGAAATATTAAAACTAATTCAAGATAAAAATGCAATTATTCTATTAAATAAAGTAGATGAAAAAGAAGAAAATTTGGAAACCAAAAAAGAACTATTAGAAACTAAAAAAGCAATTATAAAAATATCAGCAAAAGAGGGAAGAGGAATTGAAGAATTATATCAAGAAATAGAGAAAATGTTTGAAATTAAAGATTTATCTAAAGGAGAAGAAATTTTAATTACAAACATTAGGCATAAAAATCAAATTGAACTTGCACTAAAAAATATAGAAGAAGCAAAAACAGCAGTAATCAATAATATGCCAATTGATATGATTGCAATTTCTATAAAACAAACTTTAGAGGAATTAGGAAAAATTACAGGAGAAAATGTAGCAGAAGATATTATTAATGAAATCTTTTCTAAATTCTGTTTAGGAAAATAAATTTTAATAATATTTTTTATAAAAATTTATTAATAAAAATTATTTTTATAAAAAAATGATAATAAGAAAAGAAATTAGTAAAATAATTTAAAAAAGTAAAAAATAAAACATAAAAAAGATATGAAAATAAAAAATAAGGAAAAATAAAATAAAAAACAACTAATTTATCGTTTTAAAATTTTAAATGGCTTATTTTTGATTGTGAAAAGAAATATAAAAATATAAGAAAAAATAAAAAATATTTTTATAATAAAACATATAGGTAAAAATATAAAAAATACAAAAAGACAAAACAATATATATAATGCATAAATAAATATAATATATTTTTAAAAATTGTTAAAAAGACAAAACAAACAAAAATTTTTGTTTCATAAAAAACGATAAAAAAAGTTTCACAAGTTACCAAAAGTGACAGATATACCATTGGGGACGTTTCCAAAAGGTATATAAAAGCAAATTTTAAAAGTAAAAAGTTACCAAAAGGGACAGATGTACCAAAAGGAAACGTCCCTAAAGGTACATAAAGATAAATTAAACATAAAAAAGGAGTAAAAGATGAAGTATAATGCAGGAAAATATGATATTGCAGTAATTGGAGCAGGACATGCAGGTTGTGAAGCAGCTCTTGCTGCAGCAAGAATGGGAATGAGAACTTTATTGTTTTCGATTAGTCTAGAGGCAGTAGCCAATATGCCATGTAATCCACATATTGGTGGAAGTTCAAAAGGTCATTTAGTAAGAGAAATTGATTGCTTGGGAGGAGAGATGGGTAAAAATATTGACAAAACTTATACCCAATTAAGAATGTTAAATACATCTAAAGGACCAGCAGTTTATTCTTTAAGAGCTCAAGCAGATCGAAAACAATATCAAGCTGAAATGAAACATACATTAGAAAAACAAGAAAATTTATATATCAAACAGGCAGAAATTGTAGATTTTACAGTTGAAAATGGAAAAGTAAAATCAATTGAAACAAATATTGGAGCAATTTACGATGTAGATGCTATTATTGTGGCAACAGGAACTTATTTAAAAGGAAAAATTTATATTGGAGAAACTTCCTTTGAAAGTGGACCAGACGGTGTTTTTCCAGCAAATAGATTGTCAGATGCATTAAAAAGAGAAGGAGTAGAGTTAGTTCGTTTTAAAACAGGAACACCTGCTAGAATCAATAAAAAGAGTATTGATTTTTCAAAAATGGAAATACAAGAAGGAGATAAAAATCCAGAAGCTTTTTCTTTTGAAGATAAAATTGATCCAAATGTAGAGCAATTACCATGCTATTTAACCTATACCAATGAAAAAACGCATGAAATTATACGTGCCAATTTACATCGTTCTCCTTTATATGGAGGAGAAATAAAAGGAACAGGACCACGTTATTGTCCATCTATTGAGGACAAAGTAGTTCGTTTTGCAGATAAAGAAAGACATCAACTTTTTGTAGAACCAATTGGAAGAAATACAGACGAAATGTATATTCAAGGAATGAGTTCTTCTCTTCCAGAAGACGTACAAATTGCAATGTATAGAACTATTCCAGGACTTGAAAATGCAGAATTTACAAGACCTGCTTATGCAATTGAATATGATTGTATTAACCCAGCAGATTTAAAACTTTCTTTGGAATATAAGAAAATAGAAGGATTATTCTTTGCAGGGCAAACAAATGGAACATCAGGGTATGAAGAAGCAGCTTGTCAAGGGTTAATGGCAGGAATTAATGCAAGTCTAAAATTAAAAGGAAAAGAGCCTGTTATTTTAGATAGAACACAAGCTTATATTGGGGTTCTAATTGATGATATTGTTACAAAAGGAACAAATGAACCATATAGAATGATGACATCTCGCGCAGAATATAGGCTTTTATTAAGACAAGATAATGCAGATTTAAGATTATTAGAAATTGGATATAAAGTAGGCTTAATTTCAGAAGAAAGATATCAAAAATTCTTAAAAAAGAAACAACAAATTGAAGAAGAAATAGAAAGAGTAAGAAAAACAATTATCAAGCCAACTAAAGAAGTAAATGACTTTTTAAAAGAAAATAATTCCCCAGAAATAACAACAGGAATTAGTTTA
Organism: uncultured Clostridia bacterium; assembly: GCA_947627755.1. Taxonomy (GTDB): domain Bacteria; phylum Bacillota; class Clostridia; order TANB77; family CAG-508; genus UMGS1663. Next base: position 3,657 of record CANQXD010000011.1, on the reverse strand, counting down.
GCAGATTTAGTAAAAAGAACGGAATTAACTTATGAAATTTTAAGTAAAATAGATTCATTAAGACCAGAATTAGAAGAACAAGTAACAAAAGAAGTAGGAATTGAACTAAAATATGAAGGTTATATTAAACTTCAAGCACAGCAAGTAGAAAAATTTAAAAAATTAGAACAAAAATTATTACCAAAAGACATAGACTATGAAGAAATAAAAGGACTTCGTATTGAAGCAAGACAAAAATTAAATAAAATTAAGCCAAATTCTGTAGGACAAGCATCTCGTATATCTGGTGTTTCTCCAGCAGATATATCGGTTTTACTAATTTATTTAGAAACATTTCAAAATAAAAAAAGAAAGGAAAATAGTTAAAAATATGGATTTTACTATATTTTCGCAAGAATTAAAAGAAAAAGCCAAAAAAATTAATATTATATTAGAAGAAAAACAAATAGAACAATTTTACGAGTATATGAATTTATTATTAGAATGGAATGAAAAAATAAACTTAACAGCAATTATAGAGCCAAAAGAAGTAATTTTAAAACATTTTATTGACTCTTTAACTATTCAAAAATATATAAAAGAAGAACAAAAAGTAATTGATGTAGGAACAGGTGCGGGATTTCCGGGAATTCCACTATCAATAATAAAGCAAAATACAGAAATAACATTACTTGATTCTTTAAATAAAAGAATTTTATTTTTAGAAGAAATCATTTCTTCTCTACAACTAAAAAATATAAGAACAGTTCATGCAAGGGTAGAAGAATTTGCAAAAAATAAAAAGGAAAGAGAAATCTATGATATTGCTACTTCAAGAGCAGTAGCTTCTTTAAACGTTTTATTAGAATATTTACTTCCTTTGGTAAAAGTAGGAGGAGAATGTATTTGCATGAAGGGCTCTAGTACTGAAGAAATAAAAGAAGCAGAAAAAGCATTAGAAATATTAGGTGGAAAAATAGAGAAAATAGAAAATATAAATCTTCCAGATAGTGATATAAAAAGAAATATTATTATAGTAAAAAAGATAAAACAAACACCTTTAAAATATCCAAGAAAGCCTGGAACACCAAGTAAAGAGCCAATTATATAGAAGAAAATAAAAAAGTCAATAAATATTGTAATATTTATTGACTTTTTTTTATTATTTTTATATTATATTTATACTGAAAGAAAAAAGATGGAGGTAATTTTTGTGGGAAAAGTAGTAGCAATAGCTAATCAAAAAGGTGGAGTAGGAAAAACGACAACAGCCGTTAATTTAAGTACAATTTTAGCAAAAAAAGGGAAAAAAGTATTAATGATAGATACAGACCCACAGGGAAATGCAACAAGCGGACTTGGAATAGCTAAAAACGTTAATTTTTCTGTTTATGATGTCATTATAAATGATATAGAAATTGATAATACAGTACAAAAAACCAATATAAAAAATTTAGAAGTATGTCCATCTAACATCAATTTAGCAGGAGCAGAAGTAGAATTAGTTTCTATGATGTCAAGAGAGCAAAGATTAAAAGAAAAAATAGACAATCAAAAAGACAAATATGACTATATTATTATAGACTGTCCACCATCTTTAGGACTAATTACATTAAATGCATTTACTGCTGCAGATAGTGTTTTAATTCCTGTACAATGCGAATATTATGCACTAGAAGGACTAGGACAATTATTAAATACTATCAATTTAGTAAAAAAACATTTAAATAAAGAATTAAAAATAGAAGGTGCATTGCTCACTATGTTTGACATTAGGACAAATTTATCAAATCAAGTAGTACAAGAAGTAAATAACTATTTTGAAAATAAAGTATATAAAACAGTAATTCCTAGAAATGTAAAACTAAGTGAAGCACCAAGTTATGGAATGCCAATTTCAGTGTATGATGCAAAATCAAAAGGAGCTAAGGCTTACGATAAATTTGTAAAAGAATTTCTAAAGAAAAATGAAGAATAGATAAGGGGGAAAATAATAAAATGGCCAAAAAAACAGGTTTAGGAAAAGGGCTAAATGCCTTATTTACAGATAGTTCTGTAGTAGAGGAAATAAAAGAAGAAAAAAAAGATGGAGAAAAAATCGAGAAAATAAAATTAATTGACATTGAACCAAATCGTAATCAACCAAGAAGAAATTTCGATATGGAGGCTATTGAAGAACTAGCAGAATCAATAAAAATTTATGGAATTATTCAACCAATTATAGTAACAAAAAAAGATGGTTATTATGAAATTGTAGCAGGAGAAAGAAGATGGAGAGCTGCAAAAAAAGCAGGTTTAACGGAAATTCCATGTATAATTCGAAATGATGACGAAAGAAGATCAAAAGAAATTGCATTAATAGAAAATATACAAAGAGAAGATTTAAATCCAATTGAAAAAGCAAAAGGTTTTAAGCAACTAATTGATGAATATGGTCTAAAACAACAAGAATTAGCAGATATTATGGGAATGAATAGAAGTACAGTAACTAATTGTTTGCGTATTTTAAATTTAGATCCAAGAGTTATAGAATTAGCAATAGAGGGTAAACTAACAGAGGGGCACTGCCGTTCACTTCTTGGCTACGAAGATCCAGAAATACAATATAAAATGGCATTAAAAATCATTGAAACAGGTCAAACAGTAAGAGATATTGAAAGAAATCTAAAAAATCAAAAGAATGTAAAGAAAAATAACAAAGAAGATAGAAAAAAATATGAAGCAATTTATAAAGATATTGAAAGTCGCTTCCAAGGATTTTTTGGTACAAAAGTGAAGTTAGATGCAGGAGTAAAAAGTGGAAAAATAATAATAAAATATTCTTCTAATGAAGACTTAGAAAGGATTTTAGAATTAATAAATAGAAATTAAAAAACATTATTTTACTAATCTCCTTCAAAAAAAGCAAGAAAGGAATGAAAATTTATATGCAAGAAATTTTAAATTTGTTAAAGACAGATGCTTTTTTTATTAGTATTATTGTTATTATTTTTATATTATTCATTTTATATATAATAAATACAATAAAATTATACAAAATAAGAAAAAATTATAAAGAATTTATGAAAAGACTTGGAAATGGTAGTAATATTGATGAAATGTTAAGAGAATATATAAGAAAAGTAGATACCGTTGAACAAGAAAATCAAAATTTAATAAATAATTTTAATCAAATTACTAAAAATATAGATGGATGTTTTCAAAAAATAGGATTAGTAAGATATAATGCTTTTAAAGATGTAGGTAGTGATTTAAGCTTTGCATTAGCCATTTTAAATAATCAAAATGATGGAATCGTACTAAATGGTATTTATTCAAGAGAAACATCAAATATATATGCTAAACCAGTAATAAAAGGAGAATCTACATACACATTATCAGAAGAAGAAAAAGAGGCAATAAAAAAAGCCATAAATCAAGAATAAAATAGAAAAAGGTGTACAAAATAGGAAAGGAAAAGCCTTTTCTATTTTTTTGTTTCACAAAAAAAAGAAAAGAAGTTACAATAACATATTAAAAATACTAGAGATTACTATTGACAGAATAGCTAAAAATATGTTAATATATTATTGTTGTATAAAAATAAACAACAACCAAGTGCAGAGGTGGTCGAGTTGGTTTATGGCACCAGTCTTGAAAATTGGCGTGCGTTTATAGCGTACCGTGGGTTCGAATCCC
>CANQXD010000010.1 GCA_947627755.1 uncultured Clostridia bacterium | reverse complement strand
GCTTATGATTTTACTATAGAAAATAGATAAAAGAAAACTCAAATATATAAAAAAATAACAATAAAAAAGACAAACACGTAAACCAAAAATAACAATAAAAAGACAAATGCAAAAAAAGATAAAGACAAAAATAAAAAATAGGTAAAACCAATTAATAACATAAAAGACGGAGGAGCAAAAGATGAAAAATAAAGGTATTACATTAATTGCATTAGTAATAACAATAATTGTATTAATCATTTTATCAAGTATAACTTTAAGCTTGGTAATAGGAAAGAACGGGTTATTTGAAAAAGCGAAATCTGCAAAAGAAAAACAAGAAGTAGCAGTATACTTAGACAGAATTGAAGTAGCAAGACGGAGGAGTAGAAGTTGCAAATGAAGGTCAAGTAACATTAGATAACTTAATACAACAAATATATGACGATAAAGTAGTGCCAGAAGGAAGAATACATAAAATAGATGAAGAAAAAGCCCAAATGGTAACAGATGAAGGGTATATGTTTATTATTACAGCAGATGCAGAAAAGTATGAAGGACGAGGAGTAATAGATAAAATACCGGAACCAGAAGTAATAGAAGGAAATATTAAAATTGCTCTTGATAAAAATACTTGGACAAAAGAAGATGTAGAAGTAACAATAAGTAAACAAAACATCGAAGGAAACTTTGTATTGCAATATAGTTTTGATGGAGAAAAATGGGAAGACTATACAGAACCATTGAAAGTAGGAGAAAATAAAACTATTTATGCTTGTATAAGAAATGCAATATATGAAAGAAGTAATCATGCAAGTACAAAAATAAATATTATAGATAAATTAGATCCAGTAAAGTTTGAACCTAGTATTACAACTACAACAAATAGTATTACAATAGATGCAAGTAATGCACAAGACCATGAAAAAACAGAACAATATGAAAAAAGTGATATAAAAGAAATATGGTATAGCATAAATGATGGAGAAAGTTGGCAAATAAATAACGAAGAAAAAACAAAAAAGAGTTATACTTATGAAAATTTAACACAAACTACAAACTATGAAATAAAAGTAAAAGTAATTGACAATGCAGACAATGAAACCATAACAGACATGAAAGAAGTAACCACAGAGACAGTACTTGCATCAGATGGAAATATTAAATTTTCACTTAGCCCAGATTCATGGACTAAAACAAATGTAGTAGTAAGTGCAAGTACAACTACGGGTTATATAGTACAGGTAAGTGAAACAGAAACATTTCCAGATACGGCAAAAGAAGTAAAAAGTGTAACAATAAGTGAAAACAAAACTGTATATGCAAGGTTAGTAGATAGTACAAATCAAACAAATGGAATAGCTAGCACAAAAGTAACGATAATTGATAAAAATCCACCAACTATGGGAGATATACAAAAAAGTGGAATAACATGGAGTGGAAGTACAGGAACAGTAAAACTAACAGCAAGTGCACAAGATAACGAATCAAAAATAAAATCATATCAATTTAGCACAAGTGATAATTTAGATGAGAATTCAGGCGGATGGACAGATATCAATGAAACAAATAGTACAACCCAAACGCATGATGTAACAAAAAGTGGAACCTATTATTTCTATGTAAAAGACCAAGCAAAGAATGTAAGTAAAAAAAGTGTTGCTGTAACCATAGCAGATACAACAGATCCAACAATTAGTATATCAGCAGAAACAACGAACCCAGAAACCAATAAGAAAACAATTGACAATATATCAAACGGAGCAATCATAACAGGAACATCAAAAGATACAGAAAGTGGAATTGTTGGTTATGCATGGATGGAAACAAGTGATAAACCAACACAATGGACACCTGTTAATCAAACTAATGGTCAAATATCACAAAAAAAAGAAATAAGCGGAAAAGGTGCCAATAAAACCTATTATTTCTGGACAAAAGATGCAACAGGAAGAACAAACGTAGCAAGTGTAAAAATAACAAACTTAGTAGATAAAGCTAATATTACTGCATTTACAGGGGCAACCATTTTAAGAGGAAATACCACTACTTTAGGTTTAACCTATACAGGAACACCAAAAACGACAAGTTATAGTAGTAGTAATCCTAATGTTGCAAGTATTAATAACAGTAGATTAGTAACAGCATCTACAGTAAATACGGACACGGTAACAATAAAAGTAACAATGACAAACTATGATAATACAGTAGCAACTAAATCATGTAGTGTAACGGTAAATAAAGGAGTAGCAAGTTGTAATAATAAAGATTATCCATCCGTACAAACTGCGATCAATTCAACAAATCAGGGAACAGTAATATTAAATATGTCAACGAAAGAAAATTTTACAATAGACTCTGGAAAAAATATTACATTAAATTTAAATAAAAATACATTAACTGGAAATGGAACAAATAAAGGACAAATTCTTATTACAGGTGGAGGAATCTTAGATGGAGCTTTTAACAATAATGGTACAGGGTCTATGAACGCAAATAGTACGATGAAAGCATCAAATGGATCTACTACATTAACTAATTATGGAACATGGAATTCCTACAGTGTATCAAATATTAATAGTAATAACGTTGCATGTATAAATTATGGAACATTTACAATTCATGAAGGGTCAACAGTAAGTGCAACTGGAACAGCCATTTTAAATGCAGGAGGACTGACTACGGTTAGTAAAGCTACTGTAAAAAGTACAAATGGTTATGCAATTCTAAATAGAAATACAGCAGAAGTTTTAGCAGTCCAATCCGTAATAACTCCTAAGGTTTCAAATATGAGTAGCAAAGACATAAGACTTTTAAGTTGTGATGGATTATTAGGAAAAGAAAATTCATTTAATAATTCTGATTCTGGATATGTTATATTATTAAAGTTATATAGTGGTGAGGGTATTCAAGTTATTATTCATTACCCTACAAATATAGATCCAAATAGTATTGACGCTAGATTTGGTGACATTGATCAATGCCCTGCAGAAAAACAGGTAATTAAGAAACCACATCACTGGAACCAAGATGACCAATTGGCATACTGTTATGTTGAATATACAGAATTTAAAAATGGTGGAAATGACTATTGGTGCCATGTTTATATCAATAATACATATTATACTGGATTTGGATGCAACTTTTAGTTAATGAATTACGATGAATACTATAAAAAGTAGGAAATTTTATTGAGTAAATTTTCCTACTTTTATTTTATGGTATGAACTTTCAAAGGAAAAACGTCTGTATAATTGACAAATACATAAAAAAAGAGTAAAATAAAAACTGTGGAGATATAGAAAAAGGAGATTTTTATGCCGAATAACACAAACAGAAAAATTTTTGATAGATTCATATCAAAAACAAAAATATATTTAATTATAATAGCAATTTTATTAGTTATTATATGCTTCTATGAGGTAAACTTCATAACGCCAGCTATTTTAATATATGTACTTATTTTAATGTATGCATATTGGACCAACAACAAAAGAAAAGCGGAGCTATCAGAACATATTAAAGACTTAACTTTAACAGTAGATAGTGCAGCCAAAAGTACGCTTATAAATTCACCATTTCCATTAGTAATTATCGAAACAGATGGAAACATTATATGGAAAAGTTCAAAATTCATTCATGAATTTGCAAATATAGATGTAAACGACTATTTAAACAACATAGCAAAAGAAATAAAATTAGAAGTAGAAAAAAATAAAAATGAAAACAAAGAAAATAGTGCAAAAGAACAAAAAGACTTAATATTAAAACAAGTAAAAATAGGAGAAAAAAATTATAAAATAGTAGGTGAATATGTAGAATCCAAAGAAAATAATAAGAAAAAAGAGCACGAATATATGACTACTCTATATTTTATGGATGAAACAGAATACTTAGAATTGCAACAAAATTATGAAGCTTCAAAACTCTGTGTAGGAATTATTATGATAGACAACTATGAGGAAATTATGCAACGTATTCCAGATGAGGAAAAGCCAATTATAATGGCACAAATTGAAAGAAACTTATATGATTGGGCAACAGGGTTTGAAGGGTTAATTATAAAATCTGAACGTGATACCTTTGTTGTTGTATTAGAACAAAAATATATCACAAAATTAGAAGAAGAAAAATTTCATATATTAGACCAAATTAAAGAAATTTCGATTCAAGGAAAATTGCAATCAACATTAAGCATTGCTATTTCCACAGAAGGAAATTCAAATTATGAAAAATATAAAACAGCACAAGCTATGATTGATATTGCTTTAGGAAGAGGTGGCGACCAAGCAATTCTAAAGAAGGATGGAAAGTACACATTCTTTGGAGGAAGAGCTCAAGAAGTAGAAAAAAGAACAAAAGTAAAAGCAAGAATTGTAGCACATGCCTTAGAAGAAGTAATATTAGAAGCAGAAAATGTTATAGTAATGGGTCATGCTAATAGTGATATAGATGCAATAGGTTCAAGCCTTGGTATTTATAGATTAGCAAAAACAATTGGAAAAGAAGCTTATATTGTAAATGAAACAGCAAGCTTTGGATTAGATAGCTTTATTGAAACTGCAAAACAAGAGGAAGAATACAAAAAAGCAATTATAGGAAAACAAGAAGCAATCGAAAAAATCACGCCAGAAACCTTATTAGTAGTTGTAGATACGCACAAAACAAGCTATGTAGAAGTACCAGAACTATTAGAAAAAACCAATAAAATTGTAGTAATAGATCACCATAGAAGAAGTACAGACTTTATTGAAAATGCAATATTAACCTTCCATGAAGTATATGCATCTTCTGCCTGTGAGTTAGTAACAGAGTTAATTGAATATTCTGAAAATGACATTAATCTAACAGAGATAGAAACAGAAGGATTATATGCAGGTATTATGATGGATACTAAAAACTTTACATTTAAAACAGGTGTAAGAACTTTTGAAGCAGCAGCCTACCTTCGTAAATGTGGTGTAGATATCATCAAAGTTAAAAAATGGTTCCAAAGTGACTTACAAACCTATCATAAAATATCAGAAATTATTGCAAATGCTGAAATTGTAAATGAGACGATTGGTATTTCTATTTATAATCAAGAAGACGCAAATTGTAATATTATTTGTGCCAAAGCAGCAGATGAACTACTAACCATTAGTGACATTACAGCATCCTTTGTAATTGGAAACCTAGGAGAAAAAGTTTGCATTAGTGGACGTTCTATAGGAGACATCAACGTACAAGTAATCTTAGAAAAATTAGGCGGTGGCGGACATATTACACTTGCTGGTGCCCAAGTAGAAGGAAAGAGTATAGAAGAAGTAAAAGAAGAATTAATAAATTGTATAAATGAATATTTTAATGAAGTAGCGTCCTAATTAACATTTTGGACGCCCTTTTTTTGAAAATAAACTGTGATTTTGGACAGGTCTTAAGATAAAAAATAAAATTAAGAAAATCAATATTCTAATAGCTAAATTTAAATAGTTTTTTTAAAAAGTTCAGTAAAACTTTAAAAACAAAAATAAAAGAAACTCTTTCTATTCTACAAAAAATATGATATAATCAACACATATTAAGGAGGAAAAAATATGAAAGTAATTTTATTAGCAGATATAAAAGGAGTAGGAAAAAAAGATCAAGTTATAAATGCAAGTGACGGATATGCTAGAAATTATTTATTTCCTAAAAAATTAGCAATAGAAGCCAATAATGAAAATATGTTAAAATTAAAAGCAAAGCAAAATGGAATAGAGTATAAAAAGAATGTAGAAAAAGAAGAAGCAATTAAGCTAGCAAACAAATTAAAAGAAATTACTTTACAAATAAAAGTAAAAGCTGGCGAAAATGGAAAAATATTTGGAGGAGTAACAGCAAAGGAAATCGCAGAAAACTTAAAAAACCAATATAACATAGAAATAGATAAAAAGAAAATAAATCTAACAGAAACAATTAAAACATTAGGAAACACAACAGTAGATATTAAATTATATGAAGGTGTAGTTGGCAAATTAAATGTCTCTTTGGGGACGTTTCCTAAAGAGACATACTAAAACAAAAAATTAAAAGTTTTAGTATAAAGCTTAAGAAAACAATCAAAAAATAAATAAGAAAAAAAAGATAAATAAGAAAAAATTGTATTAGTAGACATGCAAAATAATATATAAAAACAAAAATACAAGACAAAAATAAAAAGACAAATGTCTCTTTAGGAAACGTCCCCAAAGAGACAATAAAGGAGAAGCAAATGGAAGTTGGAAAAGTACCACCACACGATACAGAAGCAGAGCAAGCAGTAATAGGAAGTATGCTTACTGATAAGGATGCAATTATATCTGCAATAGAAGTACTAAAAGAAGAAGATTTTTATAGAGAAGATAATAAAACAATTTATTCTGCCATTTTAAATTTATATAATCGTGCAGAGCCAGTTGACATTATTACAGTAAAAGCAGAACTTGGTTCAATGGGAAAATTAGAAGCAATTGGTGGCTTGGAATATTTAGCAGAACTTCCAGAAAAAGTACCAACTACTTCAAATGTAGAAAAATATATTAAAATTGTAGAAGAAAAATCATTACTTAGAAATCTATTAAAAACTGCAAACGAAATAATAAAGCTAGGTTACGACGAAACACAAGAAGTAGATTTTTTAATGGATCAAGCAGAAAAGAAAATTTTTGATTGTATCCAATCAAGAAACCAAAAAGGTTATTTCGCAATAAAAGACATTTTAGTAGATACTTTTACAGAGTTAGAACAATTATATAACCAAAAACAACATATTACAGGTGTGCCAACAGGTTTTGCAGATTTAGACGATTTAACAGCAGGACTTCACAATACAGATTTAATTTTAGTTGCTGCAAGACCAGCTATGGGAAAATCAGCATTTGCTTTAAATATTGCAAGTTATGCTGCAACTAGAGCCAATAAACCAGTTGCTATTTTCAGTTTAGAAATGTCAAAAGAGCAGATGGTAAACAGAATTTTATGTAGTGAGGCAATGGTAGATAGTAACAAAGTAAGAACAGGAAAATTAGATGAAGAAGATTGGCAAAAGCTTGCAGAGGCATCTGGAATATTATCAGAATCAAAAATATTTATTGACGATAGCCCAGGTATGTCTGTTATGGAAATAAGGGCAAAAGCTAGAAAGCTAAAACTAGAGCAAGATATTGGTTTAGTAGTAATAGATTATTTACAATTAGTGCAAGGAACAAATAAAAGAGTAGGAAGTAGAGAGCAGGAAATTGCAGAAATTAGCCGTTCACTAAAAATTCTTGCAAAAGAAATACAGGTTCCTGTTATTGCACTATCACAATTATCAAGAGCGCCAGAACAACGTACTGATCACAGGCCAATGCTTTCAGACCTTCGTGAATCTGGTTCTATTGAGCAAGATGCTGATATTGTAATGTTCTTATATCGTGATGATTACTATAATGAAGCTACAGAAAAGCCAAACGTAGCAGAAGTAATTATTGCAAAACAACGTTCAGGTTCAACAGGCACTATAGAGCTAAGATGGCTGGGAAACTATACAAAATTTGGCAATTTAGACAAACATAGATAATATCACATCAATTATTAGGAGCAATATGTTAGAAGAAAAAGTATTAAAAACACTGCAGAAGTATGATTTAATAGAAAATGGAAATAATATCGTTATATGTGTATCTGGCGGGCCAGACTCTATGGCGTTATTAAACGTGCTTTATTCTTTAAAACAGCAAAAACAGATTGAAGCAAATCTAGTTGTTGCGCACGTAAATCACGGTATTCGTAAGGAAGCAGAAGAAGAAACAAAATATGTAGAAGATTTTTGCAAAGAAAAAGAAATTTCCTGCTTTGTAAAAAGGGAAAAAGTAGAAGAACTAGCAAAAAAACAAAAAATAGGAGTAGAAGAAGCAGGAAGAAAACTTCGTTACGAATTTTTTGAAGAAGTAGCCAAAAAATTCACTAATGTTAAAATCGCAACTGCCCATAATGCCAACGACAATAGCGAAACTGTATTAATGAATTTGATAAGAGGAAGCGGTTTAACAGGGTTAAAAGGAATTGAAGTAAAAAGAGAAAAATATATAAGACCACTTATCGAATGTGAAAGAGAAGAAATAGAAGAATATTGCAAAGAAAAAAAGTTAGATCCAAAATATGATAAAAGCAATGAAGAAAATATATATACAAGAAATAAAGTAAGAAACATTCTTATTCCATTATTAAAAAGAGAATTTAATCCTAATATTGTTACTTCTTTAAATCGTATGTCTCAAATAATTAAGGAAGAAAATGGATATATTCAAAAGCAAGTAGAAGAAATTTATAAGAAAGTATGCATAAAAGAACATTTACAAGAAGATATAGAACAAGGAACGAAAGAAATCTTAGGGAATGAAGCAATTGAACAAAATATTCAATCAAAAAATCAGATAGAATTAGACCTAAAAAAGTTTAACGCACAAGAGAAAGTCATAAAAAATAGGCTTGTGTTATATACTATAAATAAACTATTAGGAACTAGCCAAAATATTGAAATGATACATATTACAGACATTATAAAGCTTTGTGAAAATAATATTGGAAACAAATACTTAACACCAAACAAAAAAATAAAAATATTGGTAAACAAAGGAAAAATTTTTTTTCAAAAAATAAAATAAGTCTATAACGACGTTCCGTAGGAAAAGCCTTGATATGACAACGTTTGAAGCAAAAAACTTTTGAAAAAACACTTGCCAAGTCAAAATTTATATGGTATAGTGCAAAAGTAGAAAAATCCATTTGTTGGAAAATGGAAAAGGAGGAAAACAAAATTGAAAAATAGTATAAAAACATTAGCGATGTGGTTAATTATTTTTGTTATCTTTATAGTAGTTATTACATCTATATTAGATAACACAAACAATAAATTAGCCTATTCAGAGTTAATTTCAAAAATAGAAGCAGGAGAAGTAGAAGAAATTGAAATATCTTCTGACGGTACCAGTGCAGAGGTTATGCTAAAAAATGATAATATAGCAAAAGAAGTCAACATTCCAAGTATAGATAGTTTAATGGATAACTTACAAGATTCCATGAAGCTAGACACAATTAAAGTAACAGAAAAATCAGAATCAATATGGATGGTAGGCTTAAGCCTTCTTACACCATTTGGAATATTAATTATCTTTGTTATTTTCTGGTTCTTCCTAATGAATGGAAACCAAGCAGGTGGAAGCAAAACCATGACATTTGGAAAAAGTAGAGCTAGAATGATGAATCCACAAGATAAGGCAAAAGTTACATTTAAAGATGTAGCAGGAGTAGACGAAGAAAAAGAAGAATTAGAAGAAATTGTAGAATTCTTAAAGAATCCTAAAAAATTCACAGAAATGGGAGCAAGGATTCCTAAAGGAGTATTGCTTGTAGGTCAACCAGGTACTGGTAAAACCTTACTTGCCAAAGCAGTAGCAGGAGAAGCAGGAGTACCATTCTTTATTATAAGTGGTTCAGACTTCGTAGAAATGTTTGTTGGTGTTGGTGCTTCTCGTGTAAGAGACTTATTCGAAGAAGCAAAGAAAAAAGCACCATGTATCATCTTCATCGATGAAATTGATGCAGTAGGACGTCAAAGAGGTGCAGGCCTAGGTGGAGGACACGACGAAAGAGAGCAAACGTTAAACCAATTATTAGTCGAAATGGATGGTTTCGCAGAAAACGAAGGCGTTATTGTACTTGCTGCAACCAATAGACCAGACGTTTTAGATAAAGCCTTATTAAGAGCAGGAAGATTCGACAGACAAATTATAGTAGGAGCGCCAGATGTAAAAGCAAGAGAGCAAATTCTAGAAGTTCATAGTAGAAAGAAAAGATTAGCAGATGATGTAGACTTAAAAGTCATTGCAAAAAATACATCAGGCTTTGCAGGAGCAGACCTAGAAAACATTTTAAACGAAGCAGCTTTACTTTCTGCAAGACGTAACCTTTCAGAAATAGGAATGAAAGAAATAGAAGATGCTATGGTAAAAGTAACTATGGGACCTGAAAAAAGAACAAGAGTAAGAAGCGAAAAAGAAAATAAACTAGTAGCATACCATGAAGCAGGCCACGCAGTAGTAAGCAGATACTTACCAACCCAAGACCCAGTACATCAAATTTCAATTGTACCAAGAGGCATGGCAGGAGGATACACAATGTATCGTCCAACAGAAGACAAAAACTTCATGTCAAAATCAGAAATGGAAGAAACCATTGTATCACTACTTGGTGGTAGAGTAGCAGAACAACTAATTTTAGACGATATTTCAACAGGCGCAAGCAACGACATTCAAAGAGCAACTAGTATTGCAAGAAATATGGTAACAAAATACGGAATGAGTGAAAGAATAGGAGCAATTATGCTAGGTTCTGGACAAGAAGAAGTATTCTTAGGAAGAGACTTTGCACAAGCGAAAGAATATTCTGAAGAAACAGCTGGCATAATTGACGAAGAAGTTAAGAGAATTGTAGATAAAGCCTACAACAGAGCAGCAGAAATTCTAAAAACACACATCGACAAACTACACACAGTAGCAGGAATTCTATTAGAAAAAGAAAAAATCGATGGTGACGAATTCGACGCTATTTTTGGAGAATAGGTACCATTAGGGACGTTTCCTTTTGGTATCTCTGTCCCTTTTGGAGTATAAAATATGTAAAATGTACCAAAAGGGACAGAGATACCAAAAGGAAACGTCCCTAATGGTAACAGTGAGGAGAAATAAAATGTTAGCTTTAGTTACTGGTAGTTCTTCCGGAATAGGAAGAGATATGGCACGTTATTTAAACGAATTAGGATATGATTTAATCATTACAGCTAGAGACAAACAAAATTTAGAAAAACTAAAAAAAGAATTAAATAGCAAAAATAACAAAAATGTAGATATTATTGTAAAAGATTTATCTAAAACAGAAGAATGTATTTCTTTACATGAAGAAATCAAGCAAAAGCATAATTTTGTAGATTTAGTAATAAACAATGCAGGTTTTGGTTTGTGTGGAGAATTTACAAAAACTGATTTAGAAAAAGAGCTAGCTATGATAGATACCAACATAAAAGCAGTGCATATTTTAACCAAATTATTTCTACAAGATATGGTAGAAAAAGATAAAGGAAGAATCTTAAATGTATCATCTATTGCAGGTTTTATGCCAGGACCTCTAATGGCAACCTATTATGGAACAAAAAATTATGTTTTACGCTTAACGCAAGCCATTAAAGAAGAATTAAATAAAAACAAATCAAATGTAAAAGTAAGCGTTTTATGCCCAGGTCCAGTAAACACCAATTTTGACAAAGTAGCAAATGTTAAATTTGCAATAAAAGGTTTAAGTAGTGAGTATGTTGCAAAATATGCAATTGATAAAATGTTAAAAAATAAAACCATTATCTCAGTAGGGTGGAAAATAAAAATAGCAAGATTTTTTAGCAAAATAACTCCAGATAGCGTACTTGCAAAAGTATGCTACAAAATGCAAAAAAGAAAAATTTAAAAGAAGGAAAGATTTGGACGTGTCCCAAATCTTTCCTTCTTTTCTAAAAACTAATGTGTACTATCAATCTGCTTCTTTAAAGTAACATTTACCACAGTTCCTTCTTCAACTAAAGTTCCTGCCATTGGGTCTTGTGAAAGAACATATCCTGTACCAGTAATACGAATATTTAAATTCTTTGCCTTCAAAGCATTTCTAGCTTGTGCATAGCTCATTCCTTTTAAATCTGGAACTTCTTGAGATACACGGGTATCATTTCCGACAGAATAAATATTAACACTAGCTCCTTTTATAAGAGCAGTTCCTGGTTTTGGCATTTGGTCGGTTACTAATGCAGTAGTGTCATCGCCAGAAATTTTACAAGTAAAGCCAGCATTTTCTAATATTTTCTTTGCTTCTGCTACAGTTTTATTTCTAACATCTGGTAAAGTAATTGTTTCAATAGTATTATTGCCACCTTCTGAAGATAAATCATCTGATGGAATACCAAGGTAAGGAAGTACTTCAGATAAAATTTGTGATACTACAGGAGCAGCAATGGTACCGCCTAAATGGCTACTTCCTTGTGGATCATGTAAAGCAAGAAGAACTACAACTTCTGGATTTTCTACTGGAGAAATTCCAACAAATGAAGCAACATAGTAAGAACCTTCGTTTTCATCTGGTTCTGCAGTACCTGTTTTTCCCGCAACACTATAACCTTGTACTTGTCCATTAGTTCCACCGCCTTCTGTAACAACAGATTCAAGCATATCCATCATCTTATCAGCAGTTTCTTTTGAAATGACTTGTCTTACTTGCGAAGAATCAATTGTAGTAATAGCACCAGTATCTGGATTTTCAATTTCTTTTACAATGCGTGGTTGCATTAATATACCATCATTTGCAATACACGATACAGCAGTAATCAGCTGAATTGGTGTAATACGGAAACGTTGCCCAAAGGACATAGTAGCAAGCTCTACATTTCCTACATCTTCTAAATCCCAAAAATAGCTATTTGCTTCACCTGAGGTAGCAATGCCTGTTTTATTAAAGAAACCAAAAGCATCATAATATTTATATAAAGTAGGTGCGCCAATTCTTTGACCAAGTTGAATTAAAGCAGGGTTACAAGAATTCATTAAAGCTTGCCTTAAAGTTTGATAACCATGTGTAGTTTCATATCTAGAACATTTAATATCAATTCCATTTACAGTTTCTTTACCTCTACAAATAAAATCATTTGGAGTATCGGTAGTAGTAATTTCTTCTTCTAAAGCGGTAGCTGCAGTAATCATTTTAAAAGTAGAGCCAGGTTCATAAGTATCTGAAACAACTCTATTTCGCCACATTTTATATAAAGAATTTAATTGATCTTCTTGTGACAAAGTATCCCATGTAAGTTGTAAAGTTTCATTTGGCTCACGAGGAGAATTTAAATCAAAATCAGGATAAGTAGCCATTGCTAAAACATCACCAGTAGAAGGTTGCATAATAACAACTGTTCCACCATTTCCACATTTGTTTTCCAAACAAGCCTGTTTTAAATATTTTTCTGCAATAGTTTGAATATTAGCATCAATCGTTAAAGTAACATTACTTCCGTTTTGTGCAGGCACATAAGTTTCATTATTGTCTGGTACAAGAGAACGATTTCCATCTTCAAGACTAAGTAATTTTCCAGGTGTTCCACTTAAAACACTATCCCACTTTAGCTCTAAACCTTCTTGACCAACATTATCTGTATTACAAAATCCTATTAAATTAGAAGCTAAATTTCCATAAGGATAATATCTTTTAACATCTGCATCAATATTTATACCAGAAGAAATTTCAGTTTTTTCCATCCAATTTTTTAGCTCATCTACTTTATCTTTTTCCACTTTTTTTATAATTGTTTCAATAGAATTTTCACTATTAACTTGTTCTAAAACTTGATTATAATCTAACTCAAAAATAGTAGAAAAGGCTTTGGCTACTGCTTCTTTATTTTCATCTTTAATTTTAGAAGGATTAATTGTAATTGTATCAACAGAAGCACTAGCAGCAAGAAGTTTCCCCGTAGAATCATAAATATTTCCTCTCTTTGCACTAATAATTCGGGTAGCAGTTTGCTGACGATTTGCAGCTTCCTTTAACTCTGGACCTTGTATTAATTGTAAAAAGGCAAGCCTAACGATTAAAAGAAGAAGAACCAAAAAGCATAAAGCAAAAACAATAAGCAATCTTTTAGGTTTCACTACATTTTCAACCTTTTTTTGTTTCTTATTTCCTTTTTCTTTTGAAATATATTTATTAGAATTAGAATTTTTTTTCTTTCTTTCCATTCCATTCACCGACTTTTCTTTTTTTCTAGTAATATTGTATAGAAAAACAAAAGAAAAAGCAAGAGGAAATAGACAAACATAGTAAAATATGCTAAAATAAATCAATAGAAAGGGTGTTAGTCAAAATGGAAAGTGCATACCAAGAAACAATGTTTTTATTAAAAAAATATCATATTAGCGCAAATAAAAAATTAGGGCAAAATTTCTTAATTAATGATGATGTAATACATCAAACAATAGAGGCGGCTCAAATTACTAAAGAAGATCTTGTATTAGAAATAGGACCTCGGCTTAGGAACACTAACCAAGCACTTACTAGAAAAAGCAAAAAAAGTAATTAGCATTGAATTAGATAGTAAAATGGTAGAAATTTTAAAAGAGAGATTTCATTTATACTCTAATTTTGAAATTATAGAAAAAGATATTTTAAAGGTAGATTTAAATGCACTTATTCAAAAAGAAAAAGAAGAAAATCACATTAAAGAAGTAAAAGTAGTAGCAAACCTTCCATACTATATAACAACACCAATTATTATGAAATTATTAGAAGACAAATTAGATATAAAAACTATTACCGTTATGATACAAAAAGAAGTAGCAGATAGATTAACAGAAGAACCAGGGGGAAAGCTTGCTGGAGCAATTACTTATAGCGTAAATTATTATGCGAAAGCCAAAAGAATCGTGCAAGTGCCAAAAGAAAGCTTTATTCCTGCACCAGAGGTAGCTTCAACCGTTATTCAATTAGAGTTAAGAGAAAAGCCAAAAGTAGAAGTAAAAAATGAAACCATCTTTTTCGAACTTATAAAAAAATCTTTTATGCAAAGAAGAAAAACTTTTTTAAATGGAGTATCTAATAGTGGGTTTGCAAATAAAGAAAAACTAAAAGAAGTTCTACAAAAATTAGGAATTGAAGAAAATGTTAGAGGGGAAACATTAAGCTTAGAACAATTTGCACAAATTGCGAATGAATTGTAAAAATTTCCTTTATTAAAATTAGCAAGAAGCATTGCAAAAACCGAAAAATATGTTATAATAGAATTATCCTAATAAGAAAGGAAAACATTGCATGAATCAAATTTTGGTTACAGAAAAAATATATGTAACACCAGAATTACGTAGAAAAAAGAAATTGTATAAATTACAATTTTTTTGCTGCGTATTTTTAGCATGTTTATTATTTTCTTATTATATTTATGCAGAATACGATAGAACTAAAAGCGAGGAAGTATCTCAAGAAATATTAGCAGGGTTAGCAAAACAAAAAGAAACAGAAAACACTACTGTAGATACTACCATAAAAAAAGTAGATGATATTATCGTAGTAGCATTGGAAGATAATGAAGAACCCGAAGATTATGTAGTATTAGATGAACCACCTGCTAACTTAGAATATACTATAAATAATGTTACATATAATATTGAAGCTTTCCTTCGAATTCCACGTTTAGGAATAGACTATCCTGTATTTTCAGAAACATCAGAGGAGCTTCTAAAAAGATCAGTAAATAAATATTGGGGAAAAGGTCCTAATGAAGTAGGAAATTATTGTATTGTAGGACATAATTATAAAAATAAAACAATGTTTGGACGTTTATCTGAAATAGTAAACGACGATATTATAGAGCTTGAAGGAGTAGATGGAAAAGTAGTAAAATATTCTGTTTATAACAAATATGTAGTAAATCCAACAGATACTTCTTGCACGAGCCAATTAACAAACGGTAGAAGAGAAGTTACATTAATAACTTGTACCAATTATGGAACACAAAGATTAGTAGTAAAAGCAAAAGAAATTAAATAAAAAAAAGCAATACTTAAAAAAATTTTAAAAAAAGTATTGCTTTTTTTTTGTTCTTATATTAAAATTTAATAAAAGTGGAGCGAAGTGGAACAAAGTGGAATAAAATGCACAGGAGGTGAATCAAAGTGCTAATCGGTGAATATGAGCATTCTCTAGATGTAAAAGGCAGATTAATTATGCCTGCAAAATTAAGAGATGACATGGGAGAAAAGTTCATCATAACCAAAGGATTAGATGGATGTTTATTTGGGTTTTCCCAAAATGAATGGACAAACTTTGAGGAAAAATTAAAAACACTTCCACTTACGAATAAAAATGCGAGAGACTTTGTAAGATTTTTCCTATCTGGCGCAATGGAATGTGAAATAGATAAACAAGGAAGATTCTTAATATCTAGTAACTTACGTGAATATGCAAATATGGAAAAAGATGTTGTTATTATAGGAGTAGGAACAAGACTAGAAATATGGAACAGAGAAAAATGGAAAGCATATAATAGCGATGAAAATATTTCTGCTGACGAAATTGCAGAAAATATGACAATGCTTGGTATATAACTTGCAAAAGTTTATATAAAATACAAAGGATAAAACCTAAAAACACAAAAGATAAAATTTTAAGTATTACAAAAGATTAAATTATACAAAAGAAAAATTAAAAAGATACAAAAGATAAAATTTTAATAGTTACTAAAGAGTAAATTAAATTTACGAAAGACAAAATAAAAAAATACATTAAAAAGAAAAAACAAAAGAAATTTAAAAAGTAAAAAATTTAATTTACGAAAGACCTAAAACAAACTGAAGAAAATAAAAAAGCAAAACCAAAGAAGAAAGTAGCATAAACAGTTGGTATTTTTAAAATACCAACTGATTGTGCTACTGTAACATATTTTATAGCTAAAAAATTTTTCACACTGCAAATTAAAAATTACCGAAAATAAATTATAAAAATAGAGGGTTAAAATTAGTGGAATTTAAGCATAAACCTGTATTATTAGAAGAATGTATTGAAGCATTAAAAATAAAAAAAGATGGCATATATGTAGATGGAACTTTAGGTGGGGCAGGACATAGTAGTGAAATTGTAAAACAATTATCAGAAAAGGGAAGGCTAATTGGCATAGACCGTGACGAAGAAGCATTAAAAGCAGCCAAAGAAAAGCTAAAACAATATAAAAATGTAACTTATATACATGGAAATCATGATGACATAAGAAAAATATTAAACGACCTTCAAATAGAACAAGTTGATGGAATATTGCTAGACCTAGGTGTATCTTCCTATCAATTAGACGAAAGAGAAAGAGGCTTTAGTTATATGGCAGATACTATGCTAGATATGCGTATGGATAAAACACAAACTTTGACAGCAAAAGAAGTAATAAACCAGTATCCAGAAGAAAAACTAGCAACAATAATAGAAGAATATGGGGAAGAAAGATTTGCAAAAACAATTGCAAGAAATATTGTAAAACAAAGGCAAATAGAGCCAATTCAAACAACAATGCAATTAGTAGAAATCATAAAAAAATCAATTCCACTTTCAAAACAAAAAGATGGACATCCAGCAAAAAGAACTTTTCAAGCCATTCGTATAGAAGTAAATAATGAAATAGAGCCATTAAAAGAAACAGTAAAACAATGTATTTCATGTTTAAAAGAAGGCGGAAGACTATGCATTATAACCTTTCACTCTTTAGAAGATAGAGCAGTAAAACAAGCTTATTTAGACGCGCAAGGTAAGTGCACTTGCCCAAAAGACTTACCATATTGCATTTGTGGCTATCATTCCGAAGGAAAAATAATAAATAAAAAACCAATTATAGCATCAGAACAAGAACAAGCAGAAAATTCAAGAAGTAAAAGTGCAAAACTAAGAATATTTGAAAAAAATAGCAATTAGCACAGGCTTACAAGAAAAAACAAACGAAAAGAGGTGAGTAAAAAACTATGGCATATCAATATGAAACTAGCCCAAGAAAATTACAACCGGAATATACACCAAAGAAAAATCCTTATAAAAAGAAAAAATCTTCTACTGGAAAGAATGTAAAAGTAGGAGTAAAAAAGAAAAATCAAGCGAAAAGAAAATTAGTGTTATATCTTGCAATTAGTTTTATGATTTTATTTGCCATTAGTTATCAAAGCTCACTAATTACAGAAAACTTTAATGAAAAAGAAGCTAAAAAGAAAACCTTAAGTACAATTGAAAAGGAAAATGAACAATTAAAGGTTAATATTGAAAAAAGTTTAAATTTAAATAGTGTAGAGCAATCTGCAAAAGAATTATTGGGTATGCAAAAGCTAGATAATAGCCAAAAAATATATATTAGTTTGCCAAAAAAAGATTATATTGAAACACCAACAGAGGAGGTTATTATAGAAGAACAACAAAGTTTATGGCAACAAATTTGGCAAGGAATTTTAAAATTCATACAATAAACGATTTTTATGAAATAAATTCATAAGAGTCGTTTTTTTATGCCTCAAACTATGATATAAAAGAAAATGATATAAATTAGTTTACATACAATACTAATTTGTTATATAATACTAAAAAATAATATGAGGAGGACATATAAAATGGAACAAGAATTATCTGAATCAACGGAAGAAATAAACAAATTATCTAAATTAACATTAGACGAAATAGAAAATTTAAAAATTGAAAAACTAATGAAAACAAACTTTAAAGAAAGGGAAGAATGTGAAGTAAAAGTAAGAGTAAGAATATATCAAAAAATATGGACTAAAGAAAATATAGAAAATATGAATGTAACACAATTAAAAGATGAATTAAAAAAATTTTTTGCAACCGATCCACGTAACGGACATAATGTAAATACTGCTGAAGAGTCAATAGGAATTGAAAAGTTAAGAACTGAATTAGTCAAATTCTTATATGGTGAAGAAGATATTAAAGATAGATGGAATAACTTTAAGGTAAGTGGCTTACAGATAGGATTTAAAAGTGAAATTTTATGCTATTTACATCCAAACGAATATGCTATCATAAATAACGCAATTCTAGAATTTATTGATAAAAAGAAACTGAAAAATAAGGCCAATAAAGAATATACAGTATATCAGGAATTATGTGAAAAAATTAAGCAAATAGCAATAGACAAAGCAATAGACAAAGATATTCAAAAAGAAGGCAAAGAAGTAAATTTCGCAGAAATTAATGAAGTAATCTATAATAAAACAAAGGAAAATAATAAACAAAATAATGATAGTAAAAGTAATGAAAATAATGAAAAAGAACAAAAATCAACAAAAGAAGAAGTAAATAAATTAGAAAAAACATCATCCTTAGGAGAAAAACAGAAAGAAATTTTTAACGATATACTAAAACAACAAACAGGAAAAAATATTATATTTTATGGAGTTCCTGGTTGTGGAAAAAGCTATTTAGTCCAAAAAATTGTAGAAGGAAAATTGAAAGAAAAAGATGCAGAAAAAAATGTAGAAAGAATTTTATTCCATCCAGAATATAGCTATTCAGACTTTATTGGGCAAATTTTGCCAACTGTAAAAGAAAAAAATGGTAACAAAAGTGTACAATATGAATTCAAAGCAGGACCTTTTACAAGAATATTAAAAAAGGCATTAAACGATGAAAAAAGTGAATATATCCTTATTATAGAAGAAATTAATAGAGGAAGTGCTTCTGCAATTTTTGGAGATATTTTTCAACTGTTAGATAGAAGAAAAGAGCAAAAAGGGGATAAAGCTGGCTGTAGAGTTGGAGATAGTGAATACCCAATTACAAACCAAGATATATACGATTGGTTAATAAAAGAAGGCGTAAATCGTGAAAAATTAGTAGAAGGAGAAAAAATTTATATTCCTAACAACTTATCAATTTATGCAACTATGAATACAAGTGATCAAAATGTATTTATTTTAGACACAGCATTTAAAAGAAGATGGAATTTAAAATATGTACCAATAGATTTTTCAGCCAAAAACTCAGAATTATTCAAACAGAATATTCCATTGCCAGAAAATAGTAGCAATAAAGAAGTAACATGGCAAGAATTTGTAGAAAGTATAAATATAGCTATACCTAAACTAAATAGAGGTATGAATAGTGAAGATAAATTAATAGGTCCTTACTTCGTAACACTAGAAGAACTTAAAAGTGCTGATGAATTTGCACAAAAAGTATTATTATATTTATGGAACGATGTAACAAAAACAGACAGAAGTAGTTTATTTAACTTAAAAATAGGAGAACAAGAAATAAGTACATTTGAAAAACTAATAAATACCTATAAAGAAAAAGGTTTGAAAATATTTGCAAATGAAATATTTGAAAAAGTAGAAGATACTATAGATGATGAAAACGAAACGTTAGAAGAATCAGAAGAATAAAATGTGTCTCTTTAAGTAAAACAGGAAAGGAATAAAGAAATGGAAACAATCAAATTAAAAGAAAAGTATTGTGAATTTCCAAAAATAAACAATGAAGAGCCACCATATATAGGACTAAAAATAGAAAAAAATAACAATCAAAAATTTCATTTTATATTTCCAGTAAATTATTATACAAAAGACGAGTATGCCACAATAAGTGAAAAACAATTAAAAAATGATATAAAAAATTTATTAAAAGCCATATATAAAGCAAATATTTCAGAGGTATATAGTAATAATAAAGCAAAAGAAAAAGTATGTCCTATTGATACATATATATGGATTATTAACAACTATATTCAAAAAGGATATTATATAGAGCAAGAAATTATTTATACAAAGAAAAATAATGGAAAAATTAACTGGAAAAAAACTATAAAGAACAATGAATGTTTAATAGACAACGATTTAAACATTATCTACAATAAATTCATTACAAAACAAGCCATTACAAATGAAACCAATATCATTACACTTATTCATAAATATTGTGTTTATGTGGCAGTTCAAGCATTTTGGTTTTTATGCAATATCAATGAAAACAGTGTAGAAGCACCAAGTATCAATATAAAAATAGAAGAAATGCTTGCTATTCTTAGAGTAGAATATACAAAATCTTTTTTAGATTCAAAAAAAGAATTATTAATGAATATGATACAAATGCTAGAATGGCTTTCTGATGAAAAAACGAGTTATGATATGTTTAGCATACATGAAAGTAAATTTCAGGTGGTTTTTGAAAATCTAATTTACGATAATTTTGGAAATGAAGAAAATTTGGAAGAATATTATCCTTATGCAAATTGGTATATAAAGGGAGAAAATGAACCATTTAAATCTTCTTATTTAAGAGAAGATGCTATATTAAAGCAAAAAGATGCTATCTATATTTTAGATGCAAAATATTATAAATATGCATATATAAAAGAACCAAGAAGAGCCGATAAACTTCCAAATACTGCATCTATTGAAAAACAAGTAATTTACGGCGAATATGTAGCAAAAACGAAGAAAAAGAAAACATATAATATTTTCTTAATTCCGTTTAATGGTAATAAAAATAACTTTATTGAATACATAGGTTATGCAAAGGAAAGTTGGAAAGATACCAATAAAACAAATAAAGAAGAATTGTATGAAAAAATTTATACTTTTAAAGTAGATTTAAAAAGTTTAGTAAATGGAACTTTCTCAAAAAAAGAAAATATTCAAAAATTACTAAATACTCTACAAAATGTAATAGAAGAATAAATATGAAAAAGAACTATATCTCTTATATTTTAAGAGGTATTTTTCTTTTTATGCATTTTAAACTTGTCATTAATTCGCATATTCTTTCATATTCTTAAAATAAGAAAACGTAAGGATGTGAAGAAGAAAAGTGATGAATGAAGGAAACAAGAAAAAAAATTCTAACATAGAAATGCAAAATAAAAAAACACGTATAAATAATTATACAGAGGCAAAAAACAATAGAAAAAACATAAAGACTAATATAGAAACACAAAGAGATACAAAAGGAAAAAGAAAAAAAACAGAACGCCAAAAAATAAAAACAAAAATAGAAAAAAAATTAAAAAAGCAAGATACAGAAAAAGAAATTCGAAAATTAAAAAATAAAAAAACAATCAATTTTAATAAATTAAATAAGAAAAATAAGAACATAAACGAGCCAATTGGAACTCTGTCAAAGAAAAAAAGAATGAAATGGGAAATGATTATCGCATTATCTCTTTTATTTGCACTAACAGGGAGAATTGGCTTTATTCAATTTGTACAAGGTAGTGAACTCCAGTCAATGGCATACATCCAACAAACTTTAGATAGAAGCATTAATCCAAAAAGAGGGACCATTTATGATAGCACAGGGAAAACAATTTTAGCTGTAAGCTCTACTGTAGAAACAGTTAGCGTAACTCCTACTAATATTGCTAAAGAAGATAGAGAAAAAATCGCAACAGCATTAGCTAATATTTTTTCATTAGATTATGAAACTGTACTAAAAAAAGTAAGTAAAAGAAGCTCAATTGAAACCATTGTAAAAAAAGTAGATAAAGAAAAAGCAGATGAGCTTAGAATTTGGATGCAAAACAACAATATTAAAAGTGGTATAAATATCGACGAAGATACCAAAAGATACTATCCATTTAACAATTTAGCCTCTCAAATTATTGGCTTTTGTGGAACAGACAATCAAGGACTAGACGGCATAGAGGCATTATATGACGAAACTTTAAAGGGA
Source organism: uncultured Clostridia bacterium (assembly GCA_947627755.1). Classification (GTDB taxonomy): domain Bacteria; phylum Bacillota; class Clostridia; order TANB77; family CAG-508; genus UMGS1663. The sequence goes on along the minus strand of CANQXD010000010.1, from coordinate 20,198 downwards.
AGCAAAGGAAAAATTATAAAGTTAAGGGATGCCAAAGGAGGCGATATTGGCAATACTTCAGAGGAATATGTAGAAGCAATTGATGGAGATGATTTAATATTAACTATAGATAGTACTATTCAAGGAATTGCAGAAAAATATTTAAAAGAAGCATGCATTGATAATGCATGTACTGATGGTGGAAATATAATTATAATGAATCCTAAAAATGGTGACATTTTGGCACTAGCCGGATATCCTAATTACAATTTAAATGATCCATATTCTCCTAATACAGAAGAATTAAAAAATATTTGGGATAGTTTACCACAGGCAGAAAAAACAAAAAATCTGCAGGCAATGTGGAGAAACAAAGCAATTTCAGATACTTATGAGCCAGGTTCTACTTTTAAATTAGTAACAGCATCGGCCGCGTTAGAAGAAAAAATAGCAGAAGTGGATAAAGCAGGAGAATTTTGTTGCATAGGTTCTATTGAAGTAGCAGGTGTGCGTATGAAATGCTGGAGGTATTATAGGCCTCATGGATCAGAATCTTTAAGGCAAGCACTTATGAATTCTTGCAACCCTGTATTTATTGGTTTAGGACAAAAATTAGGAGTATCTAAATATTATCAATATTTAAATAAATTTGGTTTCTTAAGAAAAACAGGGGTAGATTTACCAGGAGAAGCAGGAAGTATTTTCTTAAAAGAAGAAAAAGTGGGACCAGTAGAACTTGGAACAATTGCCTTTGGTCAAAGATTCGAGGTAACTCCAATTCAAATGATAACTATGGTATCAACCATAGCAAGAGGCGGAATTTATGTTCAGCCAAGAATTGTAAAAGCCACTATAGATAGTCAAACCAAAGAAAGAAAAGAAATAGAAGTAATTAACAAAGAACGTGTTATTTCAGAAGAAACATCAAAAAATGTATTAAGTATGATGGAATCAGTAGTAGCAGAAGGAACTGGAAAAAATTCGCAAGTAAAAGGCTATCGTATTGGAGGCAAAACAGGAACCTCCGAGGATGGTGTTAACACAGGCAAATACGTTACCTCCTTCATAGGAGTAGCTCCGATTTCAGACCCAAGTGTAGCAGTTTTAATAACTCTTTATAACCCAACAGGAGAAGGAGGACACCAAGGAGGTGGTGTTGCAGCTCCAATAGGAGCGCAAATTTTTGGAGAAGTTTTGCCATATTTAGAAGTTATAAAAGATGCAGAGGTACAAGAAGAGCAAGTAAATGAAATTGAAGTGCCAAATATTGAGGGAAAAACTTTGAAAGAAGCAGAAAACATATTAAAAGAAAATAATCTAAAAATGGTATTACCAGAAGAACAACAAGAAAACGTAGATAAGGAAAACACTATAGTAAAAGAGCAAACACCAAAACCAAGTGTAAAAGTAAAAGAAGGAAGTAATGTGTACGTAGATTGGTAAAAAGAACAGTAGGGACGCCCCTTTTCGTTCCATTTTGGAACGCTGGGGACACCCCTTCTTTATATTTTTTTACTCTAGGAAGCCATTAAGGTTTTACAACAGAGGCTTTCTTTGCAACAACAGCAAACCTTCCGTCAGTTACGTGATAAGCACAAGTAGATAATGTCATTAATTGCTCTCCATATATAGCTGTTTTTCCAGTATCATATAAAGAGGCTTTTTTGGCATTTTCTACAAATTCGTTATATTCATTTTCATTTTGAGCATTAATAAAGCTATAATAGCGAAATACATTTTTATCAGACTTGTTGTAAACTCTTGAAGGAAATGCAGCAATAATTTCATAATATACATCTTCTTTACTTGTAGTAAAACGAATAGTAGAATGCTCTTCATAATAACTTTTTTCTCTATAATTTAATAAATTTTGAAACATAGTACCATTTTTAATATTATGACCATAAATCAATAAATTACTACTAGCAGGCTCCCACTCATAATCTTTATCTAAAAAAATAGAACCAACCATAGTATTCTTTTTTTGGTAATCATGATCCATATAAAAATCATTATCCGAACCTTGTAAAACAGGGTAATTGATATTGGTGCCTTCAATTTCAAGCCAACCAATAATGTCGGAATTTTCTTTTTGTAATTCCGCTAATTTTAACATTCGCTCTGTATTTTGCTTAGTAAAATTTTCTGAATTTTCACTTGCAATATTTTCTGATTCAATTATATTTTCTTCCAATGAAACTTCATTTAATAAATCTGTTTGCTTTTTTGCATTATGAAGGGCATTGTAATATTGAATAAGATAAAACAAGGAACCAACCATTAACATAGCTGCTATTATATAAATAATAGCAATAGCCACTTTTTTAAAATTTTTTTTCTTCATATTTCTCCTATATCATATTTAAAATTTTATATACAATGGTGAATATAATAAAGTTTTTAGTAATTTGATAGTTATTTTAAAGTTAGTATGTAAAAGCCCACATAATGAAAATTAAATTTTCCTGTAGGCTTCTTAATACATTATTAGGCACAATGTTATTTTTCTTTTCTTCTTAATGCAACAAGTGAAATGCTAGAAGTAGCAAAAATAAACATAGCAACTAAACTAAAATCAACAATTCCTGTTTTTGGTGTATTATCCTTCTCTGGTGCTACAGTAGGTTTTTCAGCAAGTTTTAAATAAATATCTGTATTTGTTATAATTCCTTTTGAAAAATCAAATTCGTTTTTATACTCTGCATCACTATAAAAACCAGCGATAGTGTAGTTTTCAAGGCCTAAATTAGCTAAATCAGCTTTTTGTTCTACTTGCTCTTTAGTAATAACACGACCATATATTACGCTCATATTAACAGTTTTGTCGTTTATATGAAGCGTTACAACCATATTTTCAATGTAAGATTCTGCTTCAACATTATTGCCAATATTTTCAATTTCATTGCTTGAATATAAAATATTATTTTGAGGGTCAGTTACAACTAATTGATTACCACTTACGAATATTTTATTTTCACTGTTTTCGTCATTTACAATATCAAAACCATGAGAATCTTCTGGCATATCTACATAAACAACATTAGTTGTTTGGTTAGAAGAAATTTTACCATTCATTTTTACAGTTGATTTATTTTCTTCAGCAACTGCTTGACCTTGTGAAATTTCAATACCATTATTAGAATCTGCTTGTCCATTGTGTCCTAAATATAAGTCTATAACTTCAATAGTACCACCATTAGCTAGAACACCACCAAATCCGTTATTCATAGCTTTTACTTGATTTAATACAACATAACCTCCGTTATAAGATTGAACACCATATTTATGGCTATTTGTTAAACTAAGATTATTTAAAGTAAGTTTTGCACCTGCACCAGCTGTTAATAAACTACCATTTGGACCATTATCATTCCAAGTAGTAGCGTCCTTTGTAATAGTATGTCCATTTCCGTTAATAGTAATTGTCTTATCTGTTATTTCAATAGGACTTGTTAAAGAAATATCATTTTGAAGCTCAATAACAGTTGCTTCAGTAGCACCATTAATTGCTTCTCTTAAAGTAGCTTCATTATTTGCAGAAGCAGTTGCAGCATAACTAAAATTAGAACTTAAAATTAGTCCTAAAATTGCTGCCATAAAAAATAAAGTTATTTTTTTAAAATGTTTCATAATTTTTTTTCCTTTCTTTTTTATTTTTTTGAAATACATTTGTATTTGTTATTATTATTTCTTAATATTATATTTTTATACAAATTCTCTTTTTTTTATAGAAAATTTGTTATTTTTCTACATTTTTCGCGCTTTTAAATTTTTTGTATTAAATTTCATTTTGAATATCATAATAAGAATAAATGTTGAGACATTATCACATTTTTTCACAATAAAATAAAACAATTACAAGGACACTTCTCAAATAGCTATTCTTATGCTATAATACAAAAAAATCGAAAAATGGAGAAAAAATGGAGCAAGTAAAGGAAAAAATAACTCAAATATTAAAAAATAATATATTCTTTTTTATAGGAATCATCTTTCTTATTTATAAAGGAATTTTTATAAACTATGTATTACAATTAGAAATAAAAACTGAAATAATCTTTTATATTTTAACAGCAAGCATGTTAATTATGTGCCCAATTATAAATCATAAAGATAAATTTGCTATATGGTATTTAAACGTTGTGTATGCAATAGTTACACTAATTTTATATGCCGATTTCTTATATTACCATTATTCTACAAACTTCTTATCCTTCTACCAAATAGAAAATTTAAAATATGCTAAAGAAATAGGAAGTGGTGTGCTTACTATGATAAATATAAGTAACATAGCCATATTGTGGGTAGATAATCTAATATTGCTTATTTTTAGCATTATTATCTATCGAAAAAGCAAACCTTCTGTTTACAAAAATAAAGCATTAAAATTTGCTTGTATTGTTCTAATTTTGTTTTTGAATATCCGCCTTGTAACAAAAGACATAGATGGAATTTATATTGCAAAAACATATAATAAATCGCTTATGGTGCAAGATGGCTCTATTTACTATTATCATTATGAAGATGCAAAGGACTATGTAACAAGTTTATTAGGCAAGGATAAACTAGATGAAGAAAAATTAAAAAATATCTACGAAAAATTGCAACAGGAAAAAGTAGAAAACACGCCATATACAGGAATTGCAAAAGATAGTAATGTAATTATTTTGCAACTAGAAAGTCTAAATGAATACATTATTGGAAAAAAGGTAAATGGCAAAGAAATTATGCCAAACCTAAACCAATTTTTTAGAGAAAATATTTATGCCAAAGATATGTATAATCAAGGTCTTGGAACCACAGCAGACTCAGAATTTGAAATGGAAAATTCTTTGTATCCGTTAGTAAATGGTTATGTATTCCAAAAATATTATAATAATACTTGGTTTGATATTTACACAACCTTAAGAGAAAATGACTATTATACTTCTTTTATGCATCCAAATACCAGTACTTTTTGGAATAGAGAAGAAGTATATAAAACAGGCTATCATATAGACGAATATCATGATATAAACCAATTTCCAAACATTGAATATGCAGGAGAATTCTATTCAGATGAAGGCTTTTTGCACGAAGCTGTGAAAAAAATGAATTTATACCAAGGCAAATTTTGTACTACATTAGTTAGTGTAACCACGCACATTCCATTCTATTTAACAGGAATTTCAAATTTAGAAGAAAAATTAACCATTACAGAAGAAGATGTGCAAGACTATGAAGATGAAACATTTGGGCGTTATTTACTATCTTGTAATTTTGTAGATTATGCATTTGGTAAATTTATAGAAGAACTACAAGAAACAGGATTACTAGAAAATAGCATCATTGTAGTATATGGAGACCATGGAGCAGGAAATAGTAATATAAATGATATTAAAAAATTATACGAAGACAATGGAATGATTTACACAGAATTCGAAAACACAACAAAAGAAGTACATGTCCCATTTGGAATGAAAATACCTGGAGTAACACAGCAAGAAGTAATAGAAAGGACATTATCTAAAATTGATATAAAACCAACAATTTTAGATTTATTAGGAATAGAAGATAAATTTTCTTTAGGAAAAAGTATTTTTTCTAATAAAGACGAAGCATTTATTAAAGGATTAGGATATATCACAAGTCAAAACTATTATCTTCACGGCAAATACTATGCTAGACAGACTCTGGAAGAAATAGAAGAAACTGAAGAATTGCAAACATTATTACAAAGAATGGAAGATGAAATTTATTTGTCAGATGCTATCATTAAACATAATTTATTAGGTAAAGCTCCATAAGGGGCTTTATTTAATATGGATGTTAAGGTATAATAAGTAAAAAATACCAAAAAGAGATAAATCAACGATTTGTCTCTTTTTACAATCTTACAAGAAAAAAGCAAAAAGTAACATAAAATATATAAAATAATTCCTGAAAATATTTACAGAACAAGAAAAATATGTTATAATATATATGTCAAATATGAAAAAAAGGGGGGAGTTTTAGTGAAAAAGAATATCAAAAATAAAACAGGAAACTTACTATTCATAGCAATGAGTAGTCTTATTTTATTCTTAATATTATTTTTATCACTTAAAAGTACAGTAGAAAATTTAGGAATATTAAAGCAAAATCAACCTAAAAAAATGGAAAATAAAGAAGCTGTTTATTATTTATCAAGAGATAATGATATGTGCGAATATCTATCAGATATAGCGTATGATACACAACAATCAAAAGTAGAGTGGGGAAGTATTACATTAGATAGTAACTTAGAAACACAATACAACAATGGACTAATTACCTTATTGCTAAAAGGAGAGAAAACCCACTTTTTAAAGGGTATATCAGCCCATGCTACATCAACACTAATCTACAATATTAGTAATTATGACTATGATTATTTTAGTGCCTATGTTGGTGTAGATGAAAGTCGTCAAGCGAATGGAAATGGTGTAAAATTTTCTATCTACACATCAGTAGATGGAACGAATTGGACTTTAAAAACAGAAGAGACCCCAAAAGTACTAAAAGGAACAGATGATGCCGTATTCGTAAAAATAGATATTAAAGATGCTAATTATTTAAAACTATACTGTTACAATAATGGCAACAATGCGTCAGATCATGCTGTTTATGCAGACGCAAAATTATATAAAGAAGGATATGACGAAACACAACCAGAAAATGTAGATTTCTTTAAAAAAGTACAAGAATACGATGCAATTCTTAAAGATAAAACGTTAGAAGAACAGATAACAGGAGAAAATGAATTACTATTATTACAAAGAACTTTAGTAAACAATATAGGATACAATCTTTTACAAGCCATTGTCAATCAAAATGCAGACTATATGGAAGCAGTAAAATGGTTAATGCAAGACGTAGAAAATCTTCGTTTATATGTATTAGGAGGAGAACCTGACGGAGGAAGTTATTATAATTCAATCAAAGAACTTTCTAGACTTTACAGTACATATAAAAAAGACTTCGAAGATACCACTCCAACCAATAATAAATGGTATCCAGAGCTTACAAAAGGTGAAGTCTATAAAAAAATGGCAATTTCTCTTTCTTTAACACACGCAACAAAAGTTGGTTACTGGGCTCAAATAGACCATCCAAGCAACAGATCTGATTCAGTAAAACGTTATGAAATCTATAAATATTTATATGATAATGGAAAATTTATAGTAGCTAGAAATGTAAGTGAAGATGGAACAATTACTCCAAGACTAAAAGAGGATGGTTCGCCAGTACAAGACCATACACCATGGTTTGAAGCATTAACTGTAGAAGAAATGCGTTATGTTATGAATAACATTACAGACGACGAAGAACTTATTTGGTTCAATGAATATACACAAAAAAGAATAGATGCTAATCCAGGTCAAGAAGAAAAATATTTACAACCACATACATATATTGCATATATATGGCCAAACTTTGAAAACCCAATTTTCCATGATGAAAAATTAAAAGACCATTGGGATAAATTATTTGAAGGAATCTTTTCTGTATATCATGTAACATATAGTACAGAAAATGACCATGTATATAAAGCATGGATGAGTATGAGAAATGATATAGAAGAAACAGGAGCTGTTTGTGGTGGTATTTCAAAATTAGGTACACACATTAGAGCAGCTCATGGTACACCAGCATCTGTTATTGGTCAACCGGGACACGCAGCACTTATTTACTATAGAAAAACAGAAGACGGTAAAGGATACTGGACAATAGATAACGACGTTTCTGGCTGGGCACAATCTGGAAAAACCGAAAGATTAGCAATTAGAATGCCTCTAGGCTGGGGAAATGATAGCTATGTTAATGGTTATGCTGCAACATATATTGTTTTAGCACAAGAAGCAATGAATGATAATGCAAACTATGAAAAAGCAGAAAAAATTATGATGACAGCAAACTTATATGAAGGAGATCCAGTAAAACAAGAACAAATTTATAGAGAAGCATTAAAAGTACAAAAAATTAACCTTGATGCATGGTGGGGTTTAATTAATAGCTATAAAGCAAATAGCGCTAAAACAGAAGCCGATTATTACAAATTAGCAGAAGACTTAGGAGAGGCACTAATGCCATTCCCACTACCAATGAAAAACCTATTAGACCAAATTTCAGAAAAAATAACAAGTGTAGAATATTCATTCCAATTTACACTTTTAGAAACCAAATTATTAAATGAAGGAAAAACTTACGATTCAACAGATGTAGTATTACAACCAAGTATTACAAGAACAGTAGCTACTTTCTTACTTGGTCAAACAGATACAGCACTTGCTAGTTTCTCATTTGACGGATTAGACGCAAATAAAATTGTACTTTCTAGTCGTTATGATAACACTGGAGTTCGTTGGGACTACAGTTTAGACGGAAAACAAACTTGGAAAGAAGTATCTTTTGATGCAGATAAGCCACATAAATGGCAATTAACTGAGGAAGAAATAGAAAGCATAACAGCAGAAAATGATATTTATATTCATATCGTTGGAACAGATTATTCAGAGAGTAACGTATATAAAATTGATATTGAAGGACAACAACCATTAGAAAACCTTTATGCAAATGATTTAGAAAACCGCATAGTAGGAGTTAACACAGATACACATTGGCGTTATACAGAAAATGACCAATGGACTTCTTATAATGTAGCTTCACCAGACCTAACAGGAAACAAAACAGTGCAAGTAAGACAAGGAGCAACAGGAACAAAACTTGCAAGTTCAGCATCAGAAGTATATACATTTACAGAGGACAATCAACCAGATACAAGAAAATATATTAGAATTTCCGACTTAGAAGTTCATGAATACTTAAGTCAATCAGTAGACGGCAAGAGACCATATTATGCTCCAAATGCAATTGACGGAAATATTCATACAATATGGCATACAGACTTTAGATATAATGTTATAACAGAAAACACAAAACCATTCTATACAATAAAATTAAATGAACCAAAATATGTTTCAGCAGTAGAATTTATACAACAAAAATATAAAGTAAATGATCCAGATGATATTAAAGACGTAGTAGTATATGTTAGTATGAATGGAGAAGATTGGACAGAAGCAGGAAGAATAGAAAACTGTACAAATTATGGTGAATGGCAAAAGATTGACTTCAATGAAAGCATTCAAGCACAATATATAAAATTAGATATAGGAACATATAATATGTTTGCTTCAATTGCAATGGTAAATCTATTTGAAGATGTAACAAAAATAGATAGAAGCAAACCAACAGCAGGAATTTATTATAGTACACAAGAACCAACAAGCGATTATGTAATTGCAAGACTTGATGATCCAAGTACTGAAATTATTATAACTAATAATGACGGACACGACACTTACGTATTCACAGAAAACGGAGAATTTACATTTGAATTTGAAGACAAAAATGGAAATAAAGGTTCAGCAACAGCAAAAGTAGATTGGATTGACAAAAGTGCTCCAACAGCAGATGTAAATTATAAACTAGACGGAGACAAAAAATTACGTATTTTATTAGACAGCATTAGTGAAGACGTATATTTATTAGACAAAGATAATAACAAAATCAATTACATTCAAGTAAAAGACAATAAAGTATCAAATATTGCTTATTTAGATTCTTCAGGCAATGTATATAAAGTAACAGAATTAGATGCAGATGGAAATATCTTAAAAACTACATATACAAACACAACAGGAAAAGTTCCAACAGTTGATACTTATGTTACAACATTAACAAATGGAGAAATAACTAAGGAAGAATTCCTTGATGAAAATGGTGTTAGTGTAGAATTAAGCGAAAACGAAAAAGAAACATTAAGAAAATTACAACAAGTAAGAACAAATCCTTTAGAATATACATTTGAAGAAAGCGGAAATTATGAGTTCAAACTTTTAGATAAAGCAAGCAACATAGCATATAAAAGTATAAAAGCAGATTATTTGGAGGACAACAACATTATTGCAAGCGATATATCTTATGACATTACAAAACTAACAAATAAAGACGTAGTAGCAACAATTAATCCATATATCATCAATAATGAAGGTGAAAAACTAGATGTTAAAATGGTAAACGATAACGCTGTAAAAGAATACAAGTTTGAAAATAATGGAGAGTTTGTATTCAAATATAAAGATCCTTCTGATAAAGATGATGTAGAAGTAAAAGAGCACACAGCAAAAGTAGATTGGATTGATAAAGATGCTCCAACAGCAACAATAAAATATAGTATAGATACAACTACAAATGAACCAGTTACTGCAAGTTTAGTAGACGAAAGTGAATCTATCATTATTACTAATAATAGTATGAACAGAGAATATACCTTCACAGAAAACGGAAGCTTTACATTTAAGTTTAAAGATGAAGCTGGAAACGAAGGTGAAGCAATAGCAACAGTAAACTGGATTGAAGAAAAACAAGAAGAAAAACCAAGTGAAGACGTTGTAGGAGATACTAATAAAGATGGAAAAATTGATTCAACTGACCTTTTAGCATTAAAGAGACATTTAGTAGCAGGTTTAAAACAAGAATGGATTTTAACAGAAGAAGAATTAAAGGCAGCAGATATCAATGGAGACGGAAAAGTAACAGTAACTGATTTATTATTAATGAAAAGACTTGTATTGAAGCAAAAGAAAGAACAGTAATATTATTAAAAATGCAATATAAATAATAGAAATTAAGGAGAAAAAAATATGAAAAATAGTATAAAAGCTAAAAACATAATTTGTATAATACTAATTTCAATATTATTCGTATTAACAACAAACGTATATGCAAGTACCGATAGCTTTAAAACATCTTTAAGTGTAAATAACTCCACAGTAAAAAAAGGAGAAAATATCACAGTTACAATTGCATTAAGTGAAATTGCTATTGAAAGCGGAGAAAAAGGAATTGGTGCATATACTGCATATCTTGATTTTGATTCTTCTGTTTTCGAATATGTGGAAACAAACGGCACAAGTAACTGGGAAACACCACTTTATCAAGATGCTTATATAGAAGGAATTACGGAAGATGGTGAAGTTGTAAAAACACCTCAAGATATTGGAAGCATTACCCTTAAGGTAAAAGATGATGCAAAATTAGGTGAAACAACCATCAAATTAACTCATTTTTCTGGTACAAATGCAGAATTTGATATAACTGCTGAAGATAGTTCTATTACAATAACAATAGTAAGTAAAGATGCAGAAAATCAAGGAGAAAGTGGAAACCAAGGCGGAGACGAAGGCCAAGGTGGAAATGGAAGCCAAAGCGGAGACGAAGGCCAAGGTGGAAGCGGAAGTCAAGGCGGAAATGAAGGCCAAGGTGGAAGCGGAAGTCAAAGCGGAGATAAAGGACAAAGTGGAAGTGGAAATCAAAGTGGAAACGAAGGCCAAAATGAAAACGCATCTGGAAATGTAAATGGCAATAGTGCTAATCAAAATGGTGGAACAAACAACAATAAAGAAGATATTAAACAGGGTACATTACCACAAACAGGAAACTCTAATATAGCAATATTTTTAACTATTGGTATATTGGTAATACTAGCAATAATTTGCTTAATTAGAATTAGATTACTTAAAAATAAAAGATAATTAGATAAAAGAGAAAGTAAGAAAAAATTTACTTTCTCTTTTTGTTGAATTAATTCAATAAAATATTAAAAATATATTGAATTAATTCAACAAAATTTCATGGCAAAGAAAAAAATAATAAAGTAACTTGACCAAATTTAACATTTATTATATTATAAAACAAGGAGAACAAGAAAGGAAAATTAGTAATTATGGAAAAAATAGAAGTAACAGATGCAATAAAATATATTGGAGTAGATGACAAAACCATCGATTTATTTGAAAGTCAATATGTCGTTCCAAATGGAGTTTCTTATAACTCTTATGTGATAAAAGATGAAAAAATTGTTGTTATGGATACAGTCGACAAGAGAAAAACAGAGGAGTGGCTTCATAATTTAGAAGAAGAACTAGAGGGAAAAGAAGTAGATTATTTAGTTGTTTCACATTTAGAGCCAGACCACTCTGCAAGTATTAAGGCATTAGTAGAAAAGTATCCTAATATGAAATTAGTAGGAAATGCGTTAACATTTAAAATGTTGCCACAATTTTTTGACATAATTTTAGATGGAAAGCAAATTTTAGTAAAAGAAGCAGATACTTTAAATATAGGAAAGCACACGCTTCAATTCTTTATGGCTCCAATGGTACATTGGCCAGAAGTAATGGTAACTTATGAGCAAAGTGAAAAAATATTATTTTCAGCCGATGGCTTTGGAAAGTTTGGAACACTAGATACAGACGAAGATTGGACTTGTGAAGCAAGAAGGTATTACTTTAATATCGTAGGAAAATATGGAATGCAAGTGCAAGCATTACTAAAAAAAGCAGCTACCCTAGATATTCAAATGATATGTCCTCTACATGGACCAATTTTAAAAGAAAATTTATCATATTATATAAACAAATATGATGTATGGAGCAGTTATAAACCAGAAGACGAGGGCGTATTAGTTGCCTATAATTCCATTCATGGAAACACTGCAAAAGCCATGGAAACATTAGAAAAAATTCTAAAAGAAGAAGGAGCAAAAAAAGTAATTCTTGCTGACTTAGCAAGAGAAGATATGGCAGAAGTTATAGAAGATGCTTTTCGCTACGATAAAATGATTTTAGCATGTCCTACTTATGATGCAGGATTATTTCCTTTTATGGAAAAATTCTTAAGACATTTGAAACACAAAAATTTCCAAAACAGAACAGTAGGTATCATTGAAAATGGTTCTTGGGCACCAGCTGCTGCCAAAAATATGCAAGAAATACTAGAACAAATGAAAGATATTACAATCGTAGAGCCTATTATTCATATAAAAACAACTATGAGCAAAGAAAACGAAGAGGAAATGAAACAACTAGCAAAGGCAATTTTAAAAAAATAAATAAAAAATAGTTGTAACAAATTGTTTAAAATATTTATGTTTAAAATATTATTTAAAACATAAATATAACAAGCATATAAAAAATAATCATTACAAAACAGTAATGATTATTTTTTTTAGTAATATAATTTACAAATAAAAACTTTAGTTATATAATGTATTTGTGAAATTAGAAATTTAGGAGGTATCCTATGCAATTAAAAGAAATTTTAGTAGGAATTGAAGGATTAAAAGTAAGAGGAAATTTAGACGTAGAAATTACACATTTAGATAAAGACTCAAGAAATATAAAAGAAGGCGGATTATTTGTTGCAATTAAAGGCTTTGATAGTGATGGGCATGACTATGTAGAAACGGCAATTTCACAAGGAGCAAAAGCTGTTATTTTGCAAGAAGGAGTAACAACAGACTTAATTAAAAAAATTCCAGCAGAAATAACAGTAGTTGTTGCCAAAGACACAAGATATGCACTAGCTATTTGTTCTTGCAACTTTTACAAAAATCCATCTAGAAAATTTAAACTAATTGGAGTAACTGGAACCAAAGGAAAAACCACTACTACTTTTATGATTAAGAAAATTTTAGAAAAAGCAGGCAAAAAAGTAGGTTTAATTGGAACTATTGCTACTTACATTGGAGATAAAAAATTAGAAGATAGTGACAGAACTACACCAGAAAGCAATAAATTACAAGCTATTTTTGCGCAAATGGTAGAAGCAGGTTGTGATACAGTTGTTATGGAAGTATCTTCACAAAGTTTAAAATTACATAGAGTAGCAGGATGTGATTTTGATATTGGTATATTTACCAATTTTTCAGAAGACCATATAAGTCCAAAAGAACATCCAGATATGGAAGATTACTATTCTTCTAAAGTACAATTATTCAAAATGTGCAAAACAGCATTTATAAATGCCGATGATTACCATGTAGCAAAATTACCAAAATTAGTGCCAGAATGCAATATTACAACTTATGGAATTGATAATTTCTGTAATGTACTTGCAAAAGACATTACCATTACTAATTCGTATGTAGATTTCAAAGTAAAAATTGGAATGAAGAATGAAAGAATGAAAACCTGTATCCCAGGTAGATTTAGCGTTTATAACTCACTAGCTGCTATCTGTGTAGCAGAAAAATTAGGAGTTACAGCAGAGCAAATGAAAGAAGCATTAGAAGAAGTACGTGTACCAGGAAGGTCAGAATTAGTAAATAATAAAAAAGATTTAACAATTATGATTGACTATGCTCATTCACCAGAAAGTTTAGAAAATATCTTAAATGCAGTTAAATCCTATACAAGAGGAAGAGTTATTTCTGTATTTGGCTGTGGAGGAGATAGAGACCCAGGAAAACGTCCAATTATGGGAGAAATTTCAGGAAGAATAGCAGACTTTACCATTATTACCTCAGACAATCCAAGAACAGAAGATCCTCAAAAAATTGTAGAACAAATAGAAGAAGGCATAAAAAAGACAAAAGGAAAATATATTGTAGTAGTAGATAGAATTGAAGCTATTCGTGAAGCTATTAAAATGGCAGATAAAAAGGATATTGTAGTACTTGCTGGAAAAGGACATGAGCCATATCAAGAAATTAACGGAATTAAATATCCTTTTGACGAAAGAGTCATTGTAAATAGTATTATCAATGGAACGCAAATGAAATAAAAACAAGGAGAAACAAATGGAATTTCAAGTAAAAGTATTATTCTTATCATTTTTATTAACGACAATTCTTTCCTTTGTGGTTATTCCTATATTAAGAAAAAGAAAAGTAGGACAAATGGAAAGAGATGATGGACCACAATCACATCTAAAAAAACAAGGTACACCAACTATGGGTGGAATCATTATTATTTTAAGTATGATAGTTATATGTTCAGGACTGTATATATATTATACAAGATACAGAATAGAAGTAGCTATTGCTAAAAACATCATACCATTATTATTAGTATCTGTAGGATTTGGTTTAATTGGTTTTATAGATGATTTTAAAAAATTAGTATTAAAAAATACCAAAGGCTTAAGCCCAACAGCGAAAATGATAGGCTTGCTTATTGTAGCAGTAGGTTATACCGTTTATTTAACAAATGTTTTAAAAATAGGAACAGATATATACATACCATTCATAAAAACGAGTATTACACTACCAATTTGGATTTATATTCCATTTGCTATTTTCGTTATGTTAGCAACAACAAATGCTATAAACTTAACAGATGGAATTGATGGACTATCTAGTAGTGTAACAACCATTATTTTAACTTGCCTTACTGTAATTGCTATCATTTTTGACTGTAAAGAAGTAACTTTATTTGGAAGTGCCTTATCAGGAGCATGCTTAGGATTTTTATTATTTAACCTATATCCATCTAAAGTAATGATGGGAGATACAGGTTCTTTAATGCTTGGTGGGGCAGTAGCAGCTATGGCATTATACTTAAAAATGCCACTATTATTAGTCATTATTGCTCTTATTCCAATTTTAGAAACTTTATCAGTAATGATTCAAGTAGCACACTTCAAAAGAACGGGAAATCGAGTTTTCAAAATGGCACCACTTCATCATCATTTTGAATTGTCTGGTTGGAAAGAAAATAAAATAGTATCTGTATTTAGTGTTATCACATTAGTTGTATGTGTAGTAGGCTTACTTTCTATATAAAATATAACTGTTATTTAGAAAGTTAGCAAATATTAATAAAAATATATAAAGAAAATTTAAGTAAGAAAAAATTTTGAAAAGAGAGGAAGGGAAAAAAGTGCAAAAAAAAGGAAAAAAGAAACAGCAAAAGCAAAATACACAGAAGCCATTTGATTTTGTTTTATGTATTATTATACTTTTATTATTGTCACTAGGAATTGTTATGGTACTTTCAGCAAGTGCGCCATCTTCTCTTTCAATAGAAGGAAATAGTTATGAGTATGTAAAAAAACAATTTATATTTGCTGTAGTTGGAGTTGCACTAATGTTCTTTATTTCAAAAATAGACTATCATAAGTATCAAAAATTTTATATAATAGCTTATATAGTTGCCATTGTTGCCCTAATATCAGTAGCTATACCAGGTATTGGACGTAGCGTAAATGGAGCAAAACGTTGGGTAAACATAGGCTTTGGACCTTTTCAACCATCAGAAATTGCAAAAGTAGCATTAATTTTATTTTATGCAGGATTCTTAACAGAATATAAAAAAAATTTACCATATTTTTGGAAAGGTTGTATGGCATGTTTTGCACTACTAATACTTCCAATTGGAATTCTATTTTTTGTGCAAGACCACTTAAGTGCATCAGTTGTAATAGTTGCTATTGTTTCAATTATGATGATTATGGCAGGAACTAAGTTAAGACATTTTTTAAGTATTGGAATTACAGGAGGATCATTAGCGGCAGCAGGAATGTTTTTGCTTGCAACTTTTACAGATAAAGGAAATTTCCGTTTAGCTAGATTAGCAACTTTCTTAGACCCATGGCAAGATCCAACTGGAGATGGATGGCAAGTAATTCAAGGACTTTATGCTATTGGTTCAGGAGGCCTATTTGGAGTAGGTCTAGGGCAAAGTAGGCAGAAATATTTATACATACCAGAGCCACATAATGACTTCATTTTTGCTATTATTGCAGAAGAACTAGGATTTATAGGTTGTACTATTATCATTGCCTTATTTGCTTTATTCATTTGGAGAGGTATATTAATTGCAATGAAAGCACCAGACTCTTTTGGTAGCTTATTAGCAATAGGAATTACCTCACTTGTGGGAATTCAAGCTATTATTAATATAGCAGTTGTAACATCTTCAATGCCAGCAACAGGAATGTCATTACCATTCTTTAGCTATGGAGGAACAGCACTTTTAATTCTATTATGCAGTATGGGAGTCTTGCTAAATATTTCAAGATCAAGTTCAAAAGTTTAACTTGTTTTCGGAGACGGAGGAAAAAAACAGAATGAAAGTAATTATAGCGGCAGCAGGAACAGGAGGGCATATAAATCCTGGTGTTGCCATTGCAAATAAAATAAAAGAAGAAGAAAAAGACTCACAAATTATCTTTATTGGTACTAACCGAGGATTAGAAAATGACTTAGTACCAAGAGCAGGATATGAATTAAAAACTATAGATGCTTATGGTTTAAGTAAAAAAATCTCTATAGAAAATATAAAAAAGATGATAAAAACAGCAAAGGGCTATAGCGAAGCAAAAAAAATTATAAAAGAATTCAAACCAGACATTGTAATTGGAACAGGTGGATATATTTGTGGAGCTACCATTATGGCAGCACATAAATTAAAAATTCCAACTATGTTACATGAAAGTAATGCATTTCCTGGAAAAGCAGTAAAAATGCTTGCCAAAAAAACAGATTGTATTTTAGTTTCTTTTGAAGATGCTATTTCACGCATAAAAAATACCAAAAAAGTGGTTTATACAGGGACGCCAGTTAAAATAATAAAACAAGAATACAGTGAAGAAGAAAAAGCAAGCAAAAAAAGAAGAATTGGGTTTGACGAGAGAAAACCACTTGTACTTGTATTTGGAGGAAGCCAAGGAGCGCAAGCAATTAATGAAACTATTATAGGAATTGCCAAAAAGAAATTAAATAAAGACTATCAAATTATGTGGGCAACAGGTCCAAAACAATATGACTTAATAAAAGAAAAAATGGAACAAGAAGAATTAAATATAAATAATATTAAAAATATGAAAATTGTTCCATATATCTATAACATGGAAGAAATCATGAATTTGGCTGATATTATTGTAGCAAGAAGCGGAGCAATGACAATAACCGAAATATCTAACTTAGGAAAACCATCAATTTTAGTACCACTTCCAAATGTAAGCAATGACCACCAATTATATAATGCTAAAGTATTAGAAAAGGTAAATGCAGCAAAAATTATCTTAAATAAAGATTTAACTGATGAAAAGCTAAATTTGGAAATTATGAATATTGTTAGTTATCCAAAAGTAATGGAAAAAATGGGAAAAAATGCAGAAAAAATTGCTGTAAAAGATGTGGAAAATAAAATTTATAAGCAAATAAAAGAAGTAGTAAAAGATAAATAGTTTTTACTATTTGCATTATTAAAATTAGGAATTTCACATTAGTAAATTTCATAGTAAAAAATAAGGAGTACTAAAAAAAGTACTTCTTATTTTTGGTAATATAACAGATGAATCAAATAAATGATTATAAAAAATATTACAATTATATTACAATTTGTAAAATAACATTGACTAAGAAGTAAAAAAATAGTAGAATGATGTCACAAATAGTAATAACTTATAAACATAATATATAAGAGTAAAGATTTATGTAAAAAAGTAAATTTATATTTATAAGTACGCTATTTATAAATGGTTTACAAAACAAAAAATAAAAAAAGAAGAATAAAACAAGGAGAAAAGCAAAAGCTAAAAGAAATAAAGGAGGAACTAAAAAGTGAGAAAGAAACAAACAAACAAGCAAAGACAAGTAGAAACAATAGGAAAAAGCCAAAATCAAGTTGGAAAAAATAACAAAGAGAATGACAGTATAAATTACAAAGGAATTACTTTAATTACATTAGTAGTAACAATAATAGTGCTGTTGTTATTAGCGGGAGTAACAATTAACTTAACAATAGGGCATAACGGAATATTTTCAAGAGCAAAAGAAGCAAAAACATTATATGAAAGAGAAGCGCTACTAGAAGAAATGCGACTAGCAATGTTAGATAAAAAACTAGAAAAAGGAGCAGACCTAACAAATGAAGATGTAGCAGATGCATTAGGAAAATTTGGTGAAGTACAAAAAAACGACGACGGAACCGTAACAGGAGTGAAACCAAATGGAGGAGACGAAGTAATAACATTTGACGAAATAGAAAACGGAGAAACAGCAAGTGGTGGTGCAGAAGGAGAAGGCGGTGGAAGTACAGGACCAGAAAGCGGAATAACAAGTGCAGAATTAGGAGCGTTAAGAGACCAAGTAACTGAATTGGCAAGTACTACTAGTGAAAACTCAGCGGCGATAGAATCTTTAGATGCACAAATAAAATCGTTACAAGAGAGCTTAGCGGCTTCAGGTGAGACAAACGAGAAAGTAGCTAGTTTACAATCGCAGTTGGAGGGATTAAGAAGCCAAGTGGAGTCACAACAGAGTGAAACTGAGAGTAAATTGAGTGAAATAGAAACTAAATTAGCTAAAGTAGAAACAGCAACCAGTACAAGTGCTTTGTTGGATAAAATATATCCAGTGGGAAGTATTTTAATATCGTCGACTTTGACAAATGCTACAGAAGTACAACGAAAATTCGGTGGAACATGGAAACAATTGAGTGCTGGACAAGGGCTTGTAAGTAGTGGGGGCGGTTATACATTGAAATCAACACGGTGGAGCCAGTACAGTGACTCTAAATACAAATAATTTACCAAGTCATAGTCATAGCGTGCCATCAACAAGTGTTTCGAGTTGGTCTGGAAGCCATTCCCATGTTCAATACGGTAGGATGCCCACGTTCGTGGAGAGGACTGGTTACAGAGTTATATATGGTGTAATAAATGACGGTACATTCAATTTCAGAAATAGGGGATTTGATGATTGGACTCTGACGTGGGAAGAAGCCAAAAATACTGAAACTACGACGATTAATGTGAGTGGACAAACTACTGCAGCCACCACAACAGGTACAACCGGTAATGGTTCAGCTATAAATGTGATGAATCCATATTATGTTGTTAACATTTTTGAAAGAACCGCATAAGAATAAAGAGGTATAATGTGAGGTGGAAAGAGCAAATTTTGAAAATAACGTGAACCTCTTGTATAATATAGTTATGTAATCTAAAACCTAGATAATTATTTTTGTTTTTATAAGTTCATTTTTCATAAATAAATTAAAATAATATAAAATTACAAAAAAACAGTTGTCCAAAAATTAAGATAAATTTTGTAAAATTAAAGTATTAAGAAGGGTAGAAAATTCTACCCTCAAATTGAGATTATATAAAAGTTGTGTGAATAAATCCTTCCATGATAAAATACAAATACCAAGGAGGGATTTTTATTATACAGGTCTTGCACATTATTTATAATAACAATTATAAAAATTATCATAAAAATAAAAGAAAAAGCATAAAATACTTGCAAAATTGTAAAAAATCTTTTAGAATACATAAGTATAAAAGAAAAAAAGGAGACTAACTATTAAAAGTCAAGACCTTTTGTAAAAAAAATAAAAAATTGGAAAAAATCCCATGCCAAAGAG
>CANQXD010000009.1 GCA_947627755.1 uncultured Clostridia bacterium | reverse complement strand
TATATTTTAATACATTTTTATAAAAAAGAAAAGACTATTGAGCAAAATATTTTTATATACTTTGTCAACAGTCTGAAAAGCAACTTTTTTATAAAGTTGCTTTTTTATGATATTTATTTTTTTATTATTTACGATTTTTATAATAGCAATTATTAATTTTTTTAGTTGATAAAGAAATATAAGCAAGTAAAACTAAAATTATTTCAATTCAATCTAATATATAAAAAACTATAAAATAATACATTATATAAAAATTTTTATCGATATGAAAAAATAATTCATATACAATATTATAAATATTTGCTTAATCTTCTTCTGGAACAGATTTTAATTGTTTTATACATTTGCTACAAATTAATTTATCTTTATAAGTTGATAATTTTTTTGTGTTGCCACAAAAAAGGCAAGATTTCTCATATTTTTTTAATACAATAGAAGATCCATCGACAAATATTTCAATAGGGTCCTTTTCTGCAATTTGAAACTGATTTCTTAACTCAATAGGGATAACAACTCTACCTAATTCATCTACTCTTCTTACAATACCAGTTGATTTCATAATATTCCTCCTTTTATTCGCCATTTTTCGACAAAAAATCCTATATTCATAATATCATAAATGAAAACAAAACGCAATAAAAAAATAGAAAACTTTTAAAAAAAATATATACCAATTATTGTAAATGATGTTTTGCTACACTTAGTAATAAAGCAGTATTATTAAGAATAAGATTAAAAAGAAAAAAGGCAATATTTGTAATTAAAAACAGTATAATACAATTTAACAAATAAGTAAATATATTTTTGAAAGTAAATAAAAAAATTTAAAAATGATAAATTAAGATAGAACAAAAAAATATAGAAAAATAAAAAATTGTTAGAAAAGAGGAAATATGTTAAATATTCTTTGGCCAGCATTTCTTTTAATATCATTTATTTATGGAATTTTACAAGGAAATGTAGAGGCAATTAACCAATCTATTTTTGAATCTGCTAAAAATGCAGTAGAATTAACAATTACTTTTTTTGGTACACTATGTTTGTGGAATGGAATTATGAAGATAGCTCAAGAAACCAATTTTACGATAAAATTAACAAAAATATTAAAACCTGTTATAGATTTTTTATTTCCAGAAATAAAACATAACGAAAAGGCAAAAGAAGAAATTTCTATGAATATGATTGCGAATATTTTAGGGTTAGGGAATGCTGCTACGCCATTAGGTTTAAAGGCAATGAAAACTCTTCAAAAAGAAAATAAAAAAAAGGATACAGTTTCTAATTCTATGGCAATGTTTATTGTAATTAATACAGCATCACTTCAATTAATACCAACAACAGTAATTGCTATACGTGCTTCTCTATCATCAAGCAATCCAACGCAAATTATTTTTCCTGTATGGGGAGCAACTATTACTGCATTTGTTGTAGCAGTTTCTGCTACAAAGATATGTATTGCAATAGAAGAAAAAAGAAAAAATAATCGTACTTGCAAATACAAAAAATGACATAGTATAAGATGAAAAATGAATAAAATATAAGAGAAAAGTATTGTTAGAAGGGAAAGAAGAGCAGATGAAATTTATTCAATTTTTATCCTCAAGTGCTATACCTATTATAATTTCTATTATTATCATTTATGGATTAATAGAAAAAAACAAAGTATATGACACATTTGTAGAAGGTGCAAAAGAAGGAATTGAAATTGTTGTAAAATTATTTCCTACTTTATTAGGTCTTTTTATTGCTATTGGTGCTTTGAGAAGTTCTGGAGTTTTAGATTGCATAATTCAATTCATATCGCCTATCACGAATGTATTACATATTCCAAGTGAAATTATGCCACTTGCTATTCTACGTCCCATTTCAGGAAGTGCTTCTACAGCAGTTGCAACAGATATTATGACCAATTTTGGAGTAGATTCTAAAATTGGTTTAATTGCCTCTACTATTATGGGTTCTACCGAAACAACTTTTTATACAATAGCTATCTATACAAGTTGTGTAGGTATCAAAAAAATTCGCTTTGTACTTGCATGTGCATTACTAGGAGATTTAATAGGAATGCTTGCATCTGTAATAATTTGGGGATTTTTGTCGTAAAGTTTTTCTTGACAAACAACAAAAGTAGAGTTATTATGTAGACACAATAATTCAAGGAAGTAGAAAAAATGCTAATTCAAATTTTATTATTTTTCTCATTGTATTTTTGTGTTCGAAGAATTCAAATTATTCTTTGGTCGAAAAAAATCCAAAAGAAAATAAAAGAAGAAAAAATAACTTGAAAAAATTTTATTAAATTAGTTTTTAAATTTGTAGAGGGATAAAAAAGTATCGAAATATGATATAATCCTTTTCCATAACCCCCTAAAAAAAATGGAATAAAGCTCTCATAATAATATTTAGATTGAGCCCCTATTTATTTTATTTGAATAATCCCTCTACAAAAATATAATATATTAAATTTTATTGCTTAACAATAAAAATATGCGAAATATAATAAATCATTCTTATATATATGAAAACTTATTATTAGTGATGATAGCTTTCATTACTAGCGATTTTAAAAGCACGGAACAATTGCTCTAATAAAAATACGCGAATAAGTGGGTGTGGAAATGTCATTTTAGAAAAGCAAATAAGCTCATTTGCACTATTTAAAAGCTCTCTACTCATTCCTAAAGTACCACCAATTAAAAAAGTAATATGGCTACTAGTATTAGAAAGATTTTGCAACTTATCAGAAAATTCTTCAGATGAATAACTTTTTCCATGTAAATCTAAAGCAATAACATAACTATCCTTTTTTATATGAGAAAAAATTGATTTACTTTCTTTTTGCTTAATTTCTTGCTCTAAGCTATCATTTAATTTTGAATGAAGCTTTTCATCTGGAAGCTCTGTAATAGATAAAATACAATACTTTGAAAGTCTTTTGCTATACTCTGCAATGGCATCCTTTAAATAATTTTCGCGAATTTTACCCACGCAAACAATATCAATATGTATCATAAAAATCCTTTCTAACTCACATCAATCATATTGCTTACTTCATAACGCGATGCCACAGATAAATGAATTAAATTTTCTTCAATATTGTGCTCCATTAATTCTTCTACCACAGTTTTATAAGCTAATTCTGGAAAATTATTTTCCTTACTTAAATGGCCAAGCATAACATTTTTTAAACCATAGTTTGTTAAATAAGAAATAGTTTGTCCAGCCTCTGTATTAGAAAGATGTCCGTTTGGACCTTTAATACGTTGTTTTAATAAATATGGGTAATGAGAGCATTTTAAAATTTCAGGTTCATAATTTGCTTCTAATAACAAGAAGGAACTATTGCTTAGATGCTTAATAACACTTTCACTAATATGCCCAATATCAGTAGCAATACTCATTTTCTTATTTTCATGATAAAAGTTAAAACCACAAGGATTAGCAGCATCATGAGGAATAGAAAAAGGCTCTACTTTAATATCTCCAATAGTAAAAGGAGAAAAGGTAAAAGTGTTAATAATACTTTCTTCTAATTTCTCTTTTTGCTTTGGCATAGCATCCCAAGTTTCTTTGTTAGCATAAACCGGAATTTGAAACTTTTTAGCAAAAATACCTAAACCTTTTATATGGTCTGAATGTTCATGAGTAATGAAAATGCCGTCAATACTAGAAGGTTCTATATCAATTTTTTTTAAGGCTTCCTCTATTTTCTTAGCACTTTCACCAGCATCAATTAAAATTTTGGTAGTATTTGTTTGAAGAAAAGAGCAATTTCCACTACTACCACTATATAAACTACAAAACTGAAACATTTTTTTCATCCTTTGCTATTAAAAATCTTCTGTTACTCTTTGAATGTTAGCACCTATTTTTCTAAATTTTTCTTCTATATTTTCATAGCCACGATCAATATGTACTAGATTAGTCAAAGAAGTTTCTCCTTTTGCTACAATACCAGCAATAATTAAAGCAGCACCAGCGCGTAAATCAGTTGCTTCTACAGGAGCACCATATAGCTCCTTTACGCCTTCAAAAATAGCAGATTTTCCTTGATCAGTAATTTGTGCTCCCATTTTATTTAATTCGGCAGTATATTGAAAACGAGATTCCCAAATACCTTCTTTAATAATACTTGTACCATTAGCCAAAGCTAAACATACCCCCATTTGTGGTTGTAAATCAGTTGGAAAGCCGAGGGTATGGCTGTGTTTTAATATTTGCTTTGTTTGGTCTTTTTGTAGTCCAAACGTGAATAGAATCACCATCTGTTTCTACATTGGCACCCATTTCTAAAATTTTAGCAGTTAAACAATCTAAATGTTCAGGAATGCAATTCTTAATAATTAAATCTCCCTTAGTTGCTACTGCTGCAAGCATAAAAGTACCTGTTTCAATTTGGTCAGGAACAACCGAATAAGTAGCATTTCCGTGTAACTTTTTTACACCATTAACTTTAATAACATCAGTTCCAGCACCACGAATATCGGCTCCCATAGTATTTAAAAAGTTTGCGACATCTACAATATGAGGTTCTTTTGCTGCATTTTCAATAATAGTAGTACCTTTTGCAAGAACGCTAGCAAGCATAACATTAATAGTAGCGCCAACAGAAACCATATCCATATAAACAGAAGTACCAACTAAACTTTTTGCGCTAGCTGAAATTTTTCCTTGCGCTACTTCTACAGTTGCACCTAAAGCTTCAAAACCTTTAATATGTTGATCTATAGGTCTTGCTCCTAAGTTGCATCCGCCAGGAAGTCCTACAGTAGCCTCTTTACATCTTCCAAGTAAAGAACCAATTAAATAATAAGAAGCACGAAATTTACTTGTCATATCTAAAGGTGCAGTAGTAGAAGAAAGATGCGTAGTATCTACAACAATTTCATTATTTGAAGTCCAAGTAATTTTAGCACCTAACTCTTCTAATATTTTACAAGAAATTTTAACATCACTAATATTTGGTACGTTTGTAATAGTACAAACGCCCTTTATTAAAAGTGTGGCTGGAATAATAGCAACAGCAGCATTCTTTGCACCACTAATTGTTACTTCGCCTTTTAAGCGAGAGCCACCTTTAATAACTAATTTATCCAAAAGAATTACCCCCTACAAAAGTATTCTAGTAAAAAACTTTATTTTATAAATAGTAATAAGATTTTTTCAAATTACTATAGTAAAAAATTCATTTATAATTATTGATTTTTTGCATAAAAAATAGAATATAAGCTATATTCTATTTTTTAACATAATATTTATATCACACATTTTTGAAATTTACAACTATTTTTTTGCAGTTAATAGATTATGATTCATAAACCATTCAATTAAACCTATTTTAAAATGAATTTGAGAACTATCTTCTTTAGTTACAATAGAATATTCCTCGTCATTTAATTCTTCCTTCATCATTTCCTTAGATTCATCTGGAACAATGCCAGAAGACACATTTACAAAACATAAAGGAGGAAACATTACACACCACCAATTTTGCCCTTGAGCTTTACCTATTTTTACACGAAGAGCATCATAATAACCAGCAGGAAGACTTACATCCCCATAGTTTTTAGTTGGAAAAGAGAAATTTCCAATTTCAACACTAACTGGGTAAGAATAACCTTTTTCAAAAATTACATTTTCAGCAATTTGTTTAAAATCTTCTAAGTGAGAAGAAGCAATTTGCATAGCCTCTTCTTTATTTTGTACATTCACGCAAAGGGTATTCATATATTCAATTAAAGCATCTCTTACTTCATATTTTAAATTCTGGTCTTCTTCAGAATCACTATTTGCAAGAACATGAAGACGAAAAACACTCTCTGAAATATCGCTAGAAATGCTATTTGCGTAAGAAAAAGCAGAAATTCCAACATATAAAAATAATAAAAATAGTAAAATTAAGGAATTTTTTACTTTTCTATTGCATATAATAGATAGTAAAGTTTTCATATTAAAACCTCCAAAAATGTATTTCTTTTCTCTTTAATTTAAGTATTTACAAATAAAAAAATTATATACATATTTGGAAAAAAATTTTAATAAGAAAGCAGAATAAAACTTTGAAAATGTCGAAATATAGCGAAAACTTTATTTGTAATATTATTGACATATTTCAAAATAAATGGTAAAATTTACCAGTAGAAAACAAAAGAGGAGGCAAACCAATGAAGGTTGAAAAAAATCATTTAACAAAATTATGTAGTTTTTATGTGAGTGAGTGGCATTTGGTAACAATGTTACTTCCTTATTTAAACGAAAAAGTAAATGAAGAAGCAAAAATAGCCATAGTTTTTGAAAGAGATATTACAGAAAATATAAGCACATTATTAAAAAAATTAAATTTAAAAAATAAGGAAAAAATTTTAAATTTAAGTTGGAAACAAAAAGATGAAATAAAAAATAAAATTAATGAATTAGAAGAAAAACAAGAACTTATTATTTTTATTAATGGAAGCAAAGAGTTTATTGAAAAACAAAACATAAAACTTTCAAGATATTTTGAAACACATCTTATAAAACATCCTATAAAAATCATAAATTGTTATGAAGTAATGGCTTTTGATGGTAATATTGAACAAGTTTTAGAGGCACATGATAAAGTATTAAATACTTCAGGAGAAAGAGAAATAGCAGAAATATTTCCAGATTTTCAAAAAACAATTTATACCCAAGAAAAAGCAGTAGTTGGGCTAGAATAAAAGAATATATACTATACCAAGTTTAAAAAATCCGCTATAGCGGATTTTTTAATATGTTATAAAGTTTTAATATTAGTAAAAGCAAAATGTTACAATTTTATGACAAATAGTTAGTAAATATTGACAAAAAGAAATAATCATAAAATAGGAACAAATAGAAGTAAAAGGCTCTCCAAATATAGAACTATGTAAAAAAGAATATAATCAAAAGTATCAGGATAAGAAATTTAACACACACAATTCTTAATAAAATAGAGTTGTGGTTTTCTTTATAAATTATTCAGCGATAGTAAATTTTTAAAATTATAGTACTATAACACCAATCAAAAAATTTTTAAAAGAAAATAGATAGAAATTGACGAAAAGGAAATAATAGGATATGATGAATAAAAAAGAAACGCAAAAGGAATTACTAAAGGAGGAATGATATAAACAATGGAAGAAAAATTAAGAGAATTACAAAAAAAATTAAAACAAGAAAAACAAGAAGAAATATTAAAATATCCTATTGAGTACACAGAAGAATTAGTAAATAAATTATTAAATATAAATTATGAACAATTAAAAAAATTATATAAAAAAGCAATAGAAGGAGAGAAAAATGAACAAAAAACAATAGAACCAATTTCAGCAATACAAAAAGAAAAATTATCAGAAAAAGAAAAAAACAAATATGAAAAAATAGGACAAACACTAATAAAAGAAGGAAAATACGCTGTTATTACAATGGCAGGTGGGCAACGGAACAAGACTAGGACATAATGGACCAAAAGGAACTTTTGATTTTGGACTAGAAAATCATAAAACTATTTTTGAAGTGCTTTGTGACTCCCTAAAAGAAGCATGTCAAAAATATGAAGTATCAATACCTTGGTATATAATGACAAGTAAGCAAAACAATCAGGAAACCATCGAATTCTTTGAAAAAAATAATTATTTCGGTTATAAAAAAGAAGATATTACCTTCTTTAAACAAGGAGAATTACCAGTATTAAACGAACAAGGAAAGCTACTATTAGATAAAGAAGGAAAACTAAATGAAGCAGCAGATGGACACGGAGGAATCTTCACTGCTATGCGAAAAAATGGCATTATAGAAGACATGAAACAAAGAGGAATCAAATGGGCATTTTTTGGACCAGTAGACAATGTATTAGTAAAAATGGTAGATCCTATTTTTGTAGGACTATGTGAAGAAAAAAATGTATTAGCAGGAGGAAAAAGTTTAGTAAAAGCATATCCAGAAGAAAAAGTAGGAGTATTCTGCAAAAAACAAGGAAGGCCAAGTGTTGTTGAATACACAGAAATAACAAAAGAAATGACAGAAAAAACAGACGAAATAGGAAATCTAGTTTATGGTGAATCACACATCAATTGTAACTTATTTCATATAAAAGCAATAGAAGAAATAAGTAAAGACAAGCTTCCATATCATATAGCACATAAAAAAATAGAATATATGAATCAAGAAGGAAAAATAGAAAAACCTGAAAAACCAAATGCCTATAAATTTGAATCATTCATTTTTGACGCTTTTGAACAATTAGAAGATATGGTAATTTTAAGAGTAAAAAGAGAAGAAGAATTTGCTCCAATAAAAAATGCCGAAGGACAAGATAGTCCAGAAACAGCAAGAAAATTATATGAAGATTTTATCGTAAAAAATGCTAAGATAAAAGAATCGTAAAATAAAATTTGAAAAGAGCAAATAGAATTCAAAACTTTAAGTAAAAATAATAAAAAAGAAAAATAGTAAAAAGCAAGTGAAAAAAAATAGAGGAGGAAAACCGAATGTCTTACCAAGAAGAATATAAAAAATGGGCAACCGATTTATTTTTTGATGAGCAAACAAGAGAAGAATTAGAAAAAATAAAAGAAAATGAAAAAGAAATAGAAGATCGTTTCTATAAAGAACTAGAATTTGGAACAGCAGGCTTAAGAGGAATAATGGGAGCAGGCACCAATCGTATGAACAAATACACAGTAGGAAAAGCAACACAAGGGTTAGCCAATTTCATAAAAAAAGAAAAAGGCGAGCAAAGAGGAGTAGCCATTAGTTATGATTCTCGTAATAATTCCAAATATTTTAGTGAAATATCAGCTTTAGTGCTAAATGCTAATGGCATAAAAACATATCTATTTGAAAATATAGCGCCAGTTCCAGAATTATCCTATAGTGTTAGAAAATTAAAATGCATAGCAGGAATAATGATTACAGCAAGCCATAATCCACCCCAATATAACGGATATAAAGTATATGCCGAAGACGGAGCACAAATAACAGCTCCAATAGACAAACAAATAATGGACGAAGTAAAGAAAATCCAAAATTATGAAGAAATAAAAAACATTTCAAAAGAAGAAGCAATGCAAAAAGGTTTATATCATACCATAGGAAAAGAAATAGAAGATAGTTATATTGAAGAAATCAAAAAGCAATTACAAAATAAAGAAATAATACAAAAACAAGCAAATTTAAGTATCATATATACACCACTTCACGGAGCAGGAAATGTGCCAGTACAAAGAGTTTTAAAAGAAATCGGCTTTACCAATGTGCATATTGTAAAAGAACAAGAACAGCCAGATGGAAACTTTCCAACAGTAGAATATCCAAATCCAGAAGATAAAAAAGCATTCACTTTAGCGTTAGAACTAGCTAAAAAAGTAAATGCAGAAATAGTACTTGCCACAGACCCAGATAGCGATAGATTAGGTGTATATGTAAAACACGAAAATGAATACATTGGGCTTACAGGAAATATGTCAGCACTTCTTATTTTAGAATATATATTATCGCAAAGAAAAGAAAAAAATACACTTCCTGAAAATGGAGCAATTATAAAAAGTATCGTTTCTTCTACTATGGTAGAGCCAATAGCAAAATATTATGGAGTACAACTTTTTGAAGTACTAACAGGTTTCAAATATATTGGGGAAAAAATAAAAGAATTCGAAGAAAATAAAAAATACAACTTTATATTTGGATATGAAGAAAGTTATGGATGTTTAGCAGGAGACTATGCAAGAGATAAAGACGGAGTAGCAGCAGTAGCACTTCTATGCGAAGCGGCAGCATATTATAAAGAAAAAGGAATTTCTTTATGGGAGCAAATGCTCAACTTATATGAAAAATATGGATACTATAAAGAAGGAGTAAAACAAATTACTTTAGAAGGAATAGACGGAGCAGAAAAAATAAAAACTACAATGGAAAACTTAAGAACAAATCCACCAAAAGAAATAGGCGGATATGCCGTAAAAAAAATAAGAGACTACCAAACGCAAACTATAATAAATGTAGAAACAAACGAAAGCGAAAAAATAACTCTTCCAGTTTCAAATGTACTTTATTATGAATTAGAAGAAAACGGCTGGGTAGCAGTTCGACCATCTGGAACAGAACCAAAAATAAAATATTATATAGGAGTAAAAGGCACATCTTTAGAAGATGCTGAAGAAAGACTAGAAAAAATACAAAACAATATTTAAACCGAACAGGAGGGACGCCCCTTTTCGTTCCATTTTGGAACGGTGGGGACACCCCTTCTTTATTTTGGGTAAAAAATATTATATAAAAAATAGACAAGTTAAAAATTAGTGTTAATATTACAACGATATTACATTCATATTACAATTTATAAAAAATATTGACTAATGAGTAAAAGATATATAAAATAAAATTGTAGTAACTTATAAACATAAAATAACTTTAATATTAACTTTATACAATA
Source organism: uncultured Clostridia bacterium (assembly GCA_947627755.1). Lineage (GTDB taxonomy): Bacteria > Bacillota > Clostridia > TANB77 > CAG-508 > UMGS1663. Next base: position 32,609 of record CANQXD010000009.1, on the reverse strand, counting down.
GAAGAAAGGATTGAAACAAATGAAAAGTAAGGAAAACAAAGGTATAACATTAATAGCGTTAGTAATAACAATAGTAGTATTAATAATACTAGCAGGAGTAAGTATTAATATGGTATTAGGAGAAAATGGATTGTTTACTAAAGCAAAAGAGGCAACAGAAAATATGCAATTAGCGCAGAAAGAGGAAGAAGAAGGAATAGATAATTTTTTAAATGAGATAGATGAAATAGTAGGAACAATAGAAGAAGAATTAAAAGAGCCACAAATAAAAGATTATATTGATAGAAAAGTAGATAATAATACAACAATATATGATAAATATAATAATAAAATAGTAATTCCGGCAGGGTTTAAAATAGTAAAAAATGGAGAAGATAATGTAGATTATAATTATACAGGTATAATAGCAAATATAGAAGCAGAAGAAACTATTCCATCGGTTCAAGATGGAATAGTAATAAAAGATGACGATGGAAATGAATTTGTATGGGTACCAGTAGGAACAATAACTAATGAAGATAAAACAAAAACAGAGATAAAATTGGAAAGAAGAATCTTTGATGAAAATGGAAATGCGACAATAATAAATGCAAATGATATGGGATATAAAGAAGAAACAAAGGAAGAACGCAAAAATCAAGAATATGAAAATACAATAGCAAAAGATATAGAAGCATTTAAAACAAGTGCGAATGCTAATGGAGGTTATTATATAGCCAGATATGAAGCAGGAAAAGAAAGTTCTAATGGTAAAGCAATATCGAAACAAGGAACAATATGGAATAGTATAACCCAACCAGAAGCAGCAACAGCAGCCCAATCGATGTATGAAGATGGTGATAATTTTATTAGTGATTTAGTCAATAGTTATGCATGGGACACAGCCATAATGTTTATAGAAAAATATTCACCAAAAAATAGTAATTATGCAAATCAAACATCCAGAAATGCAAGTTCAGAAAATACAGGAGAAAGAACAAATGATAATGGAGAAAGTACAACTGATAAAGTATGTAATATCTATGATATGGCAAGTAATCGTATGGAATGGGAAACAGAAACTTATATCCAAAGTGGAGGACCTTTTGTCAATCGAGGTGGACTTTGTGGACGTAATGATATAAAAGCAAAAGATCGTCAAGGATACAATGCCGAAGCATCAAAAAATTTTGGGACGGCTCTTACTTTCCGCGTAATACTTTATATAAATAATACTAAAGAGTAGAATAAAAAAATATAAGCTAAATGATTGTGTAAGAATAAAAAATTATTCATGCCAGCCATTTAGCTTATTTCTTTTTATAACCCCTAGCAAATTAGCACGACACATTGGAATATCTGTACTTAACTTCTTTAATAAATCTTTCATATATTCCCTTTTTGAAACACCATCCATTGGACAAGTTTTTTTCATAACTTGTATATTTTCCCTCTTTACAAATCTTCTAATTTCAACTTCAGGAGTGTAAATTAAAGGTCTTATAACAGTCATTTTAGAGCGGTCCATATAAGAAGTAGGAGAAAAAGTAGAAAAATTACCAGTTAAGAATAAATTCATAAGCAAAGTCTCTAAAGCATCATCTTCATTATGACCAAGAGCAATTTTATTACAACCTTCACGAATGGCAACTGAATTTAAAATGCCTCTTCTAATATTTGCACACAAAGAACAAGGCCTTTTTTCCTCTCTAATATCAAATACAATTTGCTTAATATTACTATTTTCAATAATTAAAGGAACGCCTATTTCATCACAAGTTTGTTGTAAAAAATCACAATCAAAAAATTCAAAACCGGGATTAACACTAATGGCAATTAAATCGAAGTCTTTATCAAAATAAGTTTGAAGTTGTTTTAGCCCTTTAAGTAAGGTAATGGAATCTTTTCCACCAGATAAACATACTGCTATTTTATCTCCATTTTGTAACATATCATAGGCTCTAATTGCCCTTCTCATATATCCTAATATTTTTTGCATTTTAAATTTCATTCCTTTCTCTTTTTAAACAACGCACATATAAGTATTAAAAATGATATTTTTTTATTTTATTTAAACAAAAAAATTATAACACAAAATTACGCAAAAACCAATATGTCAATATTGCTTTTTCCAATCTTTTATAGTAAAATAAAAAAGTAAAATGTTCCAGTAGCTCAGCAGGATAGAGCGACAGTTTCCTAAACTGCAGGTCGGAGGTTCAAATCCTCTCTGGAACACCATTTTTTATATAGGAAAGATATAGAGAGTTTTCATATATATCGAAAAACGTATTACCATATTAAAAAGGAAAAAAACATGGAAGAAAAATTTATGAAAGAGGCTTTAAAAGAAGCCTACAAGGCCTACGAAAAAGAGGAAGTTCCAGTAGGTGCTGTTATTGTAAAAGATGGAAAAATAATAGCAAGAGCGCATAACTTAAAAGAAAGTAAAAACCTTTGCACTTGTCATGCAGAAATACTTGCTATTCAAAAAGCAAGTAAAAAATTAAAAGCATGGCGTTTAGAAGACTGCGAAATGTATGTTACATTAGAACCTTGTTCCATGTGCACAGGAGCCTTAATTCAAGCCAGACTCAAAAAAATATATATTGGCACTATGGACTATAAAACAGGAGCCTGTGGAAGTGTATTGAATCTTTTAGAAGATTACACTTTCAACCATAAAGTAGAATGTGAAACAGGCATTTTAAAAGAAGAATGTGAAAAAGTTTTACAAGACTTTTTCAAAGAATTACGCAAAAAGAAAAAATAATTTTAGCGTATTTTATGGAGATGTATCGAAGTGGTCATAACGAGGCTGTCTCGAAAACAGTTAGACATGTAATAGTGTCCCGTGGGTTCGAATCCCACCGTCTCCGCCAAAATATAGAAAAACGTAATTACTATGATATAAGCATTTTTCGACTTTTACTTTTAAATTAATGCAATTTTAATGCATTAACTATTTTACTTTCTTTATTTACAAGCCATTAGACTAATAAAAAATAATTCACAAATCAAACTATCTATTATAAAATGAAAAAATAATTTTGGAGCAATCGATGAAAGAATATTTTTATAAAAAAGAATATAAATATATGTACTTTAGTACTCTATCATATAATTTTGCAAATGCTCTAATAGGAACATTTGGAACTGTTATGTTATATAAAAATGGAATATCAATATGGCTTATACTATTAATTTATGGGCTAAGATTTGGAATAACAGGATTTACTACACCATTATTTGTAACAATATCTTCAAAATTAGGAATAGCAAAATGTATTATGATATCTAATATCTTTAGTATCATTTGTGCTTATATGTTACTAGATACAACAAATTTATATAAAAGTATAGTTATATTTATATTAATAATGGGATTTATGGGACTTTCTAATCCATCAAGTGATGCATTATCTAGTAAATATGTAGAAACAGAACATAGAGGAAAATACAATAGTTTTATCAATATAAGTAAGATTTTAGGAACAGCTTTAGCGAGTTGTTTTGTAGCATGGGGTGTAATCACAAATAATAATATTATATTATTTTTAATAATTACTATATTTTTTGTATTACAATATATATTAATAAAAAAAATAGATTATAAAGTAAAGAATAAAACAAATGCATTTAAATCAACAATTAAATATATTTTTAAGAGTAAAAGTAGATATAAAATTATTTATGCTTTAACAACAAATCAAATAATAGAAAAACAATTTGCACCACTTTATTTATATATTGTTTTAAAAGATTTTTCTACATTTTCCTCTGTAATTATAGTATCATTATTGTTACAAATAGTAACTATAACATTCATAGGAAGATATTCAGATAAAAATTTGTCAAAATCAAATAATTTAGTATCGATAATTAAGGCTTTTATAAGTGGTATATATCTATTTGCTAGAAATAAAGTAATAATATCGTTAAATAACGCACTGAGTGATAATTTTGCAAAAGTATATGAAACATCTATACAAACATCAATACAAAATATTATAAAAGAATCCAAGGAAGACAATGACCTTTTATCAGCAGTAGGTCAAATGTGTCTATGCTTTACAGAAGTAATTATATTTATATTACTTGCCATATTAAGCAACTTTATAGGTGAAAATATCTTTTATATTATATTTATACTATCAATCATATCAACAATTGCTATAAACTTTTGCATTAAATCAGAAAATAAAGTATAAACGTATTTTTGGCATGGAAATATCATGATTGACTTCTCAATCTTTATTATGAATGTCTCCAAATTATAAAACGTTATGATTTATAGTTTGGATTTATTTATGTCTAAATATTACGATTTTGCTTGAAAAACAAGCAAGAAAAGTGTATTATATTATCAAGTTGTTATAGAAAATACAAAGTAGGAATTTTTAAATACATATTGAATAATATATAAAGGGACAAGCAAAAAATCAATTTTTAATTGAGCATATCACGAAGGAGGAAATGGTATCAAAAATGGAAAATAGAAGAAAAGAAAAAATAAAAGCATGCGTTGCCATTGCACTCATTGTACTTGCCATTTTAACAATTGGAATAATTAGTATGAAATATCACGTAGAAGGCGAGCTAAATATGCCTTTTACCCTTTCAAAAATTACCATTGTAAGTACAGCAGAAGGAGTAGAAAACGAAGGGACAGAAGAAAAATGGAACCTATCTATTTTTCAAAATAATGATATTTACTTTTCTATTGAAAAAAACGAAAAAAACAATGAGGAAGCTATGATAGAAAGTATTTCTATTGAAAATATAAAAGTAACACAAGCACCACAAAAACGGAATAGTACAAATATATATGCCAAATAGTTCAGATGGAAGATTATTTTCTTATGAAAAAGAATATCTTTTAGAAGAAAACAAATTAACCTATCGTGGCGCAAGTAAAAGTAATAGCAAAACATTAGAAATAGGAAACCAAGGAGGAACAGCAGTTATTCGTTTTTCTAATACCAAAATAGGAGATTATATTTCTAACGAAGACCAAGAAATTACACATGATGCAAGTTTACTTACAAAAGTAGGTGCGCAAATAGAGGAACTAAAATTTAAAGTAGAATTTGATTTCATAATTCACCTAAAAAATACAAATTACATATCACATATTACTTTACAATTACCATGCACAACAAATTTAATAGAAGAAGGAACGGCAAGCGAGGAAATTACAGATGGTTTTGTATTTAAAAGAATGTAGTTTTAATAATATTTGATACAAGAAAAGGAAGCAAAAAATGAAAATAGGAATCGATATTGATAATGTAATATCTAATTTTAATGATTGTTTACTAGAAGAATATAAAAAGCATGATAAAGAATTAAGAAATAATGGAATTGTTAATGAAAAAGAATATATTCATAAAATGTTTGATTGGTCAAAAGAGGAAGAAGAAACTTTTTATTATGAAAATATTGAAAGAATAGCGAAAAATTTAAATCTAATAGATGGTGCCAAAGAATATATTACGAAATTAAAAGAAGATGGAGATGAGATTTATATTATTTCGGGAAGGGATAATGGAGAATACCAAGAGCCACTAAAAATGACAGAAGAGTGGTTAGAAAAATATAAAATACCTTATGATTCTTTAATTCTTACAAATTCAAATGACAAACATGCAAAATCAGTAGAATGTATCAAAAATAACATTGACATTATGATTGAAGATAGTTTATCTGTTTGTTTAGATTTAAAAAATAGCGGTGTAAATGTATTTATAATGGATACTCCATTTAATAGAAAAAATACAGAAATAGAGCGAGTATCTTCTTGGAAAGAAATCTATACTAAAATTTCAAATTATGATAATAAAGAAAAAATAAAAGTTATTTTAGACACGGATACCTACAATGAATGTGACGACCAATTTGCTTTATCTTATTTATTAAAATCACAAGATAAATTTGAAATAGAAGCAGTTACCATAGCACCTTTTCAAAATGAGAGAGATACAAAGAAAGATAGTGGTATTAGCCGAAGTTATGAAGAAGCTCAAAAAGTATTTAAACTATGTAACGAAAATAGTGAAAATAAAATATGGAAAGGCGCTACCAATTATATTTCAAAAGGATACCATGGCACAAATGAAGCAGTAGATAAAATCATAGAAATAGCATTAAAAAATGAGAAAACATACCTTCTAGGAATTGGTGCTATTACTAATATTGCCTTAGCCATTCAAAAAGAACCTAAAATTATAGATAAAATAGAAGTAATATGGCTTGGTGGACACACGCTATTAAAGAAAAATAATTTACATGAAGCAAACTTTAAAGATGTAGAAGCGGTTAAAATAGTATTTAAGTCAAAAGTAAAATTAACCATTATTCCTTGTAAAGGCGTTGCTTCTAACTTAATGACAACAATTTACGAGCTAGAAAATAAAATAAAAGGGAAATCAGAATTAGGTGATTTTCTATATCAAAACTTTGCAGAATACACAACTTATGAAAACAAAAATAGATGGCCACTTTGGGACATTAGTGTTATTGCCTATATGCTAAACAAAGATTGGTTTGAAACTTTTGAAACCAATTGTCCAGATATTAATGAAGATACTTCTTATCAAAGAAATTCAAATAATCGTATCATTACATTTGTGAATTATTTAGATTGTGATAAAATATACGAAGATTTATTTAAAAAGTTGGAGAAATAAAATATGAAAGTATATATAGTAAGACATGGAGAAGTCCTTCATAATGTATTAGGTATATACAGCAATAAGGACGAAGATTTAAGTGATTCAGGAATAGAGCAAGCAGAAAAATTAAGAGAAAAATTAAAAAATATAGAGTATGATATTATCATATCATCTCCATTATTAAGAGCAAAACGCACAGCCAATATCATAAACATTAAAAATAAAGAAATTATGATAGATGAACAACTTAGAGAACGTAGTTGTGGAAATTTAGGTGGACAATTTGTTGTAGTAACAAAGAGAGAAGAATATTGGAACTATTATTCTACAATTGAATATGGAACAGCTGAAAATATAAAAAGTTTTTTTGAAAGAGTTTTTCATTTTCTAGATGAACTAAAAACAAAAGAATATAAGAGTGTACTCATTGTTGCTCATAGTGGAGTATCCAAAGCATTCAATGCCTACTTTAATGGAATTGGAGATGGCAAATTTTTAAATAAAGGACTAAAAAATTGCGAAATAAAAGAATATGAATTATAGGAGGAAAAAATGAAGTTAACAAGTGCAAAAGCGCTAGAAATGTTAGAAAATGCAAAAGGAAAAACAAAAGATGATGGCTGGATTTATCATTCCATTTGTGTAGGAAATTCAGCAGGGAAAATTGCAAAAGCTTTAAACTTAGACGAAGAATATGCTAAAACATTAGGCTATATTCATGATATAGGAAAGTCAGTAGGAGAGTTTTGTTCTCATGTTATGAATGGATACAATTATTTAAAAGAATTAGGCTATGATGACGAATATGCTAATATTTGCTTAACTCATTCTTATTTAAATAATGATGTCAATTGTACAGCAGGAGCCATACCAGAAGACATTCCTTTTAGAACAGAGTTTATAAAAAATCATAAATATACTATTTATGAAAAAATCATCAATTTATGCGATTTAATGTGCACAAGAGTTAATGTAACATTAGAAAAAAGACTAATTGATATTATGGTGAGAAGAGGTGTGTATGAAAACACAGTTTATCATATTAAAGAGGCACAAAAATTAAAAAAAGAATTTGATGATATGCTAGGGTATAATGTTTATGATTTATTTCCCGATGTGATTAATAATTAAAAAACCAAAAATCACTTGCCAAGCAAGGAAAATAAGTATATAATAAAAAAGGTATAAGAAAAAGTTCATTTTTCTATGGAGGATAATTCAATGTAAGCCTATGAACCTTGTCAGGTCCGGAAGGAAGCAGCAATAAGTAGTCACTTATGTGTGAAGTATCTTCCATAGAGGAATGAAAAAATCTTATACCTTTTTAAAAAGCCAAATAGATGGGGGTAGAAAAATGGCATATACTGCATTATATAGAACATTTAGGCCTACTACATTTGAAGAAATGGTAGGACAAGAACATATTACCAAAACATTAAAAAACCAAATAATAGCAGGTAGAGTTGGGCATGCATATCTATTTAATGGAGGACGTGGAACAGGAAAAACCTCAGCAGCAAAAATTCTAGCAAGAGCAATCAACTGCTTAAATCCAAAAGACGGAGAACCTTGCAATGAATGTGAAATTTGTAAAGCAGCATTAAACGGAAGTTTAACAGACATCGTTGAAATGGACGCAGCCTCTAACAATAGTGTAGAAGACATTAGGCAAATAAGAGACGAAGTCAATTTTTTACCAACCAAAGCAAAATATAGAGTATATATTATAGACGAGGTTCACATGCTTTCAACAGGAGCATTTAACGCCTTATTAAAAACATTGGAAGAACCACCAGAGCACGTAAAATTTATATTAGCAACCACAGAGCCACAAAAATTACCAGCCACCATTTTATCTCGTTGCCAACGTTTTGACTTCAAAAAAATAAGCGAAGAAAACATTTCAAAAAGATTGCAAATTGTATGCAAAGAAGCGGATATTGAAATTACAGAGGAAGCCTTAAAAATCATTTCTACACTTGCAGAAGGAGCAATGAGAGATGCTTTAAGCATTTTAGAAAGATGTATGCAAGAAGGCGAAGGAAAAATAGATGAGGAGAAAGTAAAAGACTTAGTAGGAATTCCAAAATTTATTTATATTCACAACATAACAAAAGCCATAATCAATTACAATCCAGAAGAAGCATTACAAGCAATTGACGATGTACTAAAAGAAGGAAAAGACTTAAGCAATTTACTATGGGAAATGATAAAATATATAAGAGACATTTTAGTATATAAAACAAGTAAAAATGCATCAATTTATAGTAAAGAAGAAGTAACACAAATCGAAGAATTAGCAGAAAAAGTAGAAAAAGATAGGTTGTTATCCATTATCTGTGAATTATCAAACTTAGAAAATGATATGAAATGGTCTACACAAAAAACAATATTATTTCAAGTAGGAATTTTAAAATTATGCAATGGAGAAACAAGTCACTCATCTACAGATAATAATGAAATTACAAACCTAAAAAATAAAATTAGTGCCTTAGAAAATAAAATAAACCAAATAGGACAAGGAACAAATAGCAAACCAACTTATCAAGCAAATGCAACAAATCAAAATTCTGCAAGTCAAAGTACAACAAGTAAAAACGTTGGAGAACAAGGAAAAACAGAAGCAAAAAGCACAGCCGAAGTAAATAAAACAAATACTTCAAAAGTAACAGGAAATGGAGTAAAAGCATGGCCAAGTATAATAGAAAACCTAAAACAAGAAGGAAAAATAATGCTTTATACTAATCTAATCAATTCGCAAGCAATAGAAATAGATGACATGACAGTAGGAATATCTTTCCCAAGAGGACTTACACCATTTGGAAAAACAATATTAGAAAAAAATGAAAACAAAACAGAACTAGAAAAAAGAGTATCTATGGAATTTGGAAAACCAATGAGAATAAAATATATAGAACAAGGTGCTAAAGTACAAGCAAATGAAAGTCAAATGCAAGAAAAAAATCAAATAGAAGCATTTGCACAAGACTTAGATTTACCATTCAACATTATAGAAGGATAGAAAGGAGAAAAGAAAAATGTCAAAAAGAGGAGGATTCCCAGGAGGTATGGGAGGATTTGGAGGAATGAACCTAAACCAACTAATGAAAGAAGCAAAAAAAATGCAAGCAGACATGGAAAAAAATCAAGAAGAATTAAGCCAAAAAGAATTTGAAGCAACAGCAGGTGGAGGAGCAATTAGCGTAAAAGTATCAGGAAATAAAGAAATAAAAGAAATCACTATAAAAAAAGAAGTAGTTGATCCAGAAGACGTAGAAATGTTACAAGACTTAATTATAACTTGCATAAACGAAGCATTAAGAAAAGTAGATTCAGCACAAGCAGCAAGTTTAGGAAAATACAACATACCAGGATTAATGTAAGGAGAAAAGGATGTCATATTATTCACCATCAATAGAAAAACTAATTGAAGCATTTGAAAAATTGCCAAGCATAGGAAATAAAACAGCAGCAAGACTTGCGTTTTATATGTTAGACCGTTCAGAAGAAGAAGTAAACGAATTCGTATCTAGCATAGTAAACGCAAAGAAAAATTTAAAATATTGTTCAAAATGCTATAACATATCAGACACAGATCCTTGTAACATCTGTGCTAATCCCAAAAGAGATAATAGCATCATTTGCGTAGTAGAAGACGTAAAAGACGTAGTAGCAATGGAAAGAACACATGAATTTAAAGGTTTGTACCATGTACTACATGGCTGTATCTCACCAATGAACGGAGTAGGGCCAGATGACATCAAAATAAAAGAATTACTTTCTCGCCTAATGCAAGGAGAAGTAAAAGAAATCATATTAGCCACAAATCCAAGTGTAGAAGGAGAAGCAACATCAATGTACATTTCAAAACTAGTAAAACCGCTAGGAGTAAAAGTAACAAGAATAGCCCACGGCATTCCAGTAGGTGGCGACTTAGAATACACAGATGAGGTAACTCTAAGCAAAGCCTTAGAAGGAAGAAGAGAACTTTGAACAGGAGGGACGCCCCTTTTCGTTCCAAAATGGAACGCTGGGGACACCCCTCTTATTTATTATAGATTATTAGAACAAAAATTGTTATTGTTGTTGCTATTACTATTATCACTACTATTCTCTGCCGAGATAATTCCTAAATTATCACCTAAAGCAGAAAAAAAGTTAGATAAAATGCCAGCTTCATCTGCAGTTACATTTTGACCAATAGAAATAGCTAAACTGCTAGCAAGAGCAATCCATTCACAACTACTTAATTGCGAAAAATCAAACATAAAATCACCCAGTATACTACAATCTTATTATAGTATATTAGGTGATTTTTATTTGGTGCGCAACTTCATTTTTTATTTGAGGGATAAGGTGTTGAATCTTCTGTACGATATAGCAAATAATCTACACTAGTATGATAAAAATCTGCTAATTTTACTAAAATTTCAATTGGAACGCTCCTTCTGTTTAATTCATAATAAGAATATGCTACTTGTGAAATATTTAATAATTTACTAATTTCTGCTTGTGTTAAATCTTTATCTTCTCTTAAATCTTTTAGCCTAGTATTCATATAAAAACTCCTCTCATATTTTTACATAAAATTATATTTTAAAACAAAATGTTTTATTGACTTTTAAAACAATATGTTTTAAAATATTAGATAAATATATAAAAATTTAGGAGGAAAACCAATGAACATAAGAAAAAACAATGGAATAACACTAATTACACTTGTAATCACAATTGTTGTTCTAATTATCTTAGCGGGAATAAGTATTAATTTAGTATTAGGAGAAAACGGATTATTTACTAAAGCAAAAGATGCGGCAAAAAATATGGAAATAGCAAGTTTAAAAGAAAAAATTAGTACAGAACTACTAACTTTACAAACAGAGAATATAGAAAATAATTTTGCATTAGAAAAAGGTGATGTAGAAAGAATATTACGTAAATATGGAACAGTTATAAAAAGCGAAGATGGAAATATTACAGGATTACAACCAACAGGAAAAGATTACGAAATACCATTTGAAGAAATATGGCAAGGAGAAATGACCAATAGCTATAATGAAAAGAAACACGTAAATGCACCTAAAATAGCAGGAACAGGATTAACGCCAGTAATTATATCTAATGATGGGACAATAACAAAAACAAATGAAAATGATACAAATTGGTATAATTATGAAGAAAAAAACTGGGCAAACGCTCAAAGTGCAGATGGTTCATTGTGGGTATGGATACCAAGATATGCATATAAAATACAATATGATGTTGATAGTGACCATTCAAAGGGTGGAACTATTGATGTAAAATTTTTAATAGGAACGACAGATAACTACGAAGAAACAACCACTGAAGTAGGCACTTCAAAAACATTAACGCAACCAGAAGAAACAAGTAGCAATGTAGAAAAGAAAGCACAAAGAGCAACACTAGCAAATGTAGGAGAAGAAGCAATACCAGTAGATACAACAACAGATTACTATGTTCATCCAGCCTTTACAGATGAGAGTAGTATAGGTTATGCAAATGGCGGATGGGATAAAGAGCTAACAGGAATATGGGTAGCAAAATTTGAAGCAGGGTATACAGGAGAAGTAAGCAAAGAACCAAGTAAGCAAACAGATAAAGTAAAAGAAAGTAATATAAAATATACTACAATCGATGGATGGAATGGAAGTTTAACTAAAGACTATTATTATGGATCGAAAACGCAAGATACAAAAATGACATATCCAATATTTCAAGCGAATAGAGCAAGTTATAATTTTATAAGTTTAGGAGACTCATTTAATTTATGTAGAGCATTAACCCAAAGTGGTAACCCATATAATTTAAGTAATAAAGTAGATAGCCATTTAATGAAAAATAGTGAGTGGGGAGCAGTTGTATACTTAGCATATAGCAAATACGGACAAGAGAAAAAAGAAATTAGAATAAATAATATATCAGCAAGTTATTCAAAGATTGTCTGTGCTGTAACAGGTTATGGAGCAGCAACAGATAGCGAAAAAGAAAATACAACTATAGAATTAAGTGAATTATTAGATGGAGAAGCCGAAGGAAATTGGCATAGTAGCCAAGGACAATTAGCAAGTACTACAGGAAATATAACAGGAATCTATGATATGAACGGAGGTACATGGGAACAAATATCAGCATTCATAAGTAATGGGAATAAAAACTTAGTAGATTATAGTAAAAGCTTATTAGAAGAAACAAATATAACTATTGCAAACACAGGACATAGTACAAAATATGTAACAATCTACCCATATGATCAAAATTATGATAAAGGTTCAGCTTCAAATGATGAGACAGCAGGGCCAAAAAATTTTATAAAAAATACAAAAATATTTGGAGATGCCGTAAGAGAAACAACAGGAAGTAAGGCAGGAACATTAGAGACAGGTAGAGAGAATAGCTCGTGGAATGGCGATTTCTCATTATTTCCAAATGGTAAAAACGCAGTATGGTATCGTGGAGGAAGATGGGATGTAGAATCAAAAGGTGGGGGATTTGCATTCTATAATATATATGGTTTTTCAGGTGTAGATTATAGTTTTCGCGCTGTTCTCGTACCTTAATGCATCACTTAAATATGTAAGAAAAAATAAGTAGAATTTCATAAAAAGTTCTACTTATTTTTATATATGAACATATAAAGTTACTACTATTATGTTAAAAAAGTTATTAGCAAAAAAGCTTTATTTTATTGTGTTTAGACAAATGCAAAGACATAATAAAAAATAAAGGAGATGGAAAAACAAATGAAAAGAGAGAAAAAACCCAAAATACCTAAACAACCAATCTAAAAAATCCAATAAACCCAAAAATCAAAAACAAAACACCAGACAATCTTTGCATTGACTTTTCAGAAATATATTTATTCAAAAGCTTGCCAAAAGCAATTGCAATTGAATCAGAAACAACCATACCTAAAATAGCGCCAATAATTAAAGAAACTTTGTAAGAAGGATAGCTAATGCCAAGACCTAAAGAGGCCAAAAATGTTTTATCACCCAATTCTCCAACAACAATAGAAAAAGCAATTATAAAAACATAACCAAAGCCAGCAGAAGAAAGTTTTGAAAAGAAACTTTCTTTTTTGCTAGCTTCTTTATCTTCTTTTTTTGGAAGAAAAGCAAAAATTCCAAAAAGTAAAAAGGTAGCATAAGTTGCAACTTGTAAAGCGGTATGTAAAAATTTATTTTCAAGCAAACCAATAGAACTACCAAATAAAATAGCAATACCATGGCTAAAAAAAGTACCAAGAGCAACTCCTAATAAAATAAGAAAAGGCTTAGTTTTATTCGAAAAAGAAAGTACCAAAAGTTGAGTTTTATCACCTAATTCTGAAATAAAAACCAATAAAAAAGCAATCAAAAAAGGATATAACAATTCCACTAAAATTCCTCCTTATACATTTATATATAAAAATCAATGGTAAATATTTGTCCTTTGTCTATATATATGAAGAAAAAAACAATGTATGATATCTTTCTTATTTTTCAAACTCAGGAAAAAATTTTAAATTATATAGAAAAAACTACAACACTTTTAGAAAAATAAGTTTCTTTGTGAAATCTATGTGAACACACTTGCATAATGAAAAAGAAAATGATAAGATGACAAAGTAAAATTCGGAGAGACTACGGAAATAAGCATTTTGTAGAATAATGTCAACATGAAAAAGGAGGAATTAGGTTGATAGAAGTAAAAAACGTAACGAAAAAGTATGGCAATTTTACCGCAGTAAATAACATTAGTTTTACTGTAAAAGATGGTGAAGTGGTTGGTTTGTTAGGACCAAATGGAGCAGGAAAAAGTACCACAATGAATATGATAACAGGCTTCATTGAACAAAGTGAAGGAACTATTGAAATTAATGGATATGACACCATAAAGAAAACAAAAAAAGCTAAAAAACAAATAGGATATATGCCAGAAAATGTACCGCTATATCCAGAACTAACAGTAAAAGAATTTGTTACATATATGGCAGAACTAAAATTAGTAGCAAGAGCAAAGCGAAAAGAAAACGTGCAAGAAGTTTTAAAAGAAACAGGACTAGAAGAGGTACAAAATAAAATTATAAAAAATTTATCAAGAGGATATAAACAAAGAGTAAGTATGGCAGGTGCTTTAGTAGGGAATCCGGAAGTCTTAATTTTAGATGAACCAACCGTTGGACTAGACCCAAAGCAAATTATAGAAATTCGTAATTTAATAAAAAATTTAGGAAAAAAACATACAGTAATAGTAAGTTCACATATTTTATCAGAAATTAGTCAAGTATGTGAAAGAGTCATTATTTTAAATAAAGGAAAAATCGTTGCTGTAGATACACCAGCAAATTTGGAAGAAAAAACAAAAGAACAAAATATTCTATACCTTACAGTAGAAGATCCAGAAGAAAAAATGGCTTCTATACAAAGCAAAATAAAAGATATAAAAGAAATTTCTATGGTAAAAGACAATGAAGATGGAACAAAACAATACAAAGTAGTATCAGAAGCACAAAAAGACGTAAGAAAAACTTTATTTGAAATATTGCCAAAAGAAGGAATAACAATATTTGAATTAAAGAAAGCAGAAGCATCACTAGAAGATGCCTTCATAAAATTAGTAGAAACAACAGAAGATAAAAAAGAAAAACAAGAGACCAAAAAGAAAAAAGAAAAAGTAAATAAACAAGAAAAAGAACAAAAAAATAAAGAAAAAGAAGAAAATAAAAACAAAGGAGGTAAAAAATAATGTGGGCAATTATAAAAAAAGAATTTAAATCATATTTCTTATCCCCAATTGGATATGTAGTAGTAGGAATTCTATTGTTAGTATGCAGTATATTCTTTTATCTTACAAGCGTGCAAACAATGTCTGTAGATTTAAGCTCACTATACTATTATGTAGCATTATATGGACTTATTATTGCAGCACCAATATTAACTATGAGAATGTTTGCAGAAGAAAGAAAAACAGGAACAGAGCAATTACTATTAACTTCACCAATTAGCATTACAAAAATCGTACTTGGAAAACTAATTGGTGCATTAGGGGTTATTATAATAACATTACTAATTTCCTTTGGATATTATGCCATTGTTTCTTTCTTTGCAAAAACAAGCATTATTCCAGTTTTGACTTCTATGCTAGGATTTATTTTAATAAGTACAGCAGCCATATCAGTAGGAATGTTAGCTTCAAGTATTACAGAAAATCAAATAATTTCAGCTGTTATAACAATCGCATTTTTACTAATGTCTCTTTTCTTAGAAAACATTAGCACTATTTTTTCAAAATTATCAATAATAAATTTTTATAATAAATTTCCATCAGGAATCGTTTCATTAACAGAAGTAGCAGGACTTGTAAGCTTCTCATTTGTATTTATTGCATTAACAATTTTAGTAATGAATAGAAGAAGAGTAAGCCACTAAAAAATATAACAACACATTAAAGAAACGACTCTATAAGAAAAAAATAAGGAAAGGAAAAAGAAAAAGTGAAAAAAATAATTGAAATCATAAAAAGAAAATGGCTAAAAGATACCTTTTTAACAATTTTACTAATTGCCATTATATTTGCTATATACTTTGGAATCAATTATGGAGTAGAAAAACTAAATCTAAGCGACTTAGACTTAACCACTGACAAAGTATATTCAATTTCAGAAAGCACCAAAACAAAAGTAGGAAATTTAGAAAAAAAAGTACAAATCCAAATCATCAACTTAGGAGACTATGCTTATTTATTAGACTATGCAAATAAATATACACAATTAAATCCAAACATTACAGTAGAGCAAATAGATGACCTAACAACAAGACCAGACATCATGAACACTTATGGACTAACCACTACAGACAGCCTAATAATCATAAAATCTGAAGAAAGAGACACAATATTATCTCTATATGACCTATATACTTATGATTACTCAACAGGAGAGCAAATTGACTTAACAGAAGAAGCAATTACAAATGCCATTATTCAAGTAACTATAGAAGATAAGCCAAAAATCTACTTCTTAGAAGGACACAATTACTATGACAATGCATATTTTGAACTAATCAAGCAAGATATCACAGCAGAAGCAAACGAAATAGCAAGTTTAAACATCTTAACAGCAGGAAGCGTACCAGAAGACTGCGATTGTTTAGTAATTACAGCATTAAGAGAAGATATTACAGAAATGGAAAAAGACCAACTAATTGCATATAGCAACCGAGGTGGAAAAATTCTATTATTAGATGGAAGCAATTTATTAGATGTAGAAACGCCTAACTTTAATGCTGTGCTAAATCTATATGGATTCTCAATACCAAAAGGAATAATAATAGAGCAAAACCAAGATAAAATGCTATATGGTTCACCAGAATTTATTGTTGCAGAAATTGAAAATAGTGACCTAACCTCTAATATCAATATGAGTATGAACGTTTGCCTTGTAGATGGTGGAAAAATAGAATTTCAAGATAGTGAAGCATTAGAAAGCCTTGGAGTCACATATCAAACAATTGCTACAACAAGTGACAGTGCATTCTTAAGAACAGACTTTAGCATAGCTAGCACATCAAAAACAAAATCAGATACAGATGCAGGAAATAGCATAATTGGAGCTATTGTAACAAGAACTACAGAAGACTTAAAACAATCAAAAATGATAGTATATTCTAACAGTACATTTGCAACAAATCAACAAATTAATATGAATGGCTCTTATGGTTATATAAGTAGACTATTCAACAATGATGATGTAGTTATTAACTCAGTTTCATATTTAACCCAAAGAACAGATACTATAACTATTAGAAAAGATACAGAAAGCGTTAGTTACACAGTAACACAAGCACAGCATAACATCATTATGATTATTATCTTCAGTGTACCAGTTCTTATAATTATAATAGGAATTATTGTATGGCAAGTACGTAGAAGAAAAAAATAGAATAAACCAGAAAAACTCTCATATATAGTAATATGAGAGTTTTTTGTAGATAGAAGAAGCAGAAACTCACAAAAAAGGAGTTGTAATTTGAAAAATATAAACAAAATCGTCATGGTAATAATGGGAACTCTAGTAGGAGCGGGCTTTGCCTCTGGAAGAGAAATCTATTTATTTTTTAATCAATATGGTCATTTTGGACTAATAGGAATTACAATTTCTAGCATCATAACATGCTTAATTATATACACAGTATTAGACATAGTTTTAAAAGGAAAAATAGAACATTATGGAGAATTATTAGAAAAACTCAATCCAAAACATAAAAAAATAAACATACTATTTCACTATATTGTAGATAGCTTTATGCTAATATCATTTTTCATTATGACAGCAGGATTTAGTGCATATATGAAGCAAAATTATACTATACCAACATATATTTCTAGTACTATATTTATAATACTTTGTTATCTTGTATTTCAAAAAAACTTGCAAGGCATGATGAAAATAAATAGTTATTTAGTACCCTTTTTACTATGCTGTATTATATTTTTAGGAATAAAAAACATACCATATTTAATAGAAACGAAAATGGCAATAGAAGTACCTACGAAACAAGCAGGCTTCTTTATAAGTAGTATGTTATATGCAAGTTATAATAGTATAGTATTAATCCCCATATTAGTAAGTATGAAGCAATATAATAAAAACAAAAAAAATAACTTAATCATTGCAATTTTAAGTGGAATAACCATGCTAATACTATCTTTTTGCATTTATGGACTGTTACTAAAAGGGCAATTTTTTATAAAAGATTTAGAACTACCATTATTGCAAATCACCTTAGAATATGGGAAAATATTTTACTATATCTATAGCTTTGTCATCATATTTTCAATCTTTACCTCTGCAATTGCAACAGGATATAGCTTTTTAGAAAATGTCAGTAAAAACCCAAAATCATATCAAAAAAACTTAATACTAATCAGCATTATTGCAATTTTTGTATCAAATATTGGATTTTCTAATTTAGTACAAACGTTATATCCTATATTTGGAATATTAGGAATATTACAAATATTTTTGCTTTGTATAAAAGCCAATAAATAAATTACGTTGGTTATACAAGTGACATCCAGCCAAAAATAGAAAAAACAAAAAAATAAGAAAATGTAAAAAAGTACGAAATAGACTTGAAAAAAGTGAAAAAAATTGATATAAAGAAAGAGGAAAAACAACCAAAAATAGGAGTAATAAATGAAAATAATAGGAATAGATGACAAAGAAGAAAAAATAAAAGAAATAAATAGAAAAAAAATTCTAATAACAACATTCATTTGTATAATAATACTAATTCTTCTTGTTACTATATGCGTATATATAGCCAATAAACCTTTTCGCGAATTTATAGACAAATACGTACTCATGAAAAATGTAGTAGAAAACAATGTTGCATCCATTCCATTAGAAGAATCAGAAAATTATGCTGTATATGCGTATGACAAATATATTAGTATACTAAAACAAAATACTTTAATAGGCTATAATAACTCTGGAAAAAAAGAATATGAATTAACTGTAGAAATTACAAATCCAATGGTAGATATAAATAATCGTTTTTTACTAATAGCAGAAAAAGAAAAGCAAAAAATCTATCTAATTTCTGGAAATAGCATTATTTGGGAAAAAGAATTAGAAGGAAATATCAGTAGAGTATCTGTAAACAAAAATGGATATGTATCTGTTATCTTAACAGGAACTACTCACAAATCAGTAATTCAAGTATTAGACGCAAATGGAAATACATTATTTAAAACATATTTAGCAAGCTCTATTGCAATGGATAGCGATATATCTTATGACAATAAATACTTAAGTTTTGCTGAAATTAGCACAAACGGAACAATGGTACAATCTATGATAAAAACAATCTCTATTCCAAAAACACAAGAAAAAACAACATCAGAATCTATTTCAGATTCCATTATTTCCACAATAACATGCCCTATCAATAGTACAGTTTTAAACTTAAAATATCAAGACAACAACAAATTAATTTGTATGTATGATAATAAAATTACAAGCATTCAAAATGAAAAAGAAGAAGAAATACTTAATTTAGAGCAAGCAGAGCAAAAAATAGTATTTGCAGACATGGAATTAAGTAACTTTGCATATAGAATATTAGAAAAAAACGTATTATTAAATACGCAAAGCAGTGTAGAATTTGTAAATACTACAAGCAAAAAAACAAATATATATACTATAGATAGTGTAGTAAAAGAAGTATACACTTATGACAATTGCATAGCACTAAACCTAGGTTCAGAAGTGCATTTCGTAGGAACAAATGGATGGCTTAACAAAAAATACATTTCATCACATGAAGTTAGAAAAATAGTAATGAACTCAAACTTTGCAGGCATCATTTATCGTGACAGAATAGAAATTGTAGAACTATAATAAAAAGAAATTAGGAGGAAACAAAATGGCAATAATAGTAGATTTAATTATATTAGGAATATTAGGAATTAGCATATTTTTTGGATATCAAAAAGGACTAACAAAATGTATTATAAAAATCTTTTCATTCATTATAGCAGTGGTAGTAGCAGCTATTCTATTCAAACCAATTAGCAATTTCGTAATAAAAAATACACAAATAGACGACAAAATAAAAGAATCCATCATTAACCTAGTAGGAGACGACATACAAGAAAATGGAGAAGTAAAAGAAGACACAAACCTTCCACAAGCTATGATAGATTACATTAACAAAACCATTCAAGAAGCAACAAGTGAGGCAAAAGAAAATCTAGTAGTTGTTGTAGCAGAAGGAATTTCTACAACAGCAATTAATATAGGAGTAGCCATTGGATTGTTCATTGTAATTAGAATCGCACTTATCTTTGTTAGTGCACTATCAAATTTAATTACAGATTTACCAATCATCAAGCAATTTGACAAAACAGGAGGAATTGTATATGGGGCATTAAAAGCATTTGTTATCTTATTTGTTCTATTAGCACTAATTTCACTTGTTAGCCCAATGGTAGAACAAACGGGAATAATTACAGCTATACATGAATCAAAAATAGGAAGCATTTTATATGATAATAACCCATTATTAAAAATAGTATTTTAATTATATAAATATGTCGAGCCTTAGATTTTCTTAAAATTTCTATTTGCTAGAAAATCTTAGGCTCGCTTTTTTATAGTAAAAAATTCTTAAAATACTCAAAAAATGATTGCTATTTGTAGAATAATTTGATATACTTCGTTTATGCAAAAAAATAGGAGTGAAAAAATTTGAAAAAACAAAACGATAACAATGAAATAAAGAAAAAAAAGAAGAAAAAAAATATTATAGGAAAAATATTTAAAATAATCTTTTGCATATTAATCATTGCTCTTATTACTTATGGAATTTTCTTTGCATATAAATATTCTAGGCATACCAAAGCAATGGAAGGAAAAGAATATGATCCATTATCTGCAACAGCTTTAGGCATAGACCCAGAAAAATTAAAAGAAGTAGGAAGACTAAACATCTTACTATTAGGAGAAAGTGGAGTAGGAGATGGCTACAATTTAACAGATACCATTATTATAGCTTCATATAACCCACAAACACAGCAAGCATCGCTATTATCCATTCCAAGAGATACTTATGTAGGAAAAAGAGATAAAAACAGTGCTACACAAAATTATTTAGCAAGTTATAAAATGAATGCAGTATATCGCAATGGTGAAAATTTAGAAGAAACAATAGAATGTGTTAGCAATCTTACAGGAATCAACATAGACAATTATATACTAGTAAATACAGATGCAATTATAGAAATAGTAGATGCAATTGGTGGAGTATGGTTTAATGTACCAATTGATATGAATTATGATGATACAAACCAAGACTTACACATTCATTTACAAGCAGGGGAGCAATTAATAGATGGAGCAAAAGCAGAGCAACTACTTCGTTTTCGTCATAACCAAGATTGGACATCCTATCCGGAAGAATATGGAGACAACGACATAGGTAGAATGAGAACACAAAGAGAGTTTATTCAAGAAACGTTAAAACAACTATTAAAAATAGAAAATGTAACAAAAGTATTAAACTTATTAGAAATTATAAGCAATAATGTACGAAGCGATTTAGATTTTCAAACATTAAAATATTATATTCCGTATGCATTCAAATTTAACACTTCGAATATTATTTCAGATATATTACCAGGAGAATCAGAACAATGTAATGGCATTTGGATATATACAGCAGACAAGAACAAAACAAAACAAATCGTACAAGACTTATTTACAGATAAAGTTGTAGTAGAAGAACAAAATAGTACAAATACTAATTCCATAGAAAACGAAGGACAAGCATCAGAAGAAGCAATTACAATAGAGCTATTAAATGGAACAGACAATAGTGAAATTTTAGAACAAGTAAAAGAAAAATTAAAAACAGCAGGATATATTATTAGTAAAAGTGGAACAACATCTTCTACAAGTAAAACAATGATCATCAATAGAACAGAACAAACAAATTCTACATCAAAAAGCATTAAATCAATATTGGGGGTAGGAACCATTAATAGTGGTTCAGATAATGCAAAAGTAGATTATACTATTATTATAGGAGAAGATTATCAGTAAATTTTGGTGAGAAAATAACACTTATCAAAAGTTATTAAAGAAATACAAATTAATAGAAAGATAATAATAAACTGTAAAAAATAGTTATAATTATAAAAAAGGGCTTAGATATAAAATCTAGGTCCTTTTTGTTATTAAAAAATATTCTAATTTTGAAAAAAATTAGTTTAAAGTAAGATTGCAAAAAATTAAAACTTTGCTCTCTTACCATTTTTATAAGATTTCTTCTTTTTCCTCTTTTTGTGTTTATTATTTCCATGTAACAGACGATATAAAAGCAATAACACAAGAACAATAGAAGCAATAGTCAAAAAAGTTTGAAAAGCATTAGACTCAAGTACATTTGCACCAGCTAATAAATCAGAAGAATAAGTATTTCCATCCACATTATATGTAATCGTCCCAATAACAGAATTTTCCGAAATAGGTGCAACCAAATCAGAAGAAATCTGAATATCTGGCGTAATAGAAGAAATATCTGCATTTTTATTTAATAATAAAGTAATTTCATCTTTTACAACTACATTTAAATCTCTAGTTGAAAGACTAGCTTTAGAAACTTCTAACTGTTTTAAAATAGAATTTTTCTCGTGTATAGTATAAGTTTTATAATTGTCAAAAGCATAATTAAACAAATTAATACAATCTAAGTAACGGCCACTTAAACCATTCTCTGTTCTTTCTGAACCTAAAATAACAACAATATATTCAACGCCATCTTTTTTACTACTAGCGACAATGCAATTTTTTGCAGCATCTGTATAACCTGTCTTAATACCAGTGGCATAAGGATAATAATAATTATCTACGCTATCACGTTCATCAGGAATAATCAATTCGTTAGTAGTGCTAAAGTATCGGTCTGCCTTAGGATATAAATTAGTAGCAGGAAGAGTATATTTTGTAGTAGAAACAAGAGTACGAAAAGTTTCATTTTGCATAGCATATCGTCCTAATATTGCTAAATCATAAGCACTAGAGTAATGATCTTTATTTTGGACTCCATTAGGATTTACAAAATGAGTATCTTGCATACCAAGTTCTAAAGCTTTAGAGTTCATCATAGTAGCAAAACTTTCTACAGAGCCAGCAATATGTTCTGCTAAAACATTTGCGGCATCATTTGCAGAAGGGATTAGAAGAATATGTAATAATTGGTCAATAGTAAGAACTTCTCCTTCTACTAAGTAAGCATGTGTATAGCCAAGTGGAACACTAAAAATAGCATTATGGCTTACCGTTGCAGTATCAGTTAAAGCACAATTTTCTAAAGTTAAAATAGCAGTCATAATTTTTGTTGTACTAGCAGGTGGAACTTTTGCATGAGCATCTTTTTCATAAATTACTTTTCCTGTAGAAGCTTCCATTAAAATACAATAAGGAGAATAGGTCGTAATAGGAGAAGTTTCTGCAAGGGAGGTGGTAGAAAATAAAGAAAAAATAAATGATACTAAAAGAATAAAATGCAAAAGTGTTTTTGTAAACTTTTTCATAGTTCCCTCATTTCTTATGGTAAATTTTAAATATTTCATATTTTTAAGTAAAGATTTGAATAACAATTTGAAAGTTTTTGATGTTTTCATCTATTCACATTGTATGTACTATTTTTTATATTTATGTTAGTTATCATATCGTAATTTATATGTAAATTCAAGTATTTTTAACAGAATTAAGAAAAAAATCATATTTTAAGGAGGTTTTATGTTAGAAGGTAAAAAGAAGATATTTCTAATAGGGGCAATTATTATAATTTTGGTGATAATCGGATCTATATATTATATTTATAAAAATGAAGAGGAAGAATATATAGACTTTGAAGAAGCATTTAATGTTAATACGCAAAATGAGATAGAAAAGAGTGAAGAAAATAATACAGAAAATGAAAAGGATACAAATGAAAAGTTAGAAGCAATAAATCAAATTGTAATACATATATCTGGACAGGTTGTGAATCCAGGAGTTATTTCCTTAAAAGAAGGAGCAAGAGTAATTGATGCTGTTAATGCAGCAGGGGGATTAACTGCAGAAGCTGATATTAATAAAGTTAATTTAGCTTTTTTATTATCAGACGCACAAAAAATTTATATACCGAGTGTGAAAGAAAAAGAAGAAGTAGCTGTTATTTCGGAGGGAAGCGGAAGTAATTTAGAGACTTCAAGCCAAGAAAATAAAAATGTAAGTGAAATAGAAAAATTAATGGTAAATATCAATACTGCAAGTGAAACAGAACTTCAGAAGTTACCGGGAATAGGCAATTCAATAGCATCAAGAATTGTAGCATATAGAAAAGAAAATGGAAAATTTAACACTATTGAAGAAATTCAAAATGTGAGTGGAATAGGAAGTAGCAAATTTAATAATATAAAAAATTATATTTGTGTAAAATAAATTTGAATGAGTGACAAACTTCGACAAACAAGAGTAACATAACATGATATAATAATGGACGAGGTGATGAGGATGAAAGAGATGTACCAAAAATCACTACAAATGATAAAAGAATTACAAAGGATTCCCACAGAAGAAGAATGGAATAGTATAGCAAAAGAAAAATGTTTGATGAGTTATCTTACTCTAGAATATATTGAAAACAAAAGATTTAATAAATTGTGTAAGAAAGTAAGGAAAGCTAGCTAAAAAGCTGGCTTTTCGAATGTAAATAAGAAAGCCAGTATGTTAGAGAAAAGCAAATTTAAGATATTTACTCTTAATAATATGTATAATTTTGAAATTTTTACATATATTATAAAATAAAAAGAAATATAGGAAAATTTTTATGCATATTTTTTATTAATAAGAAAGCTTTTATAAAGGAATTTCATATTAATATTCTGTAATAATTAAAAAAATCATAAAAATATGAAAAAAATTCGTCAAAGGGTTGACTTTTTTACTATTTGGCGTTATACTAAAAAAGCAGTTGAAATTATGTAACACAAATTTATATTTTTATATCGCGGGGTGGAGCAGTTGGCAGCTCGTCGGGCTCATAACCCGAAGGTCGTAAGTTCGAGTCTTACCCCCGCAACCACAAATTTTATTAGAGTCGCAAGAGATTGTAGACTCTTATTTTTTTGACCTTGACGTAATTTTGACGTAAATGGGGGACAGCCTGGGGACACAAACTGCTAAATCCCAGTAGAATAGCTTATAAAGCGGATTATGGTTTTAAAAAAGCAATTTTTGTGATTTATTGAAAAAGAGTGGTTAGTTTTTATCCACTAATAAATTTTGTAAGACTATACCAGCACTTCTATTGTGTGAAGCAAGTGGATGGACATAAAAATTAAATGTTGTACTAATCTGAGCATATCCTAATCTTGCAGCTACAACTGCTACATCAACATTTTGTGAAATAAGTAGAGTAGCATTTGTATGTCTAATACCATGAAAATTCAAATAAGGTAGTCCTATCTTCTGAACAAATTTAACAAACCATTTACTTACAGTATCAGGATGCATAGGTTTACCATCATCTTGAACAAATAACCTATTAGATTCTTCCCAGAATTCGCCACAAAGCTCTTTTTGACTATCATACCATAATTTATATTCATCAAGCGTTTCAATGACAGAATCAGATATAGAAATGTGTCTATAAGAACTAGGTGTTTTAGGTGTCTTGGTATAAACTCCTGTACTTGCTAAATACTGACTAGACTTATTTACGATTATTTCTTTATTTTTGAAATCTACATTTTCCCAGTCAAGTCTCATTAATTCACCTAATCTGACCCCAGTAAATACTGTAAGAATAATAGCAACCTTATACTTCATTTCATTTTCTTCAAGTTCATTTAATCCTTTTAGAAGAACTTTACATTGTTCATCATAGAATCTTCGTTGAGCTTTTGGTGCTCTTGGTGGTTGAGCTCTTTCAGCAGGATTATATGGTATAAGTTGCCAATATACAGCCTTATGTAGCATTGCGCTTATTAATCTATGATGTTCTAGAATAGTTTTCTTAGATAATGGTTTCAAAGTACGTTCTCCATTATTTTTAGCAAGTCTTTTTATTTGTGTATCTTGTTCTAGCATATCATATAGTTTCATAAGGTCTGTAGGTTTAATTTTTTCTAAAGTAAAAGAACCTAAATATGGAAGAATTCTGCTTTCTAACATTCCAACATATCTGTTATAGGTAAACGGTGCTAAATCTTTTGTACCATAGTTTACTTGCCAAATGTGATAGAATTCTTCGAAAGTTACTGGTTTTCCTTCAGGCACTAGTCCACGATTAGCTTCTGTAACAAACTATGCAAGTGCTATTTCAGCATCTTTACGAGTTCCATGGATAGTTTTTGTTCTTTTAGCTCTAGACCCATCAAGATTTTTACCAGTAGATACTACTAACCTATAAGTATTTTCACCTCTTTTTTCAATACTCCCAGCCATTGCCTTTTTCACCTCCTTTCAGGCATAACTATGGGTGAGAGTTTCATATTTAATTGTAATAATTATATATCAAAATATTTATGATTGCTAGTGGATTTTGTTTATTTTTCAAGTGTTACAAAGATTACAATAAAATTCATAAAATAACTTATATAGAACAATAAGAAACTAGATAAAATGTAATAAAAAAGTTAAGAAAATAAAAATTTATCAAAAACAAACAAAATTTCTGTGGATAACTTGACAAAATAAAAAAGAAAATATATAATCTAGATGGCTAAATCAAAGAAAATATATTTCCTTTTCTAATTACAAAATATTCTTTTGTATTTTTATTCAATTTGAAATATAACATTAGAATCCAATGTTGTAAATAGCTTTAGGAAAAATGTAATATAAAATTAATATTACTGAAATATTTTTGTAACATTTAGACTATTTACCAAAGATTGGAGGAAATATACAATGGCAAAAGCAAAATTGATAGTTACTAAAGAGACAGAAACTGGCAGAAATGTTGAATTTCAAGATACAAGAAATAATAGAATAATGTCTGACAAAGAATTAATTAGTAGACTAAAAACAGGTAATTCATCTTATAATGAAGATTACTGCATTAAGCATGATAAAAATCGCAAAGAATATGTGTCTTCAAAACCAGATGGAAACGAAAAAAATAATTTGGGATAATAAGAAAGGAAAAGCTTCATAATTCAAATGAGGTTTTTCCTTTGTTTTTTGAAAGGAGAAACTAATGAGAGGTAAAGAATTAACAGAACCACAAAAATTAATTTTAATGGGACTTTGCGGAGGAAAATGTGAATTTAGAGGATGTAATGACTCTGTGATAGAGGATATGCTAACAGGAGATAGAAGTAATTTTTCAAATTATGCTCATATAATAGCTTCTAGTGAAAAAGGACCAAGAGGGGATAAAGAGATATCAAAAATATTAAGTAATGATGAAAGCAATGTAATGGTTTTATGTAGAAAGCATCATAAAGAAGTAGATGATAACCCTGAAAAGTATACAATCGATATTTTAAAGAAAATGAAAAGTGAGCATGAAAATTATATAAAGGATTTAATGAAAATAAAAAAAGAAAGAGCTGTTATTGGAATAAAATATACCTTTAACATTTCTGATAGAGTTCCTAAAATAAATGATGATGATGTTAGAAAGTGCGCATTTAGACAAAATTATTATTGTAATGGAAATATAATTAATTTATCAGATAGCAAAGCTGATGAAAGAGATAATGAAGATTTGTATAAGTTTGAAATGGAAAATATAGAACGTAATTTTCTTCAGGTAGTAAAACCACAATTAAAAAAAGAAACAGTGCAAAAAATTTTTTTGTGTGCAATTGCTCCCCAACCTTTATTGATATATTTGGGAACATTATTTTCCGATATATCAGATGTTAGTGTTCAACAATTACAAAGAGAGCCTAAACAAGAGTGGTATTTAAGCAATAAAAAAGATAAAAAATTTGATGTAAATATTATTATTCCCGAAAAAAAATATTCTAAAGTAGCATTAAACATTTCGATAACTGCAGATATATCTGAAGATAGAATACGTGCTATTGTAGGAGAGGAGTGTGATATTATTAAATTAGAAAGCAATATACATAGTAATGATATTATTAAATGTAAAAATCAGTTAGAAATGTATAAAAGTAAGATTAGAAAAATATATGAATATATTAAAGACAAATACGGAAGAAATTGTGAAATAAGTGTATTTCCAGCTATGCCGATATCCATTGCAATAGAGACAGGTAGGTGCTGGATGAAGAAAACACATCCAAATTTAATAATATATGATGAAAAGAAAGGATTTAAAAAAGCTTTGGAAATAAAATATGAAGGAGAAGAAGAATAATGGAAAATAAACAAAATATAGATGCTATGTATAGAAAAATAGCAGCAGAGATAGAAATAAGTGAAACACAAGCTGAAAAAGCAAAGGAAAGTTACGAAGCTGTAGGAAATTATTTAAATAATAATATTAAACAATATGATGTAAGAATATTTCCTCAAGGTTCATTCATGCTAGGGACAGTAATAAAACCAATTTCTGATAAAGATGAATATGATATTGATCTTGTAGCTACAATAGATAATAAATTTACGAGAGCTAAAGAACTAAAAAACATTGTAGGAGATGTACTAAAAACAAGTGATAGATACTCTGAAAAACTTGAAGAAGGGAAAAGATGTTGGACAATTCAATATTCAGAAAGTGCCAATTATCATATGGATATTTTACCAACAATGAAGAGCGATACTTATTTTCAAAATAAGAAACTTATAATGACACATAAAGAAGATGAAAATTCTGATTATGAATTTAGACAAACAAATCCTGAGGCATATTATGATTGGTTTGTGAAAAGGATGGAAGAAGAAAAGAAGAAATTAACACAAGAATATGCAATAAGAAATAAAATAGAAATAGTTGAAGTTCCAGAATATAAAATTAAGACAACTTTACAAATTGCAATAGAGATATTAAAGAGATATAGAGATATAAAGTTTAAAGATACACCAGATATAAAACCAATTTCTATTATACTAACAACACTAATGGCTAAGATTTATACAGGAAAAGAGAATGTATATGAATTAATCGAAAAATTTTCTAGAGAGTATGTTTTATATTTAGAAAAAGATGAAAATGGAAATGTTCTAATACAAAATCCTGTTAATGAAAATGAAAATTTTGCTGATAAATGGCCAAGTAATCCTGAAAGGAAAGAAGCATTTTTTAAATTTATGGATGAATTGAGACATGATTTAGTAACAAATAAAGTGTTGCTAGAAGGAAATCTAAGAGAACAGGCTGATGCATATAAAAAGCTATTTGGCGAAAATAT
Source organism: uncultured Clostridia bacterium (assembly GCA_947627755.1). Taxonomy (GTDB): domain Bacteria; phylum Bacillota; class Clostridia; order TANB77; family CAG-508; genus UMGS1663. The sequence continues at coordinate 3,072 of CANQXD010000009.1, read as the reverse complement.
GGTAAATAAGGTATATGAAAGTATTGCAAAAAGTACAAGAGAAGAGAGAGAAAAATCAAATATTTACCTTAAAGAAAATGGAAATTTAACAACAGAAAAAACAGATATAACAGTAAGGAAACACAATTTCTATGGCAAATAAAAAATTTCCAAAAAATAAACCAATAACAATTCCTATTCAGAAGTATAATATAAGAAAAGAATTTAAAAATATTATAGTTAGAGAAAGTCATGGAATAGGATTAAAAATGGTGTTAAAAATACAGCCAACGGAATTTTCTAAAAAGTACGAAGTATTATTGCAATATGATTCTGTTGAAAAAAGGCCACAAGTGTATATAGATATAAAACAATTAGAAGTAGAGGATAAAGAAAATATTCCACATAAATACGGCATAAAAAGAATAAATGGAAAAGAATATGTTAATTTATGTTTATATTATCCAAGTGAATGGAATTCTACTATGAATATAAGTGATACGATTATTCCTTGGATAAGTGAATGGTTATATTATTTTGAATTTTGGTGTATAACAGGAGAATGGCATGGAGGAGGAAAACATCCTACAAAAAAAGATATTAAAGAAAACGACAAGAATTAAATCTTGCCGTTTTTGATTATGTGTTTTCAGTTTCTTCAATATCGTTTAAATCTGAAAAAGAGTCTACTTTTTTTCCATGTATGATGTCATGACACTCAGTACAATATATTTCAATATTATCTATAATAGATTCTCCACCATCAGTATGTCTTTCTATATGGTGATATTCAGCTTCATTATATGCATTGAATTTTTTTCCACATCTTGCACAATATGGATGTTTATTATATATAAACAGCTTTTCTTCTTCTGATATTTGTCTTTTGGAATCAAGTTCTTTAATGTCATAGTGTTGGATAAATTCACTTATTAGATATTCTTTTCTTAATTTAAGTAATCTCTCTGACCAACCACCTCTAACATTGTCGTAATATCTACTATATATAGGATTTGAATTTCTAAAATCTTCATTGTATACTTTTGCATAAAAATCAAGAATGAATTTTTTGATGTTTTCATTTTGACCTGTCATTGCGTACATATTTTTTAATTCACTAATCATACAATATATAGCTATTATCCATGCATCTTTTGATAAATATGGATGTTTACCTTCTGAAAAACATTTATCTAAATAATTTAAATTTTCTATAACTAATTTAGGAACTTTATCGTTTAGAGTTAAATCTTTTTTCTCTTCAAAGAAATTATATAATGCATCAGAGGAACAATCTTTACAATTATATACTTCAAAAAATAACATTCTAGTAACTAGAGGATAAGAATTATATCTACTCTGATTAATATTTAATACATTCTTTATAAAATGGTGTTCAGATATTTTACGCATTGTATTAACAATTGTACCAGGAAGTGCATTTAATCTTTCTCCTAAATTTAAAGGCTTTCCTCTTTGTAATCTTGAAAAAATCATTCTTACTTGTTCGTCAGTATAGTTTTCCATTATTCTTACAGGAAGATTATAATTTAGAAAAAAATCCTGCAAATTTTCTGGTATGTGATTTTCTCCGTTAAAAGTTTTACCATTAAGTTCAGCACCAGAAAATTTTTCATTTAATTTAATTTTATTATTATAAAATTCTCTAATACAATTAAGTCTTTGCTGTCCATCAACAATATAGAAAACATCTTCACCATCTTCTTCTATTTTATTTAGAATAATCAAAGGAATGGGTGTGTTTTTTAAAATCGAATCAATAAAACATTGATTATCTTGTACAGACCAAGCCCCATTAGGTCTTTGATATGTATAATCAACTTTATATTTGTTTTTCTTATTAATAAAATCTTGTATTTTCATAATTAATTTCCTTTCTACTTATTTTTTGCTCTATTTTTATAAACATTAGCTTTATTCTTACATTGAGGAGTATGATATTCTGCTTTAGGATTAACAGCAAGAAAAGCCTTATTACAGAATTTACATATCTTTAATAGATTAATCTCTTTAGCCACTGTTTTAGCGAAGTAATAATATATATATTGCTTTAAACAAGTAATTTGAAATTCAACAGATAAAGTTTCTTTTCTAGATAAACTTAATTTAATGTTATTAATTTCAAATTGCTTTAATAATTCATCTATATTGTGATTATCTTCATTAGCAATATTATTTAATAAACTATATAAGTATTTAGCATATTGAATAAACATATCTAGAGGTTCACAATATAAATTAGATCCTGCTAATAATTTATTTACATCAGATGATATGTATTTTTCCATTGCAGGAGTTTCTGCTAATTTAGTTACTTCATTAATTAATTCTTTAATCTGATTATCATCACAGGTAGGGAAGAATAATTTAAAATATTTCTTTCTATCTAATACTGATGTTAAATCAGTATTTCCAATGTAATTATAATCTTTTAGAACTATTTTATCATCTAAAAAAAAGTATTTATTCAAAGGTAAATCATTTATTAATCCTAATGTAGAGTATTTATTTACAAAGTCTAAAACACTTTTTTCTATATCAGTTTCATTATAAAAAGCTAATTTACCAATATTTAATAAATCTATTAAAATAGATTCTTCAAAATCTTTTTCTATATCAATTAACGGAGCACCACTAGAGTGTTCTTTATTTATACTATTTGGAACTATATATCTCTTTTTGCCTATTTCCTTAATATCATATTTAGTAAATTTGAAAATATTTTTTCCTTCAAATGCATTAAAATTCAGGTTCATACGAATCTCTCCTAAAAATTTATAAAAAAATCACAGCAAGCCCTTGACAAACATAATCGATTACTAATATACTTTCACCAGAGTAAGCGATTATTATACAAAACCAATTACAGAAGTAAAACCAGTCAGGACTAGACTTTTCAGTAAAAATACAGCACAAAACAAGTAATTGATTATTCACAATAATAGCTTACCACACAAAAGATAAGTTGTCAACAAAGAAGATAAAATTTCAAAAGAAAGCATCCTGTAATAAATGAAAATGAACTTTGACAACAAAATACCCCCTAATATATAATTTCAATATAGACGAACA
>CANQXD010000008.1 GCA_947627755.1 uncultured Clostridia bacterium | reverse complement strand
ATTATATCATGAAATAATTGTTATATAAAGGTTTATGGGTAACCTTTTAAAAACCTAAATATATTATACAAGGATGATAATATGAAATCATATAAGTTAGCCATTGTTGGTGCTACTGGCGTAGTTGGAAGAACCGCTTTAAAAGTATTAGAAGAAAAGAATTTACCAATTTCCGAATATGTACTTTTTGCTTCAAAGCGCTCTTGTGGCACAAAACTACATTTTATGGGAAAAAATTATGAAGTACGAGAATTAACAGAAACTTCTTTTGATGAGGGCTTTGATTTTGCTATTTTTTCAGCAGGTGGAGATACTGCTAAAAAATTTGCTCCTATTGCCGCTTCCAAAGGTTGTATTGTAGTAGACAATAGTAGTGCTTTTCGTATGGAAAAAGATGTTCCTTTAGTTGTTCCCGAAGTAAATCCAGAAGAAATAAAAAATCATAGAGGAATTATTGCAAACCCAAATTGTTCTACTATTCAAGCAGTAGTTGCTTTAAAACCACTAGATACAAAATATCATATAAAAAGAATTGTATATTCTACTTATCAAGCTGTTTCAGGAGCTGGCTCCAAAGGAATTTACGATTTAGAAAATGGAATTCATAATTTTGAAAGCAAACAAGAATGTACGAAAAATAATGAACAAAATTATGAGCTTCAAAAGTTTCCCTACCCTATTTTCAACAACTGCTTGCCACATATTGACATATTTTTAGAAAATGGCTATACAAAAGAAGAAGAAAAAATGATAAATGAAACTAGAAAAATTTTAAAAAGACCAGATTTAAAAATCACTGCAACAACAGTACGTGTGCCTGTTTTTAATTCACATAGCGAATCTATTAACGTAGAATTTGAAAAAGATTTTGACTTAGAAGAATTAGTTTTAACATTAAAAAATGCTCCTAATGTAATTGTTCAAGATGATGTAAAAAATAATATTTACCCTCTTGCTACCAACGCTACTGGGCATGACGAAGTATTTGTTGGAAGAATAAGACGAGATAAAAGCGTAAAATCTGGCGTAAATCTTTGGATAGTTGCCGATAACATTCGAAAAGGTGCTGCAAGTAACGCAATTCAAATTGTGGAAAAATTAATTGATTTTGATAACAATTAATTATTATTTATTTTTATAACTTTTTTCAAAACTATTTATTTTTTTAAGGCTTTATCATATAATAACAATAGTTTGAAATATAATTATATTTCTTGCTCTATATTGCCTTTACGAAAGGACGAAAAATATGAAAGAAATTTTATTTAAAGGATGTGGAACTGCCATCGCCACTCCATTTACAGAAGATGGTATTAATTTTGAAGAATTTGGAAAACTAATTGAAGACCAAATTCAAAATGGTGTTGACGCAATTATTGTTTGTGGTACAACAGGCGAAAGTTCTACTATGACAGAAGAAGAAAAAAAGCAAACAATTAAATTTGCTATTGACAAAGCAAATAAGCGTGTTCCTATTATTGCAGGTACAGGCGGAAATAACACTAAAGCGGTTATTTCTATGTCAAAATATGCAGAAAGTGTTGGAGCAGATGGGCTTTTAATTGTTACTCCATACTATAACAAAACGACGCAAGCGGGGCTTGTAGCACATTATACTGCTATTGCAAAAGAAGTAAGCCTTCCTATTATTTTATATAGTGTTCCTAGTAGAACAGGTGTAAACATTAACCCAGAAACTTGTTTAGAATTGTCAAAAATAGAAAATATTGTTGCTATAAAAGAAGCTTCTGGCAACATTTCACAAATTGCAAAAATTGCATCTTTATGCCAAGATAACTTACATATATATTCTGGCAATGACGACCAAATTGTTCCTATTCTTTCTTTAGGAGGTCTTGGTGTTATTTCTGTATTATCTAATATAGAGCCAAAATTTACTCACAATATGGTAATAGATTATTTAGAAGGAAGATTTGAAAAAGCAATGCAAGCTCAACTAAAATGTTTACCATTAGTAGAAGCCTTATTCTGCGAAGTAAACCCTATTCCAGTAAAAGAAGCATTAAACTTAGTTGGCTATAACTACGGCATACCTCGCCTTCCTTTAATTCCTATTAGTGTAGCTGGCAAGCAAAAATTAGAAAAAGCCATGAAGGAATTTGGTACAATATCTTAATATTTTCTAAATGTATTTGCTTTTTTATTTGATTATGCTATAATAAAAGTTAGAATGATTAAAAATATAAAATTAGAAAATATACAAAAGAAATATAAAGGGGAATTTTAAATACAATGAGTGTGTCACTTATTAAAAAAGATATTAATAAAGAAATCATAAAAAAAGATATCAATGAATATGCTGAGTTCTATACACTTGTGCAAGATGTTATTTCAAATAAAACTGTACAGCAGATGAAAGATTTTAGACAACACTATGATACAAATACTTTTGAACATTGTTTTCATGTTGCTTACATTAGCTATAAAATATGTAAAAAATTAGGGTTAGATTATAGGGCAGTTGCACGTGCTGGTATGCTTCATGACTTATTTCTATATGATTGGAGAAAAAGTAGTAAGCTTTTAAATTTGGAACGCAAGCATGCCTTTATACACCCACAAATTGCTTTAGAAAATGCATCAAAATTATTTGACTTAAGTAAAAAAGAAAAAGATATTATTGTAAAACACATGTGGCCAGTTACATTCCGTCTTCCAAGATATCCAGAATCTTTTATCGTTACTTTTGTTGATAAATATAGTACTTTGCAAGAATCATTTGTGTTCTATAACTCTTTCTTGCAAAAGAAAAAATTATATAAATATGCTTATATATTTCTTTGCTTGTTAATTTTAGTTTAGGAAATTTTAGTGACGGGGTTAAATTTTTTAAGATGTGGAAAATTGTAAAAAATAAAAAAAGTTATTCACATTTTGGAAAATTTAATGCCCGTTTTTAATACTTTCAAGGAGGTTTTTTATATGAAAGTTTTAATACATGGTGTTAATGGAAAAATGGGACAAGAAGTGCAAAAACAATTAGATTCTTACAAAGATTGTGTTTTAGTTGGAGGTTTTGACAAAGAAAATACAGGGAAATTTGCTTTCCCTGTTTATACTAATTATGAAGATATTGCAGAAAAACCAGATGTTATTATTAATTTTTCTATTCCAAAGGCTACTCTTGCAATGCTTACTTATGCAAAAAAAGAACATATTCCTGTTGTCATTGCTACTACTGGTTTTAGTAAAGAAGAAAATGAACAGATTATGGAATACTCTAAAGATTTACCTATTTTTAAATCTGCCAATATGTCTTTTGATATTAACTTAATGACTAGAATATTACAAGAAGTCGCAAAAGCACTCCCTAATACAGATATTGAAATTATCGAAGCACATCACAATAGAAAAATTGATAGTCCTAGTGGTACTGCTCTTTTACTTGCTGATAGTATTAACAAAGCCTTAGATAATAGCCTACACTACGAGTTTGATAGACACAATAAACACGAAAAACGCTCTAAAAATGAAATTGGTTTTTCTTCAATTCGTGGTGGTAATATTGTAGGTGAGCATACCGTAGAATTTATTGGCGAAAATGAAACGTTTGAAATTACTCATAAAGCTTATTCTCGTTCTATTTTTGCAGATGGTGCTATTAAAGCTGCCCAGTTTTTAATAGGCAAACCAAATGGTTTTTATACTATGGAAGATTTGTTATAAAGAAATTTAGAGAGATTATATATGGATTTATAATCAAAATATGGAACGAATAAAAGAATACAAATTGGAGGAAAAATAACTTGGTACTAATATATGTCGTAATTTTAGCAGGAATATTTGGAGCAATTGGACAATACGTAGACAAACATTTAGTGAATATAGGAATTAGCAGAAATGACTATTTTTATTATATGTGTCTTAGTATGATTCCATTTTCTATGATTATGATGATTATAGAATATTTTACAAATCAATTAAAATTTGAATTAGGATGGATTCCTATTTTACTATTGTTAGTTGCTATGTTTTTAAGATATAAAAAACAACATACAATAGTAGGTTGTCTTACCTATTTAAATCCTTATGAAGATTCTGCTTATCTATCATTAAGTATTGTGATTGCCTTTATTATTGATGTTATACTAGGAATAGAAAATTTAGGTATCATTTCCATTTTATCTATTGTCCTTACCATAGTTGGCGTATTTACTATAGCAAATTCTAAAATTAAAATAAAAAATCTTCAAAAAGATTTATTAGTACGTATTTCTACATCTTTGCTAATGAGTTATGCTACACACTTTATATTACAATATTGGTCTAATGCTGTTTTTCTTTTTGTTTTAAATTTATTTTTGACCATTCTATTTTCAAAAGGATATCACATTTCTTACCATCAAGAGCATAAAACAATGATTAAATGGGTATTTGTTCAACAGGCATTTGGCTTCTGTTCTTTATATTTAAGTAACTATTTGGCAAGTAATTCGGTTACTTTAAGTTCTTATGTAAGACCAACTTCTATTATAGCAGTCGTTGTTATATCTATGTTCTTTAAAGAGAAAGAGAAAAAACCTACGATAAAACAAATATTAGGAATATTTTTAGTTGTGCTAGGTATTTTCTTAATTCAAAGATAGAAGGAAAGATTTGGACTAAGTTCCAAATCTTTCCTTTTTAAAATATATTCTTTATATCTAATTTAAACTTATCATCAATGTGGTGCAAAATAAAAACGCCTTTTTCTAGTTCTGGAATTGCTTCTTGATATTCTTCTATCTCTATATGTGCATTTAAAGAGGTAAGCTCTGTTTCTACCTTTTCTAATTCGTCATGTTCAATGAAAAAGGCAAGTTTATTATATTTTTCTTTCCATGTATTTTGAATTTCTTCCATTCTTCCTTCTACTTCTTCTTTTTTTATTTCTTCTTGTGCTAGTTTTCCTTTTAATTCTTCTAATTTTTGGTTTATCGTTTCTACCGATTTGGTAGTGTAATTTTGTGTTATTATATTAAAACCTACTACCAAGGCAATAACAATAGCACAAATAATAAAGTCTTTACGCATTTTTCTTTCTCCCTTCTTTTGCTTGGCAGAAGAAATTTCCTTTTCCATCAATCGTTGCAATTAACGCTTCTTCTGGTTTTATTCCAAATTGATCTACCTGTTTTAAAAGCCAATTATAATCTTTTCCTAATTTTTCTAGATTGTCTTTCATGATTTTTCCATCTACTACTAAATCGTAAGAAATTCCTTCATATTCTGGCATAATATTGAAATCTTCTGGTGTGGTATTTCTTTTATTTGGCTTTGGAATAACTGTTACTTGTCCACTGGTTTCTAAAATTGCATACTCAACATCTCCCATATCAAATATATTGTTACCGCGTAATCTTTCTTGTAATTCGTTAATGGTAAATCTTTCTTTTTTCATATTCTTTTCTACAATTTTACCTCGGTATATTAAAATAGATGGTTTTCCACATAGAATTTCTCTCATGCGAACACTTCTTAAATTGATAACAGAAATGGTTAAATGCATAACAAGTAAACCTAAAATTGGTATAATTCCATTGCTGATTGGAATGCCGAGGTTCTGTCATAGGAATGGTTGCTAAATCTGCAATCATAATGGAAATAGCAAGTTCAAATGGTTGTAACTGCCCTATTTCACGTTTTCCCATAAAACGCATAACGACCAAAACAAGTATGTATAAAATTATGGTTCTAACAAATATTAATAACATAGATTTCTCCTTTTTTATTTCAAAATACATTGTTTGTTTTTTTAATTTTTTTATGCAAGTTTATTTTATTTTTCACACTTTTTTGATGATTTATTCACTTTTTGTATATTTTAAAAAAAGATGTGAATACTAACATTATAAAACCATGTAAATTGCAATATATTTGTAAATTTTCAAATAAGGAGGTTTTAGTTATGTCAGAGAATCAAACTCAAAGTCAATCTCAAAGTGGTGCTAGTACTGTATGGCAAATTGTTGGTAGATTAGTAACAGCTGCTATCGTTCTTGCCATTACTGCATTTTTTACACCAGGATTTCAAATTAGTAATATCTGGGCATTAGCAGCAGCTGCTATTGTTCTTACTGTTATAGATTACTTAATTGTAAAATTTACTGGTCTTCATGCTAGCCCTTTTGGTAAAGGTTTTGTAGGATTTGTACTTTCTGCTGTTGTTTTATACGTAACACAATATTTCGTAGCAGGATATACAATTTCTTGGATGGCTGCTATTATAGGTGCTATCATTTATGGTGTTGTTGACTACTTTTTACCTGGCGAACAACAAATGTAGTAAGCAAAAAGAAAAGAAGAATTTTTGATTTCTTCTTTTCTTTTATTATATTTTCCAATATTCCTCATACAACTTTCTTGCAGTTTCTGGACTATCGTTTCCTTCTTTATTTTTTACAGGAGCAAAGTCTTCTTCCCTTTTTCCACGAAGCAAAGTGATGTTTTCAAAGAAAGGAAAACTATCAAAAATAAATTGTTCAAATTTATAACAATTTGGCTCTTTTGCTTCTACTAATTTTCCTTCTTTATAATAGTTAATTTTCTTTATTGCAATATGATATGGTAATGTTTCTTTTGCTATTTTTTCTAAGGCAGAAAGAGAAAATAAATTGCACATTATATGAGATTCTCCATAAGTAAGCTCTCCATTTTCATCTCTTAATTCTGCAAGTTCTTTTGGAAGTTCTGTATATTCTATTACAGATGGCTTTCCATTTTTCTTACAAAATACCCCTACTCTTTCCTCTGGGCTTATTTTTACAATAGTTTTAGAAGCTATTTGATTGTTTTGTTTTATTGTTAGTCCAAGTAAAACTGGCTCTATCATTTTAAGTAACACATTATCTACAGAGCCAATAAAAATCCATTCAATACCTTTTTGTTTCATATCTTGCAAAATGCCTTTTTCTTTCATAGAACGATAGATACTTCCATTTCCATCAGAAGCCAGCATAATATTTCCTTCTTTATTAAATAAAAATTGCTTATTTTCTCCAAGTAAAGGCATTTCTCCTTGCTCAAAAAACTTAATTTGCTCTTTTGGATATGAAAAGTAATTATTTTCTTCGAAAAATGCAATGGTTTGATTCTTATTTTCTTTGCTTACCATGATATACCAAGGAATAATAACTTTATATTTTTCATTTGCTCTTTTTAATGTATCTGCTAAAATTTCAAATAAAGATTTAGCTTTTGGCTTTACTTGCATCATGAACGTTCCTTTTGGTCCGTATATGTCCTAACCTTGTTCCGCTGACCACCTGCCATAGTAACTACTGCATATTTCCCTTTCCCTATAATGCTATTTCCTATTTTCTCATATTCTTCTTTTTCTTCCTTGGTAAGTTTATTACTATCCACATAAGGAATGCTTTCTATTTTATCTTCTTTAAAATCTTCTTTTTCATCTATTTTTCTTTTTGCTGTTTCTATTTTTTCAAAATCAAGTTCTAATATTTGTTTTTTTAATTCTTCTGATACTTCTTCTTGCTCATATTTTTGTAATAGTTTTGCTAATTCTTCGTACTTGTTCACTCTGCTTTTCTCCCTTCTGCTTTTCTTGTAAATATATATTTGCTATTTTTACTATATCATATTACCATATTCCTTAAAATTGTTCAAATATTTTTATCTTTTAGTCATAACTTTGGATTTGCTCAAATATACATTTATTAAAGTTTATTAGTACAAACATTTTAAGGAGGTATCTATTTTCATGGAAGAAAATTTATCAGTATATCAAGATATAGCAAAACGTACCGATGGCGATATTTATGTTGGAGTAGTAGGACCTGTTAGAACCGGTAAATCTACCTTTATTAAACGCTTTATGGATTTACTTGTCATTCCAAACATAGATAATGAATACAAAAGAGAAAGGGCTTTGGATGAACTACCTCAAAGTGCTTCTGGTAGAACTATTATGACCACAGAGCCAAAATTCATTCCAAATGAAGCAGTTGAAATTACCCTAGGTGAGAACATTAAATTAAAAACTCGTATGGTAGATTGTGTAGGCTACTTAGTTGACAATGCCATTGGTTATTTAGAAGATGATGTTCCTCGTATGGTTAAAACTCCTTGGAATGAAGATGAAATTCCTTTTGAGCAAGCAGCAGAAATGGGCACTAAAAAGGTTATTGAAGAACATTCTACAATTGGTATTTTAGTAACTACTGATGGCTCTATTACCGATATTCCAAGAGAAGATTATATTGAAGCAGAAGCACGAGTAGTAAGTGAATTAAAAGCTCTTCATAAGCCATTTGTAATTGTTTTGAACTCTGCTAATAGCACATCCGACTATACTAAGTCTTTAGCTAAAAAACTAGAAGAAAAGTATTCTGTTCCAGTTATTCCAACAGATTGTTCAACTTTAAATTTAGAAGATATCAATAATATTTTTAGTAAAATTTTATATGAATTTCCTGTAGAAACAATTGAACTAAACTTTCCTCGTTGGGTGGATGGTTTATCTTCTGAACACTGGCTAAAAAAAGAGTTACATTCTGAAATTAAAGAAGCATTTAGTAATGTTCGCCTGTTAAAACAGGTAGATACGAGCGTTCAAAAAATTCAAAGAACAGAAATTATTCAAAAAACAATGGTAGATGAAATTTTACTTGGAACTGGCTCAGTGCACATTTCTATTCAACTTATGGATGAGTTATTTTATCAAGTACTAACAGAAATTTCTGGCGTTAACATTTCTAATGAAGGAGATTTATTCTCAACCATTACATCTTTTGCTCAAACTAAAAAGGAATATGACAAAATTGCTTATGCCTTAGAAGAAGTAAAGACTAAGGGTTATGGTATTGTTACACCTTCTATGGAAGAACTAATTTTAGATGAACCAGAAATGGTAAAACAAGGTTCTCGCTTTGGAGTTAAGTTAAAAGCAAAAGCACCTTCAATACACATGATAAGAGCTGACATTGAAACTGAAGTTTCACCTATTGTTGGCAGTGAAAAACAATCAGAAGAATTAGTAAATTACTTACTTTCTGAATTTGAATCAGATCCAATTAAAATTTGGGAGTCCAATATTTTTGGAAAAAGTTTGCATGAACTTGTAAATGAAGGATTGCAAAATAAACTTTGCAGAATGCCAGAAGATGCTCAAGCAAAACTGCAAGAAACATTAGAAAGAATTGTAAATGAAGGCAGTGGCGGACTAATTTGTATTATTCTTTAAAAAGAGGACTAATGGTCCTCTTTTTATAAACTTTTAACTATTTCATGCTAAATTTTTCTTTATAGTGTATAACTATATTCTCTTATTTTTTCACAAGTTCCACCTTTATCTTCATAATATGTTTTAATTTTGGATATCATTTCTCTTGCATCATCATATTCAGCTAAAAGATTCCAAAATTCAAAATCTAATAAGTTAACATCTCCACCTGAAAGATTATACACATAGTTGTCTACATGATAATTTTTATCATAAGAAATGACATACTGATATATTTGACCATTTAATGCACACTTAAATTCTTCTGTAGTTAGTTCTTTAGATGGTGGAATAACACTTTTTTCATTAACGTTATTTAATACTAATGTAGTAATATTCATTACAATAAAAATTCCTAGACCACAAATAATTGTTATTAATAAGATTTTTAATATTTTTATAATAGAATGAACAGATTTTTCAGTATTAATTATTTTATTTGTTAAAATTTCTTTAATGTCATTTTCCATCAATTCATCTAAACTGATATTAAATATTTTTGCAATTTCATTTGCTTGAATTATATCTGGTGTAGTTTGCCCTAACTCCCAATTAGAAATAGTTTGTCTAGTAACATTTAGTTTTTCTGCTAATTGTTCTTGTGAAATTTTAGCATCCTTCCTTAAACTAAAAATTTTATTTCCTAATTCCATAATTGTCTCCTTTCTTTTTATATTTTACTTAATTTTACTTATTACTAATCAAAAAAACAAGCAAAAATCTTTGGAATTTAATCATATTTCCGCAAATTTTTTTAACATTTCTTGTTTTTTATATATCTACACCTTCTTAATTATTTTTTAAGAAAAAATATTTTGCTTTTTAAGAAATCTATAGTATAATATTTTTAGAAAATAAAAGGAGGTCACCAATGAAAATAGTAAAAAGATTGCTTTTAATTGTATTATTAGTTGTCGTTATCATTGGCTCTGTTATTTATTTTAATGGATATAAATTATATAAAACTACTTTAGATAAAACCAATCTTTCTAGTAAAATTGCAGAAATTAAAAGTAGTGATACTTATGTTTCATTAAATGAAGTTTCCACTGACTATACAAATGCTGTGGTTGCTGTAGAAGACCACCGCTTTAGAGACCATGGTGCTATTGATATAATTGCTATTGCTAGAGCAATTTTTTCCAATATTCGAGCAAAAGAATTTAATGAAGGTGGAAGTACAATTACACAGCAGGTTGCAGAAAATTTATATTTTATGACTGAAGATGATGTTGTTTCTTCAAAAATTGCAGAAACTTTGGTAGCTATTGACTTAGAAAAAAGTTATTCTAAAGATGAAATTTTAGAATTTTATATAAATATTATTTATTTTGGAGAAGGTTATTATGGTATTCGTGAGGCTTCTAATGGCTATTATAAAAAAGAACCAAAAGATTTAAGTTTATATGAAGCAACTCTTCTTGCTGGAGTTCCTAATGCCCCTTCTGTTTATGCTCCAACCATTAACCCAGATTTAGCTAAAAAAAGACAGACAAAAGTAATTTCTTCTATGGTAGAGTATGGATATTTATCTGAGGAAGAAGCAAAAAACATTCAAAAATAATTTTATTTTTGAATGTTTTTCTTTTATAAAATATGAAAATGTAAGTTCAATACATATTACAAAGTAGTGAAAAAAGTTATAGTACTCCCTACATGTAATTTTGATATTTATAATAAATTTATATATTATTTATGGAATGTGCCAAAATTGACACATTCCATATTACTTTTTCTTCAAACTTTTCTCATTTTCTTTCTCTAATTGCTTTAAACTCTTTTTTGGTGTAGGTAAATCTTCTGGCATTGTTCCACCATTCTTTGCAATTACTTCTCTAATATTTTTTCCAATATTATAATGAGTCTTATTAGCTTCTTTCTCACTTTGTATGTTATCTTTCTTTAATTTTTGTTCTGTTTGAGAAATTCTAAATAAATTGGCAATTAACTCATCGCTTCCCATATTATCCAATATATCTTCTCTATATCTTAATCCTTTTCTTTTAGCAATATCATCGGCAGTTTCTCCGTTATATAATCCTTTATAACCTGCGTTATGAAATTTATCAAAATTTTTTACACCTGCTTTTTTGGCTGTTTGATTAAGTGAATAATTGCCTTTTCGTGTTAAATTTCTTTGATAAAACCTTTTTTCATCCTCTGTTAATTCACTATATTCTCTTTCAGTGATTTCTTGTTTTCTAGTTTGAACTGCAAAATATGTTTGTGCAAGTGCAATAACTTTCTTTCTACTATCTCCATTTTGTGCTATTAAATAACAAGCATAACGAGTCAGTTTATAGTCTTTAATCTCAACTTCTGCATTATTAGCACGTTTTGACAACTTGCCGACGTTGGCAAAATGTTCAAATGCACTAATATCACTATTTTCGCAAGCTTGTCTTGCTTTGTCTATTACATTTTCAAATCTTCTCCATTGTTTATATTCTAAAATTTTCATTAGTTCTCGTGCATACCAATATTCAATTCCATTTTCATCAATATGTCTAATATCTTCAAAAGTTTGATTAGTGTAGTTTGAATCTTTTTTTAATTTGTTCATTTACTATCATCTCCTTTTTTAGTATTCCATATTCTATTATATTTTTGAATAAATTTCAATACATTTGCGAAAATTTGTTTTGCAATTTTAATTTTTATATTTTTATTTTATACTTTTGATATTTACTACATAAATTTAGAGTACTTTTATTATAAATTTTCTCTATTGGTAAAATATATACTTGTAGAAAAATTCATACTTTCCTCCTTTTAAATGAAACTTTTGTTTGTATTATATTTAAAAATAAAATACAAGTTGTAACTTGTATTTTGGTGGGCAGGGATGGATTCGAACCATCGTACTCGTATGAGAACAGATTTCTTACTACTATAGTTTTCACTACCATTTAAAATGTTTGTAGTCTGGACTTTCTCTTTATCTTTTTCAAGATACTAGGTATAAAGTCTCTACACTCGGAAATTGTTTTCCTAGCTCGGGATTGTCATCAGCCTAACTGCTAAGAGTTCCCCGAATTAGCCTAGTTTTCATCTTATTATTACTAATAAGAGCTGCAAATTTAGGTTTTGAAAAACCAAAGACCACAGTCTGCCGCCTTTAGCCACTCGGCCACCTACCCATATATATGAAATTTTATGGTGCTCCATCAAGGATTCGAACCTTGGACCCACCGGTTATGAGCCGGTTGCTCTGACCAACTGAGCTAATGGAGCAAGTGCTTAACGCAAGTTTGATTATACAAAATTTTTACTTGGTTGTCAATAGGTTATGCTAACTTTTTTATCAATTCATCCTATTATTTTTGCTTTATTATATTATTTATATTACAACTTAGTAAAGTACAAAACTATAGAACAATATTTGATAATAGCATAGAATAAGTTGGAAATAAAACTATTTCCAACTTATCTTATTTCTTTGTAAGTTCTCTATTAGTTTTCTTCTTTTCTACCTTCTGGTAATGCTGGTGCATCTAGTACAATTCTAACCTTAAATACATAACGAAGTGCTCTTGCAATTTTGCTTTCTTTAATTCTTTCCCATAGTGAAGGTTTTACTTCAAATCTAGTTTCTTCCATGTAAGCATTATTTTCTTCTACTACTTCATTAGTAACTGGGCTTTCTACTACTTCTTCTTTTATTGGTGCAACTTCTTCTTGTGGTGTTGGAATTAGCTTTAATGCATCTGCAATTTCAATACCAATATAACTTAATGCTTTAGATCTATCTTCTATTCTTTCCATATCAATTTCAATATGTAAGTTTGATTCTAAATTAACAATTCTTGCATTAACTAATTTTATTGCATCCTGATAATTTTGTGAATTAGTACTTCTTGATTTTCCTATTACTTCTAAAGTTTCTATAATATCTTCTGGTAAATTGTTAGAAGCTTCTTTTAATTCTTGTTTCCAGCCATCTTCTTTATTCATTACTACTTCAAGAATTTGTTTTAAATCTCCTGCTAAAGAAATATTAGCTTCTCTTTGACGAATTAACTCTTCAATTTGTTTTGTATTTTCTTCGAATAGATTTGTTGCAAATTCTACTAAGCCGTAAGCAGCTTTATATACACTTGCTGGAAAATTCTTTTTCTTAGGATATTCCACCAAGTAGGTTTTGATTGATTCGATTAAATCTTTGAAGTAAGTATCGTCATCTAATTGAACGATTTGTTTCTTACTTTTTGGATTAATTAATTTTTGTACTTTATCAATATTTGATAACATTTTTTCTTCTGTGATTACCATTCTCACATTTACTATGCCAGATTTAGACATTGTAAACTCCTTCCTTTTCCTATGTACATGCTTATGTGTCTCTTTTCTACAAAAAATTACAATAGGATTTATAATATTTTATAATTTGACTTCTATTTCATTTTAATAAAAAGATTTAATTTTGTCAATACCCAAATCCTTATTTCCGTAAATATTTTTTAAAATTTTTTTTATTATTTATCTTTGTTTATTTCTACATATCTTTTTATTTTCATTGTAGTTGTTTTTACAAACTCATCATTCTTGATTTCTAGCTTTTTGATGGCTTTATAAGAAGTTAGTTTATGATTTACTTCTTTAATTTTCTCCCAAATAATATCATAAATTTCTTTTTCGCTTAAGTCCTTTCCATATTTTGCTTCTATTTCTTCTTTATTTGGAATTACTTTTACTGTAATAATTAGCTCTTTTTCTCCCTCTACTTGTTTTCCATATACCATACATTCTTTAATTTCAGATACTTCGCCTAACATCAATTCAATTTCTTCTGGATAAATATTTTTTCCATTTTGCGTTACAATAACATTTTTTATTCTTCCTGTAATGAAAAGGAATCCATCTTTATCTAAGTAACCTACATCTCCTGAATGGAACCAACGATCTCCATGTTTATCTATTTCAATTACTTCTTTTGTTGCTTCTTCGTCTTCGTAATATCCTAGCATTAAAGTAGAACTTTTAATTAAGACTTCTCCTTCTCCCTTTTCATTTGGATTGTCTATTTTTAATTCTGCACATACAACTGCTTTTCCGGCAGAACCTACTCTTGGATCATATTCTGGTGTTAGGGCCGCAATTGGTGCTGTTTCAGTTAATCCATAACCTTGTAAGAAACCAATTCCTAAATCTTGTAGCCATCTTCCTACTTTTGGATCTATTGGTGCTGCAGCAGAAACTACAAATCTTAGTTTTCCTCCTAAATTTTCATAAATTTCTGCAAAGACCTTCTTTTTAATATCAATTCCTACATTTTTTAGTGCATTCGTAACATGCATCATTGAATTAACTAATGCTGTTTTTCCACTTTTTTCAATAGTTTGATTTATTTTTTTGTACAAGCTTTCAATTAATAAAGGTACTGCAAGTAAAGCTGTTGGATTAGTTTCTTTTAAGTCTGGTACAATATGTTTTAATCCTTGACATACCGCAATAGAAGAACCTCTTGATATTGGAAGTAAAAATCCAATAGAAGATTCATAAGTGTGGTGAAGTGGTAAAACTGAGAAGAAACGATCAGTTTCATATAGTCTTACATAAGGATTTACTGCATTGATATTTTCTGCTAAGTTTCTATTACATAGCATAACTCCTTTTGAGTTTGAAGTTGTTCCAGATGTGAAAATAAGTACTTTAAATTCTTCTGGATCTATTTCAATTTTGTTAAAAGAATCATCGCCATTTTGTACCATTTCTTTTCCTTGTTTTAAAATGGTATTAAATCCAACTTCTCTTCCTTCTAAATTATCATCTGAATACATTGTAATAAAATATTTTACGCTTGGTAATTTATCTTGTACTTTTTTTATAACGTCTTTTTTCTTAGGGGAATAAATAACTGCTGTTGCTCTAGAACGATTAATAACGTTTTCTAATTCATTTGCTGGTAATTCTTTATCTACAGGAACTGCAATTCCTACGCCACAAAGCATTGCCATATAAGATACATACCAATGGTAGGTATTTTCTCCAATGATGACAATTCTTTCTTCTGCTAAATTATATTTATTTCTTAGAGCAGTGCCTAGAGCAATAACATCTTGACCAAACTCTTTGTATGTAATTTTTGTAAATTCCTCTTTTGGATTAAATTTTTCAAGCATAAATATATTATCAGCATATTTTTCTCTTGCTCTATCAAATACTTCTTTTATCGTTTTGTAATTAGTTGTTTCATATCCTCTTTGTTTTCTTTTTTCTTTTATAATTTGCTTTTTTTGCAATCTTTCATAGTCTACTTTTACTTCTTCAATTTTTTCAATGTCTTTCATTTTAATTTTGTCAAATTTAAAATTTGGTATTTTAAAATCTTTTAGTATTCTCATTTTTTATTCTTTCCTTTCTGATTTTACTTTTCTAATTAAGTTTTTATTATTATGCGTTTTTTATTATTGTTATTTTTTATCCATATATAACTTTATTTTCTATATTTTTTTTATTTTTTTAATTTTAAGATAAATGATTTTTCAATCTCTTTATATAGTTCTAATAGCTCTATATTTTTCTCTCTTCTTAATTTATAAATCAAGCTAGAGCAAACAAATCCAAAAATACCAGAAGCAATAACATTTGGATCTGCTTCTATAATTTCGCCTTTTTTCATTCCTTCTTCTACAATTTCTTGTATCATTTGAATATACTCAAATACGTAATCTCGGCACATTTTAGAACGCGAACCCGTTCCCCATATTTCACTTAATATAATAGTCATAAAGCTTTCGTATTTCACTAATACTTTTAACTCTATTAGTACTATTGCTTTTATTTTATCTAGGGAATTGGTTAATTTGGCGGTTTTTATTGCGATACTATTCGTTAATAACTTTACTCCCTCTTCTACTAGAAATTGAAATATTTCCTCTTTACTTGAAAAATGATAGTATAATGTTCCTTTAGCAACTCCTACAGTTGCTGTAATTTCTTCAATGCTAGTAGCATCATAACCTTTTTCTGCAAAAAGCTTCATAGAAGTTTCAAATATTTTTCTTTTTGTTTTATTCATTGACTTCACCTTTTACACCTAATAATCTATGTGTATTATATAATGTTATGCTTGTTTTTGCAAGATAATCTTAATAATTTGACCACTCATTACAATAGGTTTAAACAAAACAACCAGATAATAATCTGGTTGTTTTATTGACTCTTTGATGTTCATTTTTTTATTTAGTATATATTTTTTACTTTTTAACTTTTCAATCTAAAGAATCTAAGTTGTCTAATGCTTTTCCTGTTCCTAATGCTACACAAGATACTGCATCTTGAGCTATCATAACATTGATTCCAGTTTTTTCTTGTAATAGTTTGTCTAATCCATTTAATAAACATCCTCCACCTGTCATGTAAATTCCTTTATCACTAATGTCAGCTGCTAATTCTGGTGGCGTTTTTTCTAATACAGCATGTACACTATCTACAATCATCATAGCTGGCTCCATAAGTGCCTCTAGCATTTCACTAGAACGAATTGTTATGGTTTTTGGAAGTCCTGTAATTAAGTCTCTTCCTCTAATATCCATTTCATTATCTTGAATTTTTGGATATACACAGCCTATGTTGATTTTTAAGTCTTCTGCTGTTCTTTCTCCTATCATCATATTATGCTTTTTCTTAATATATTTTACAATATATTCATCAAATTTGTCTCCTGCTACTTTTAAAGATGAACTAACAACACTTCCTCCTAAAGAAATGACTGCTATGTCAGTAGTTCCACCTCCAATATCTACTACCATATTACCACATGGTTTTGAAATATCTATTCCTGCTCCAATTGCTGCTGCAATTGGTTCTTCTATTAAATATACTTTTCTTGCCCCTGCTTGGGAAGCAGCATCTATAACGGCCTTCTTTTCTACTTCTGTTACTTGTGATGGGATACATATCATAATTCTTGGAGCAAAGATAAATTTTCCACATACTTTATTGATAAAATATTTTAACATTTTTTCTGTTACTGTATAGTTGGAAATAACGCCTTCTCTTAATGGTCTTGTAGCAACAATATTTCCCGGTGTTCTTCCAAGCATTCTTCTTGCTTCTTTTCCAACAGCAAGCACATTTCCTGTATTATTATCTACTGCTACAACTGATGGTTCGCGAAGTACTATTCCTTTTCCTTTTACATACGCAATAACAGTTGCAGTTCCTAAATCTATTCCGATATCTTGTCCAAAGCCAAACATTTGCATCTTCCTTTCAGTATTTTATTCTTCTCATTTATTTCGTTTTTATTACAATTCTGTTACGATTATATTACATTTTGTATTAATTGGCAATGGTTTTTCCTAAATTTATTTTTTTAAATGAATTTAGGAAAATCGTTTGACATATAATATATTTAACTTAAGTAAAAAACAAAATGCATTGTTCATAAATGTTCGAAAAGAGTTAAGTGTGTGGTAGCATTTAGTTCTTTTCCTTTTTTAAAAAACATTGAAAAGCCTTAAAATTGCTATAATTTTAAGGCTTTCCGTTAATTTGTTCATACATCAAACTTTTCTAATAAATTTCTGTACAATGTGTTTTATGCATTTTTAGGATTTATTTTTTCAATTTTTATTTTATAATTACTAATTGATTCTTTTAAATTACTTATTTGCTTTTTATATAATTTTCTTAATTCTTTTTGCTCTTCTATAGATATATCTTCTTCTTTTATTTTATCATTTCTTATTAAATATTGTAATTCTCTTAACCTATCAAATGATACTATTTCTCCTATTTTTATTTTAGAAGAAAAATCTTCTCTTGCATATACTTCTTTAATATTATATTCTTGTTGTTCTTCATATTTATTATTTCGTCTTAGAAAAAAATTTAATATCTTAGTAAAAAGATTTTCCTTTTTTGCTACTAATTGATTTTCACTTCTCATATTTTCTCTCCTTTTTGGTCACTTAATAAATCTAATTCATTAAATTTATCTCTTAATTGACTTTCTTTTTCTTCTAATCTTGCTTTTCTACTATCTAATTCTTTAAGACTTGGTTCTCTATCTTCTTTTGCTTCTTGATACTCATTAATCATATCTAATTTTTCTTCTAATGTGCTAACTCTAAAACTTTCTTCTATTTCTTTATAAAAGGCTATTCTATTTTCTATTTTTTCTTTTTTCTCTTGCAATTTTTCTGGTATAGCATTTAAAATTTCTTTGTCCAATCTACCTTTTCTAGATATAATTCCATCTTCTACTTCTATTGATATTTTTCCATTATTAGAAAACATTGAATATATATTGCTATTTTCATTTTTAGATATTCCTAATAATGTATATATTCCCTTTTCATTGAATTTACTATTAAAACTGAAAGCTGAAGATTCATCTTCACTTGTAATCTCTTCATAATATGATAAAATATACCTTTTCAACTTATTTCTCATAACTTCAGTTTCTTCTATAGCATTTGTATCTATATATCCTTTTTCTCCTAATTCATTTATATACGCTTCTGCTATCATATTAGTAAATTGTATTTGTTCAGTTGGTATTTCTTTGTCTATACCATTAGATCTTTCATATCTTATTATCATATTTCTGTTTTGATATAGTCTATCTAATTCAGTTGGAATACTACTTTCATCTGTCCATTCTCCAATTCCATGTTTTGTTTTATTCCTTTCTTCCCAAAGATCACTTTCTTTATCTCTTGCATATTTTATATATCTTTCTTGCATATATTTTTGCTTATCTATTTTTCCAAATTTATCTGAATCGTATTTACTCTTTTCTGAAAACATTTTAAGTTCATCTATTAATTCTTGCTTTTTTTGTGCCTTTTCTTCTTCTGACATATCTGAATTTTTAATTGAACTTATTTGAGTTGTATATGTATCTAATAATGCTTGTTGCCTCTGTTCTTCTTCAAATTCATTTTCAAAAGCTAATTTTACATCCTCTGGAATTTTATCTTCTTGTTGTTTTATTTGTTCAGCAATTTTCTGTTTTTCTTTACATCTATATTTATCTGTCATATATAAATATTCATTTTCTTCAAATTCACTATAAACAACTGCATATTGTCCTTTATATGCAGTTGTAGTGGTTTTACTTGGAAAAACTGAACGTATATCAAAAAATCTCATTGTTCCAGATTTGGATTTTTCCATACTACAATATGCATCAACAAGTTCACTACTTGGATCCCAATCCATACTTATACTAGCTCCTGTAAAAGAGTTATAACTTCTGTTTATAGATTTTAAGATACTTTTTCTAAAATTTTCTTCACTTTCTTTACTTAAATCTGGCTTTTTAGCTTTTACGCCTCTTAACCAAAATTGTACAATAGATTCCTTTATTTTGTTGTCTTCTTTTTCTGTTCCTATAGTCTCATCTATGGCTTGAAAAAATTTTTTTGTTTCTTCTGTGTTAATATCGCTTTTTGCCATATCAGCTGACTTTTTAGTAGTTTTTTCTAAAAAGTCCTTTTCATCTTCTATTGCATAAGATAATAACTCTTCTGCTGTAGCATCAAATAATAATTGATTTATAACTATATCTTTTATTTCTTTTGGCATATTTTCATTAATTGATATCAATGTATCAAGTACTGATTTTTTGCTAGAATCAAATAATTTTAATATGGATTTCTTTGCACATAAAATATATGCATTTTTCTCCTCATCTGATAAGTCCCATAATTCTCTTTTTTCTTCTAATTGCTCTTTTGAAAACATATTTTTAGATTCATAAGTTTTTTCTGCAATAGAATATGCAAATGTCAATAAATCTTCTTTTGACATTTTTTCTAATATATCTTTTTTTCTTTTTTCGGTTAATTCCTCATCATACAATTCTTCATATTCTTTGTCCATATAAATATTTCTCCTTCAAATTTAATTATGTAATTAAATTATCATACATTTTTGTAATATTCAATCGTTGTAATAAAAAAATATTATATTTGTTATTGTTTTGTAATATTCTTTAATTTTGAGTTACTATTATTAATGAATAGTCGTGAAAATATGAAAAGAACAAATTTATAAAAAGATTTGGAATTCATCCAAATCTTTTTTTTCTAAATAAACCATAATAAGATTACTGCAGTAAGCATTGCTGCCAAGCCTCTTTCTGGATCAGATACTTTTTGTTCTTCGCTAACATTTTGCTCTTCTATTACATTTTCATCTACAATATCTACTACTGCTCTATCTACTCTATTAAAATTAAAACGAACTTCAAATTCTTTCTCTTCTTTTGCTTCTATTTTATCTATTTTTATGTATTTTGTTCCCATTAAAATATTATTTTTTGAATAACAATCTATTTTTATGTATTTATTTTCTATTTTACTTTCTGTTTGATTTATAATTTTTCCCTTTGCAAAACCATTTACAGAGGTTGCTTGTACTTCTATTTGTATAGGAATAACAGTTTTGCTCTCTACACTTTTATATGCATAAGTTGTATTTATTGCAAAATAAATCATAAGTTGTGAAAATAGAAAGAAACCTAAAACAAGTAAAAAATAGATAAAAAATGTTTTCACTCTTGCCATATTTAATTCTCCATTCTATTTTTTTACATCTTTCTAAATACACCTGCTACTTTTCCTAAAATTTCGCAGTTTGGTACAATAATTGGGTCCATAGTGCTGTTTTCTGGTTGAAGGCGAATATGATCTTTTTCTTTATAAAAGGTTTTTACAGTTGCTTCATCTCCAATTAATGCTACTACAATTTCTCCATTATTTGCTACATTTTGTTTTTTTACTAAAATATAATCTCCATCTAAAATGCCCGCTTCTATCATACTTTCACCACGAACAGTAAGCATAAAGCTTTCACTGTTTCCAACAAAATCGATTGGAATTGGGAAAGTATCTGTAATATTTTCTACTGCTAAAATTGGTTCTCCTGCTGTAATTTTACCAATGACTGGTACTTCTACCATTTCTCTACCAGAATAGAAAGATTTATCTTCCTTCTTCTTTGCTGTATTGTCTGCACCTTTCAATAGACGTAAGGTTCTACCTTTTTGGTCCTCTTTCTTAATGTAACCTTTTTCTACTAATTTTGCTAAATAGCCATGTACAGTTGCGGTAGAATTTAGCCCTACTGCTTTTCCTATTTCTCTAACAGATGGTGGATAACCTTTTGCGTCTACTTGTTTTTCAATAAATTTTAAAATTGCTTTTTCTCTCTTGTTTAATTCCATAGGATCTTTCTTTGTTCTCATTTACACATCACTCCTAATTTTTTTGTTTATCATATCATATAAACAAACGATTGTCAAACAAAAGTTTTAATTTTTTTAAATTTTTTTATTATCTTTATTTTTTAATCACTAGCAAAATCTTAAATTTAAGAATTGACGAATGCGACTGGAATGGTTTTTACAAATTATTAAAATAAATTAATTATACCATTCTAGCTCCCAATCTACTACTTTTACAGTGTCTCCTTCTTTTACTCCTGCTTCTTTTAAAGCTTGATTTACACCTAATTCATCTAAACATTTTTGGAAGTAATAATAAGATTCGTTATCTTCTAAGTTGACTCTTCTCATTATTTTTTGCACTCCTGGTCCGTCTACTACAAAAATGCCATCTTCCTTAGTAATGGTAAATGCTGATTCTTCTTTTAAAGTATATAATTTTCTTCCTCCTGTAACTTCTACTACATCTTCTTTTGGAAGTGTTTTTAAAACGTTAGCTACATGTTGTAATAAAGTATCAATGCCTTCTCCTGTTACTGCGGAAATTTTGAAGATTTCTATTTGCTTTTCTTTTGCCATTTTTTCTAGTTCTTGATATAGAGTTTCATCTTGCATACTATCAATTTTATTTGCTACTATAATTTGTTTTCGGTTGGCTAATTTTTCACTATATTTTTTAAGTTCTGCATTAATTGTGTTAAAATCTTCAACTGGATTTCTTCCTTCTTGCCCTGATACGTCAATTACATGAAGTAATAATCTTGTTCTTTCAATATGTCTTAAAAATTCTAATCCTAAACCAGTTCCTTCACTTGCTCCTTCTATAATTCCTGGAATATCGGCTACTACGAAACTATCGCCATGATTTAATTTAACAACTCCTAAGTTTGGTTCTAAAGTAGTAAAATGATAGTTTGCAATTTTAGGTGTTGCAGAAGTGGTTCTCGATAAGAAAGTAGATTTTCCTACGTTTGGAAAACCAACTAAGCCAACATCTGCAAGTAATTTTAACTCTAAGATTAGCTCTTTTTCTATTCCTTTTTCACCATCTTGTGAAAAGCGAGGTGCTTGTCTAGTAGAGGTAGCAAAATGAGAATTTCCTTTTCCACCCATTCCACCTGGTAAAATTAGTTCTTCTTGATTTTTTTCTGATAAATCTGCAAGCACCATTCCCGTTTGAGCATCTTTTATAATAGTTCCAATTGGAACACCAATGTGCAAATCTTCTCCACTTTTTCCGTAGCGGTGTGCTCCTTCTCCGTTTTTTCCATTTTCTGCTTTAAATTTTTTCTTAAAACGGAAATCAACTAAAGTATTACTATCTTGGTCTACAAAGAAATAAACGTCTCCGCCTTTTCCTCCGTCTCCGCCATCTGGTCCACCTGCTGCTACATATTTTTCTCTACGAAAAGAGACAGCGCCATTTCCCCCGTCTCCTGATTTTACTATTATTTTCACATAGTCTGTAAACATGTTTTTCTCCTTCTTCTTATTATTTTCATCAAAAAGAGAGTAATTTTGGACTTTCCCTAATTAAGAAAATAATTTAACTTTATTGCTGCTTTTACCTTTTTCATGGTTTCTTTTGCTGTTTTTTGTGCTTTTAATGTTCCTTCTAATAAGATTTTATCTACTATTTCTGGATGTGCTTCATAATATGCTCTTTTTTCTCTGATTGGTTTTAATGTATCTGCTATGTTTTTTGCAAGTTGCTTTTTACAAGCAACACATCCTCTTGCCCCTGCTTTACATTCTTCACATACTGTTTTTATTTCTTCTTGGCTACTAAATAAATTATGATAGTAAGATACCATACAAATATCAGGATTCCCTTTATCGTCTTTTTTTATTCTTCCTGGATCTGTTACAGCGCTCATTACTTTTTTGGTAATTTCTTCTTCCGTATCTGCTAAATATATAGCATTTCCTAAAGATTTTCCCATTTTTTCATTACCATCTAAACCTTTTATTCTTTTTGCACTTGATAAAACTGGCTCTGGTTCTACTAATACTTCTCCATAAATAGAGTTGAATTTTCTAACAATTTCTCTACATTGCTCTATTAAAGGAAGTTGGTCTTCTCCTACTGGAACAACTTCTCCTTCAAAGCAAGTAATATCTGCAGCTTGGCTTACTGGGTAACCTAAAAATCCATAAGTTACACTTTCTCCAAATAAGTCTTTTTTTTGGGCTATTTCTGTTTTTACTGTTGGATTTCTTTGTAATCTTGCAATGGTAACTAAGTTAGAATAAAATACAGTAAGTTCTGCTACTTCTGGTATCATCGATTGAATGTATATAGTTGTTTTTTCAGGGTCTATTCCACAGGCTAAGTAGTCCATTGCTACTTCTCTTACATTTTTTCTAACCTTTTCTGGATTATTGAAATTGTCTGTTAATGCTTGCACATCTGCAATTAAAATATAAGGATCATATAAGCCTGAATCTTGCATTTTTACTCTTGTTTTTAAAGAACCAAAGTAATGACCTATATGTAGTCTTCCTGTTGGTCTATCTCCTGTTAACATACGTTTTTTTTCTGACATAGTATTTTCCTCCTGTTTTATAAAATTTGTTCAAACTTTTCTTCTAGTTTTTTAAATTCTTTTATATATTTTGTTTTTATATTATGATATATTTTTCTTGATGTTGCTTCATCATATAAATGAGATAATTCATTTCTCGCAAGCATGATTTCAATCCATATTTCTCCATCTTCGATTATTCCTTGTTTGAATGCTTGTTGAATATTTTCTCTTGGACTTCCTGTTTTATTTGTAATTCCCATATATTCCAAATAATCCTTCATAGTTTTCCAAGCTAATTCAAATGTAAATTCAAATCTATGTAGTACACCATCTATAATAACTTGCAAAGTTTTTTCTGATAAATCTTTTGTTATTTCTTCTGATAATGCTTCTTCCAATTTTGTATATGCATTTTTATAATCTTTTTTTCTTTCTTGAAACCTACTCATATTTTTTGCCCTCTCTTTCAATTGAATTTAAAAGTTCTTCTTTCGTAATATCTTGTATAAAAAGTAAGTCTATGGAATAAGGAATATCTAATAAATCAAATTCATTTTTCAAATTAAATTTTTCTTTTTCTTTTATACAATTTTCCACTACAATATCAATATCAGAATTTGTTTTATAGTCTCCTCTAGCTCTTGAGCCAAATATTTTGAATTGATAATTTTTATGTTTTTCAACTATATTCTTTATTTTATGATATGTTTGTTCTGATAATCCATATTTCATTTTTCCACCTTTTTCCTCTTTTTCATTATAACTAATTTTGGTATTTTTTACAAGTAAATTCCTAAAAGTTTGCTAAATAGATTTTTTATTTGTATAATTTTTTTTGAGATGATAGCCAAATAAAAAGACTATCGTTTTAGATAGCCTTTTTTGTTTATGCTTGTGCTTCCTCTGCGGGATAAACACTAACTTTTTTCTTATCTTTGCCAAGTCTTTCGAATTTTACATTTCCATTTACTAGAGCAAATAAGGTATCATCGCTTCCGATTCCTACATTTGTTCCTGGATGGAATTTAGTTCCTCTTTGTCTAACTAGAATGTTTCCAGCAAGTACAAATTGACCATCTGCTCTTTTTAGTCCAAGACGTTTTGATTCACTATCTCTACCGTTCTTAACACTACCTTGACCTTTCTTATGAGCCATGTTTTTTCACTCCCTTCTTATAGGTTACTTGTTCTCTTTTATTTCTTAAGCTTCTACTTTTTCTGTTTTTGTTGTAGTTGCTTTTTTAGTTGTTGTTTTTGCTGTAGTCTCTTTTTTAGCAGTTGCTACCTTTGCATCAGTTGTTTTTTTAGTTGTAGTAGCTTTTGCACTTGCAGTTTTTGTAGTAGCTTTTTCTTCGCTAGCTGCTACTTCTGCTTTTGCAGTAGTTTCTTTTCCTGCTGATATTTTAGTAATTTCTACTTTGGTAAATGGTTGTCTATGTCCTTGTGTTCTTCTGTAGTTTTTCTTTGCTTTGTATTTGTAAACGATAATTTTCTTTCCTTTACCATGTTCTAGAACTTTACCTTCTACTTTAACACCTTTTACATAAGGAGCTCCAACTTCTACTTTTTTGTCATCAGATACTAGAACTACGTTATCAAATGTAACTTTTTTACCTTCTTCTACATCTAATTTTTCAAAAAATACTACGTCTCCTTCTGCTACTTTGTATTGTTTTCCACAGCTTTCAATGATTGCGTACATATAGTACACCTCCTCTTATTTGCAATACTCGCTAAGCATAAAATACTAGGCAGCTAACACATTTATTAGCATTTTAGGCCCGACTCAGGCGGCTTACAAGTTAATATTTTAACATATTTATACTGCTTTGTCAACGTTTGTCAGCAAATTTTATATAATTCTATTTAGGCTTATCAAACATATATCACACTTTATTGAAAATACTATTATTGAAATACCTATTATTTTACTATGGCATATCTATTATAACCTATATTATTTATTATTTTTGCATTTTATCAATTAAAAATGCCCCTTATTGGAGCATTTTTTCTTCAAATTATAACTATTTAATGTCTTTCATTTTTCTAAGTTTTATATATATTCCAACTATTATTATTGCAATGGTTGCTATACCTATTATAATAACAATACTTTGTCCTGTTTGTGGAATAGTTCCTCCTACAACAGTTGTATCATTTTTCTCATTTGTGTTTTTATCTGTATAATTATTATCTGTAACATCTTTAATTGAATCTTTTTTTACATCATCTATATAGATTTCTGTTTCTGTTTGCATATTGGTTTTCATTGTATTAACTACAGTTACAGTACTTTCGCTTAATGTTGATTTTTCCTTAATATAAATATATAAATTATCTGAATCTTTTATATTGTCTATATTTTTTTGAGTTCTAGAATCTAATTCTACGACTATATGATATGTTCCATTTGATTCTTGTTCTATGCTTTCTAGTTTTTTCCAGTCTTCTTCTTTTATATTAGTTTCCCCTTGCTTACCAGAAATATAATAGTAATATTCTCTACTACTTTTGTTATCTCCTAATTTTATGCCTGATATATCAATTGTCATAGTAGTATATTCAGTTTTATCTTTATTAATATATACATAACTACAAGCTTTTGTAATATTTGCTTTAGCTTGTTCAAAGTTAGATGGTGTAGGTTCTTCTTTTGTTTTATCTACTTCTGGAGTTTTCTCTTCTTTTACAGTTATTTCAAAAGTTGTTTTTTGTCCTTTATAAGATACCGTAATTGTTTGTGTTCCTAGTTTTGTCTTATCATATCCTGTGACAGTAACTATAGGATTTGTCATAGAAATTTCTTCTGTTGTAGCATCACTATAAGTTGCTAGTATAACACCACCTATTAAATTTAATTCGTCTACATCTTTTGTGTATTCTAGTTTACTAGGCATTGTTTTTATTTCTATTTTTGTTATTGTTGCTATTGGCTTTTCTACTTGAATAGTTTGATATGCCGTTTTTGTTATTTCTTTTTCTGTATAAGTAATAGTAACAGTAGTTTGATTTTCTTGTAAATTTTCACCATTTGTTACTTTATAATTTGTAATTTCATTTTTTGTTCCATCTGTATAATTAGCTACTACTTTCATTCCAGTAGTAACAAAATTTTCTCCTACTCGATATGTAGTCGTATCTGGTGCCTTTGTGATTTCAATACTATCTAGCAATGCTTCTTCTTTATCTATTGTAAATGCCTTTAATGTTATATTTCCTCTATTTTCTTCGCTAATTTGACTAGATGTTGCCATATCTATCCATATATTATTTTCAATATCATCCTCAGTTGTCACAAAACTTTTACCTGATTTTAATTCCACATCTGCCCAATATGTAGCTGTATTATTTACAATTGGGATATAAATCATATCATCTTCTACTTTTAGTACTACTACAAAAGATTCTCCATTTAGCTTAATTGGATTTGCAAACTCTATTGTATTATAACCTGCTCTTAAAGTTTCATAGTCCCCTTTTGCTAATTTTACTTCTTGTAAATCTTCTAATTTTTTACTACTTCCATTTGGATTTACTAAAACAGTACACTTTTCTATATCAATTAGTGTATTAACACCAATTTTGGTTAATACCTCATTATCTGTGCTATTTCTTTCAAATACATTTGCTAAATAACCTACTTTTTTATTAATAGTAATTACTTTATTGCAGCCTAGTGCATCATATTGATAAATATGATCATATTCTTTTCCATCTGTTGCATTTATAATTCCATACATACTGCTAAATACATTTACATCTTCATAAGAGATATACATATACCCATTATCTCCTATTTTTATGCTAATAGTATCTCCACTTATTGTCATATCTTCTTTTGCATAACCTGCTTTTTCCAATACTTCTATAATAATTTTATCTGGAATTTCACTTGCTGAATGCCATCCTTGTGAGTCACATACTTGTCTATTCGTTTCAAATAATTCTTCTTTTAGTTGAGTTAAACTAGCTTGTTGTTTTTCACCCCACGAATTTTTTACAATCCATGCACCATCTGTTGTTGGTTTATGTTTTTCATTAAATTTTTCTTTACTATATCCATCATCCCATCCTATAATTAATACTGCATGATTCTGTGGACAATTTTCTTTATTATCGCAATAAATTGCTCCTGTTGTATTGTTATAGTATTCAGATAGAATAGTTGCACCATATATATTAGCTGTAACTCCTCCATAATTTGTAATATGCTCTTTTACTTTTTGTTTTATAATTTCTTTTTCATCATTATCTTTAGGGCTTGCAAAGAATTCACTATCTACTAATTCTGTTAATACTGTTTTATTTTGTATTTTGCTAATTTCTATTTTTTCTTCATTATTTTCAAATGGCATTTCTGTTTCTGCAATTGCTCCCATACCATTTGTTAAATAAGCATTTCCTAAAAAGCTATTGCCACCGCCTATTTCTTTTGTATAACCGTATTCGTTAATTAAATCATTTAAAAAGGCTTTTCTTGCAGTTCCATATACCAGATGTCTTTCAGAAAAATCATAAATTTTGACTGGATTTCCTTTTTGTTTATTTTGCATTGCTAAATTACTTTCTAAACTTCCTAATACTGCAAATGCCCAACAACCATTTGTAGAAGCTTGGTTTTTTATTGTTGTGTTATCTGGTATTTCATTTTTTAAATTATATTGTGATGTTAAAGAAGATTTTAATAATTGTGTAATTTTAAATGTATTTCCTAGACCTTTTAAATAGTCTGCATTACTTTGCTTAATAGGATTATCATACATTCTAGGCATTATCACTTTTTGTTTTTCTTCTTCTGATAATGCTTGATATTCTTTATATTCTTGCGAATATTCTAATCCTGAAATTTCAATATTAGCAAATGATATTGTATACATAGAAAATACAGTAACAATTGCTAATGTCATGATACTTGCGATTTTATTTGTTATTTTTTTCATATTTTGCTCCTTTACTTTTATCTATATTAAAAAATAACATTTTTTCTCTTTTTTCACAATAATATTTGAAAATATTACATAAATGTTATGTTTTTGTAATACATTTGTTAAATTACAAATTCTTCCCTCTTATACAGATTAATTTTTTTGATACACGCTTATTTCACAATGGATAACTTATATTTCTCTATGTGGTTAGCAATATTACAATGTCGTACGAAAAAAGAAAGTAGAAATATCTACTCTCTTTTTCCGTTATACAAATACTATTTTTTAATACTTTGACTATGAGCAGTCCAAAGGGGCAAGAGGGGGTCGAACCCTCAATTTCTAATTACATGCGGTTGTAGCGTTCTACCATTGAACTATTGCCCCAAACTATTTTTTAAAACGAAATAATCGTTTTAACGGCGAGGAGAGGAATCGAACCTCTGTTTCTAGGGTGAGTACTAGCAGTCTACCACTGACCTACCGAGCCTAAACAAATGAGAATAATCTCTTAATTATGCTTTATATATTAACACAATTTTATATTTATGTCAATATTAAAATTAAATTTTTTTTGAGACATTTTCATTTACGAGTCACAATTAAAATTAAATCTTTTTCTTATTATTAAAATTAATTTTTTTACTTCATTAATATCTTACTTGATTAAATTTTCTACTTTATTGCTGTTTTCCCCGTCGTAAATACTTTCTTATTATACAAATTCTTCCCATACTAGATTTGCTAAATCTAAGCCTTTATTAGTTAATTTTATTTGATTTAAATCAATTTCTATCAATTCTTGTTGAACTAATTTTTCTAGTTCATTTCGGAATAAGTAAATAGGATTTTGAGTAAATTTATTTTTAAAATCTTGAATGTTTACTCCTTCTATTTTTCTTAAACCTAGTAACATATATTCTTTTTTCTTATCTTCTTCTGTTTGAATTTCACAAATTGTTCGATTTTTAATTAAGTTTCCTTCTTTTATATTTTCGCAGTACTCTTTTATAGAATTAGTATTGCAATATCTCTTGCCATTAAAATACGAGTGAGCTGCTACTCCAAATCCTAAGTATTCTTTCTGAAGCCAGCAATTCATATTGTGCTTTGACTCATATCCTATTTTTGCAAAATTAGATATTTCATAATGAACATATCCGTTTTGTTCTAATTCTTTCTTTGCTTTCCAATACATTTCTCTTTCTAAATCTTCTTCTGGCAAAGTAACTTGTCTTTTTTCTACCATTTCTTGCATTTTTGTATTTTCTTCTACAATAAGAGAATAAAGTGAAATATGTTCTGGATTCAAAGAAATTACAGTGTTTATACTTTCTTCTAAATCTTGCAGTGTCTGATTTGGCAATCCCAGCATTAAATCTACGTTGATGTTTTGAATTCCTACTTTTCTTGCATTTTGATAACAATTATAAAATTCCTTATATGTATGGATTCTACCTATTTGCTTTAATAGTTCATTATTTGTTGATTGCAAACCAATACTTATACGATTGATTCCTATTTTTTTATAAATTTGTAATTTTTCTTTGTTAACTGTTCCTGGATTTATTTCTATTGTTACTTCTGGCTTTTGGGCTATTCTATAATTTTCTTTTATTGTATTTATTATTTCTTCTATATATTTGGCATTTATAAAAGAAGGAGTACCTCC
The DNA here is from genome assembly GCA_947627755.1 of uncultured Clostridia bacterium. GTDB lineage: Bacteria > Bacillota > Clostridia > TANB77 > CAG-508 > UMGS1663. Next base: position 14,838 of record CANQXD010000008.1, on the reverse strand, counting down.
TCCTATATAAATAGTTGTTATTTCATATTCCTTTTTATTTGCTTCTTGCTTTATTTCCTTTTTTAATGTTTCTATATATTCTTCAATACATTCTTCTTTATTTGCATAAGAAATAAAATCACAATAATAGCACTTTCGCTTGCAAAAAGGAATATGTACGTAAATTCCTAATTCTTTTATTTTTAACACACTCCTTTCTGCTCCATTGGGGACATATCTACCAAAAGGAAACGTCCCCAATGGTACTTAATTGTTCTAATTGCTTTAGACGATGGTTTACTCCGGATTTTCCTATTGGCTCTTTTAGCATTTGGCCTAGTTCTGATAAAGAGGCATCTGGATTTTCTAAACGCAATATTGCTATTTCTTTTAATGTTTCTGGTAATGTTTCAAATTTTCCTTCTTTTTGTAGTTTTTGAATGGCGTTTATTTGCTTTACAGCAGCTGTAATTGTTTTGCTTAAGTTTGCAGTCTCACAGTTTACTTTGCGATTTATATTATTTTTCATGTCTCTTAGTACACGTATTTCTTCAAATTTTAAAACTGCAGAGTTGGCTCCTATAAAGGCTAATAATTTTGAAATTTCTTCTCCTTCTTTTAAGTACAATGAAAAACCACTTTTTCTTTGCATTGTTTTTATATGAATTTCTGCTTTTTCTAAAGTTTCTTTTATGATGTTCGCACTTTTTTGCGTTGATAAAATCATTTCTAAATGATACTTATTTTCTGGATTATTTACGCTTCCGCTTCCCAAGAATATTCCACGTATAAGTGCTTTTATTGTCATTTCTTCTTGTGTGTTTTTATTTGTTATTTTTGATAGTTTTTCTTGAAATGAAGTTGATAATATAATGTCTTGTTCTTCATAAGAAATTTCTTCTATTGAATCTATTTTAGGAAGAGTAATTTGATAAGTTTTTCCTTTTAATGCAATTTGAAAGTTTAATATGTCAAGATTTGAAAGTAATTTGCTAAAACGGTTAATATTATATTCATTTACTGTTGAATAGCAAATTATCTTTTGATTGTATGTTGTGTTATTACTTATTAAATAGCCAATTAATTCATATTTTACTAATTCTTTATTATTCAAGTTTGCCATTTTACTTAAATTTTCTTTTAATTCTGATGAGAATGACATTTTAACTTTCTCCTCCTTTTTGTTGTTAATTACTATCTCCTACAGTTGTATTTAAAATGCGTAATTCATTAATGTTAACTATTAGTGCAATTCATTGTTTGTTATAAAACTTACAATTAAAATAATGCTACTTTCTACTTTTGGCAGATAATGACTCTATCATTTCCAGTTAAATCTTGCTTTGCTTCTATTTTTTCATATTTTTCTGTTTCTTGTGCTATTTTTATTACTTTTTCTTTTTGGTCATAGCCTATCTCCATACATAGATAGCCTTTTTCTTTTAAATATTTTGGTGCTTCGTTTAATAATTTACGGTAAAAGAATAGTCCGTCTTTTCCTCCGTCTAATGCTATGTGTGGCTCTTTTTGTACTTGTTTTGATAATGTTGGAATAACGCTTGTCTCAATGTATGGCGGATTTGACACAATTATATCATAGTCGCCTTTTATTTTTTCAAATAAATTGGAGTGAATGATTTTTACTTTTTCTAATACTTTATTTTGTTTACTATTTTTTTTTGCTATTTCTAATGCTTCTAAACTAATATCACTCATGGTAATATTAGCATTTGGCAGGTTATATGCAAGTGAAATTCCAATTGCTCCGCTTCCTGTGCATATATCTAAAATTTTTTCTTTGCTTTCTTTTTTTGCTATGTCCAATACTTCTTCTACTAAAATTTCTGTATCTGGCTGTGGAATTAGTACATTTTCATCCACATAAAATGATAGCCCGTAAAATTCTTGTTTTTTTGTAATATACTGAAGTGGTATTCCTTCTATAATTTTTTGCAAAACTATTTCATAGTTTTGTTTTTGTGTTTTACTTACTTGCTCTTCTTCTTTTTGTAGTAATTTGATTTGGTCTATGTTTAACACAAATTGTAATAGAACTCTTGCAATAATGCTTGCATCTTCTATATTGTTTTCAATTAATGTGTTTTTTCCTTGCTTTAGTAATTCTTTTATTTGCATTTTTGCTACCATTCCTTTTTATAATATGTACTTATTATAACGAAATTTTACTATAGAAAAAGGAAAATAGCAAGCTCTTGTTATTTATATAAAAAAGAAACCTACCAACATATGCATTAAAGCACACATTGGTAGGCTGTTTCAATTTGCATTTGGTTGATTACCACCAAGAACGTTCTTCTCTAGAACTTACTCTTGGATCATCATACGGGTTCGGAGTATTAAGATTCTGTTCTTTTCCTTCTAGTATAAACCTTGCACGATATCCTTTATAGGAAATACTAAGAATTTGGCTTTTAAAAAGGTACTCAAACTTAATCCACTTAACCTTTCGAGCCCAATCTTCATTTGCATTTTGAATCACTCTACGCCAATTATTGTAGCGAGTGGTTCTTGCAGGTTCATTCATACCAATCGAAATTCCTGTTATGATATTATTACAATTTTTTTGGTCAATTAAGGCCCGCCTAATTGCTTCTAATACCTCTATACTTTCGTTTTCACAACTCATGATATCTGCAAATAACTCACCTTCATCAAATAAATTCAGTATAACTGTGGCAATACGTTTATTTTCGCCATCTACAATTTCTATTGCATGGCTATTACTTGATAAAAATACGTTTTCTGCTTCTACACCATAAAAGTTGGACTTTTGGGACTTTTCTTTTGAGTAGAATGATTTTGCAAATGCTAAATAAGTTCCTAATGCTCCTATATCAAAAAACCGATAGTGCATTGTAGAACTCTTGTCTTTGTCTACAGTTGTAATAATATTTTTGTCTAAACCGCCTCCTAATTTTCTTTGCACAACATTGTACAAATCAAGAATTTTTTCAGCAACTTTCCCTTCAATATTCTGTTCTGCTTCAAACAGTTCTTTCACAAAATCTGTTATAACATCGACTTTTTTGTGGAATATATACTGTGGAGCAGTCTTCATAATAAATTCTGGTGAAAGAGCAACATTTGCCTTTTTTGCCTCCGTTTGGAACATTTTATTTCCTTCTAAGAAGGCAAAAATATAAGGTAAAAATTCCTGATTGTTGATATTCTCTTGGATCAAATTAACGGCTGATGTTTGAACATAAAACATAGGATCTTGATTCATTTCTACTTCTTTGAAACTGCGCTCCAACCTTGAACGGTACATTTTACTGACATCTAACCTTGAAATTAACCACTCTGCCTGTGCATGACAATAGTCTCCATTTAATGCACCAAGAGCGATGTATAAACGAATGACTCTTGTTCTTGTTTTTTCATCACTTGCTAAGAAGGCATTATCAAAATTCGTTTTGTCTAGTTTAACCCATTCCTTGATGAATTCAGTCGAAGTAGGGAAATACCTCATAAGTTCAGGATAAGGAAGTTTTTTGGTTACCTGTGCCCATGCGTGAATTTGTAACTGGCAATTTTCCCAGTCTGAGTATGAGCGCCACAAACTACTTAATTTTTTAAGTTCATTTATACTTTTGACATCACTTAACTTGCATAGTTTTTTGTTATCGTAAATATATACACATTTTTCATCAACTAATGCAAAGCTATGATTTGAAAATGGTCCGCCACTTACGCAGATATAATCGCCTTTTTTGATGATGATTTCAGCATCAATTTTTGAAATATCTACTACTTGCTGTTGTTTGTCAAAAGTAAAAATAAGATGTTTTAATGCACTTTCATTTGGCAATTCTATTGTAGTATCGGTGTTTATAAGGTGAGCTGGAATGGAAATAGAATGAATATTCTTTAACCAATATAGAGCATAGTATCTAATCTTCTCTATGTTGGGAGGACAGATAAAGTTTCCTTCATACTGTTCTGCTTGGTATATTGACTTCATTCCATCTAAAACAGTTTTTCCTGTTTCATCTTTTACATATCTGCACCGCTCCTTCCAAAACTTTTCGCGTAATCCTTGCAAATTTAAGTCAAGAACTTGTTTGCATTTTTCGACTCGACTTTTACACTCATCAAGAGTAATTTCTTCCCTATCATATGATTTTCTCGAGTTTGACATATTGATTAATCCAATTTTAATTTTACGTGCAGATGCCGTCTCTTGTATCCACTGTATGTCTGATAAAAGTTTTATCACCTCATTTTTGTGTGCTTCACGAACAGAATTTAACTCTTCATCGTTTGTAAATTCCCAGGTTTTATCTAATAAATCAAATCCAGTTATAGAATTAACTCTGTCACGAAAACCATTCATTAAATTGTGAATCTTCTTCGTTAATATTCTGGTTTCTTCCATATAATGAGCCTCTTTTAATGACTTTGGTGCTTCGTTACCTTTTCTCGTTAGTTCTTTTACCACTTTTTCTGCCTGCCTAAAGTTTTCCTCTAAACCGGTAATTTGTTTTTTCTTTGTTACTGCAGCAATCTCTTGAATTTTTTTTATACAATCTTGCTGTTCTTCAAGTATTAATTCACGATATTCCAGATATTCTTCTTCAGAAAATGTATAATTCATTGCACCAGTAGCAAGTTCAGCAAACATTTCCAGTATTTCATTTTTGTGTTGAAATTCTACATCTAGAAACTGTAAAACGGCTTTGCGCTGTTTTTCTTTTTCTATTTCTACATTTGTTTTCTCCTTACCATTTTCTTCTTTGTTTTGCTTTTTTGCATAATACTCATAAACATTTGTAGAAACTAGATTTTGTGCATCATACATAGCCCGTTTCTTTGGATCAATTAATGTAGCATATGCCTCGTTAATCTCTTGCATTTCCTTCTTTGCAAATTCCTCTTCTTCACCTCGGGCTTGAGCTGTATCCGGGTGCCATTTCTTTGAAAGCTTTCTGTGTGCTGCTTTTATGGCTTTTTCATTTGCGTTTCGGTCAACACCTAAAACTTCATAATACGTCATTCTTTTTTCCTCCTATTGGCTATTTTTGAGTAGAGCGCTGTAAAAATAATTGTTTACAGCGTTCTACTCAACAACTAATTATTCCAAGTACAATGTTTCTCTTACTTTAATGCCAAGTGGATTGGCTGCATGTGCTGTGATTGCTTTTGCCCAATCTTCAGGAACTGTTCCTTTTGTACGAAGTCCATCTAATAAGTCTTCAATTGTTTGAAAAATGATTTTGATTCCATCTCCATTCCGATTGAAGTTCACGGCATTATTAGATTTTACTCCAAGTTCTAATGCGTACTCTTTAGCACCACTTTCATACTCATTATTGTACAATAAGAAAATATGCTCACCACTTTGTATCCTACTTGTAATTAATTGATATACTTCTTCTTGTGTGTGTCTACTACTTCCATTTTGTCCATCTGTTATTAGTAAGTGTAGTTTGTGGTTAGCATCTGTTTTAAGAACTGGAGTGATAGCGCTAAATAGTGCATCATAAATGTTGGTTCCTCCATTGCAACGCCATGGTTGAATAGGTACGAATTGTTTTACATCTTGTTTACCGAATTTTTGATAAACCTCATCGTCAAATACAGTAAGAGAAATCTTTGTTGTGTAAATTTTGGCTGCCTGCCTTATAGCAAATCTATTGATTTCCCGTGCAATTACTTGCGATGTTCCTTCCATAGAACCACTACAATCAATAATCAAATTTACAATAGATGAATTCCGTGCAATTTCTTCTATTAATGTTTGACTATCAATTGAGGAAACATAGCCATCAATTGCTTTTTCTATGTTGACTTCTTGTTTCTGGATACTTCTATTTTGGCGTAATAACGCTAGTTTAGATGTACCATTATCAGGTTTACCCATTGTGCCTTCTTTGTTCATACTGAAAATCCTCCTTAATATAGGTTGATATGAAAGCAAATGCTTCTTCAAATACTTTGTTACGCGTGTATTATATCATAGTGTACATAAATATTCAATAGAATTCTTATGATTTTTTCTTTTTATTTAGTAAAAATAAACATAAAATAAAAAGGCTATATAGCCTTTTTTCTAAATATAATAATTCTCCCCACCTTAGCCGTATATCGAAAAGAAATTTTTATACCTGTTTTCACAGGTGGGTGTCTTGTTGAAGGCTCCTGGGTTTCTTACTATTATAAAAATGTAAGCATACACGCCACCTCCAAAGGCGGACTCCCTTATTTTATTTGTTGGTAATAAAATTTCAGTCTACACGCACCACGCAGGGAAAAGAAATAACTTATCTTTTTGTATCTTTATATTAGCATACTGTTATTTATTTTTCAATTCTACTTTTCTTTAAATTTTATTCTTTCTTTTTGTTTTTTACTTCTTTTCTTATTTTTTCTTCTTTTCTACTATTTCTTTCTCTTTTTTTAGTATTTGCTTTTTTTCTTATTCTATGCTAAAATAAATAAAATTGTGTTATTAAAATAATTTTTTCTATAATATAATGTCTCTTTTTAATTTATTTTGTTTTACAATTCCTAATCCTATGTAGTTTTTTGCATATATATTATATATTCCATCTTCTTTATTTTTTAAAATAGACACGCCATTTAAAAATTTTTCTAACTCTTCCTTTTTTAACTCAATATTTGGTAGTTTTTCAAAAAGTTTTTGCATTGTAATTACTTTTTCTTCTATTTTTTCTGGCTCTTTTTCAATTTCTTGTAATGTTATTGCTTCTTGCAATGTGAATCTTCCTACTTTTGTTCTATTTAATTCTTTCATATAACCAATTGTACCTAATTTTTTTGCTATATCTTCACATAGACTTCGAATATAAGTTCCTTTTGAACAATGAACTTTAAATTCTATTTCATTTTCTTGCTGATTTACATTTTTTAATTCCATACTATAAATTTCAATTTCTCTAGGCTTAATATCTACTGTTTGCCCTTTTCTTGCATATTCATATAGTTTTTTTCCATTTACTTTTATTGCAGAATATATTGGTGGTAATTGTTTTTGTTTTCCTACAAAAGAGTTTAAAACTTCTTCTATTTTTTGCATTGTAACTGTAGTCCATTCTACTTTTCTTTCTTCTAAAATATTTCCTTCTACATCTAAAGTATCTGTTTTGATTCCTAGTTTTAAGGTTACTTCATATTCTTTGTCATGTTCAATTAAGTATTTTGAAAGTTTTGTTCCTTGGTTTAACAAAAGTGGTAAAACTCCTGTTGCGTTAGGGTCTAATGTTCCAGTATGTCCTACTTTTTGAACATTTAACTTCTTTTTTACAATTGCTACTACATCATGTGATGTGTAACCTTTTGGCTTATTGATAATTATTATTCCATTCATCTATTATTCCTCTATTTTATACTTTTATAATTTTCATTTTGCTTTATTTTTTCATTCATATTCTTTCAAGATTTTTATGACTTTCCTAGAGTATAATAAAAAAATTATATCCTTCTTTAGAAAAAGATATAATTTTTTTCTTATTAAAAGATTTAACTTTCTACTTACGAATTTTTTTACTTATAAAAAATATGTAATTCTTTGCTTATTTTAAGTACAATTTTACTTGATTTATAATCTTTTCTTTAACCTGTTCTAAGCTTTGTGCTATAGTACAACCAGCAGCGTGGAAGTGTCCTCCACCACCAAACATTAAGCATACGTCTGATACGTTTAAATAACTATTAGAACGTAAAGAAGCTTTATAACCTTTGCTTGTTTCTCTAATAAAAATAGATACTTCTACTCCTTCAATTGCTCTTCCTTCTTCTACAATTCCTTCATAGTCTCCACTTTCTGCATTGGTTTCTTCTTCATCTTTTTTTGTTATGTATGTAATGGCTATTTTGCCATCTTCTAAAAACTGCATTCTATCAATTGCTCTTTTTCTTAATTCAAAATTAGCTCTTGATTTTGTGTTCATTACTTTTTTATATATGTCAGAAACATTTACGCCTCTTTTTAGTAAGTCAGATGCAAATTCAAAGGTTTCTGGTGTTGTACTTTGATATTGGAAACCACCTGTATCTGTAATAATTCCTGTTAAAATACATGTTCCTGTTTCTTTATCTATTTCTATTCCATAATGTTCTATTATTTGAATCAAAATCTGCGCGCATGCTGGTGCATCTGGATTTACATAGTTGTAGTCTCCGTACATAGTGTTGGTTCCATGATGGTCTATTACAATTTTTACTTTCGCTGTTTCAAAATAGTTTGCCCAACCATTTAGCATTTTAATTGTTGCGGTATCTACTGCTATTGCTAAATCATAAGGTTCATTTTTTCCTTCTTTTTTTATTTTTTCAGCAGATGGTAAAAATTGATATACTCTTGGAAGTTCTGGAATAATAAGATCAACTTTTTTGCCCATTTTTTCCAAAACCATAAGCATTGCTAAACTGCTTCCAACTGCATCTCCATCTGGATTTTCATGTGTTAATAAAACAATATTATCTGCTTTTTTTATTTCTTCTAATATATTATCTAAGGTCATGCTTTTCTCCTTTTTTCTTAAATGTCTCTTTAGGAAACGTCCCCAAAGAGACATTTTTTATTTTTCGCCTTTCTTTAAGTCTTTTAAAATTGAATCTATTTTCATACCATATTCCATAGAGTCATCTTTTTCAAAGACTAGCTCTGGTGTTATTCTTAAGTTAATTCTTTTTGCTATTAAACTACGAATATAACCACTAGAGTTTTTTAATGCTTCTATTGTTTTTTCTTCATTTTTTGAATTTAATAGGCTTACATATACTTTTGCATATTTTAAGTCTGGCGTTATTTTTACTTTGGTTACACTAATTAAGCCTGTTGCATCAGGGTTTTTAAGTTCAAATGAAATGATTTGACTGATTTCTTTTTTTAATTCCTCGTTAATGCGATTTAGTCTATTTTCATTTTTTGGCATAATTTGCCTCCTTTTATCTTTCTTCTTGTTTTTCTAGTTTGTCCATAGCTTTTAGTAATTTCTCTCTTCTTATATGATCTGCATCTTCTGCTTTTCTTCTTTCTATATAAGCTTTAACTTTTTTCTGGTTAGCTGGTTCTCTTTTATGTGTAGATTTTTTATTATTTTCTACGTTTAAGCTTTCTATAAATTTTTGTCTTGAGTCTAATTCTTCATATTCTTGCTCTACTATTTCTTCAATATCTAATCCTTTAGGTATTTTATTTTTTTTCATAACTAACACCTCTCCTATTTTAACGTTTTACTTCTTCCATTACATATACTTCGATGATGTCGCCTTCTTTTAAGTCGTTGTAATCTTCAATTTGCATACCACATTCGTAACCTTTGGCAACTTCTTTTACGTCATCTTTGAAACGTTTTAAAGATACCAATTTGCCTTCATGAATAACAACATCTTCACGAATGACACGAACGCCTGCATTTCTTTCAATTTTTCCATCTAATACATAAGCACCTGCAATAGTTCCTACATTTGATACTTTAAATACTTGTCTTACTTCTACATTTCCAATTACTTTTTCTTCAAAGACTGGGTCTAACATTCCCTTCATTGCTGCTTTTACATCATCAATTGCTTGGTAAATAACAGAGTATTGTTTGATTTCTACTTCTTCTTTTTCTGCTACTTGTTTTGCTGTTGCTACTGGGCGAACATTGAAGGCAATGATAATAGCATTTGCTACTTTTGCTAAAGTAACATCAGACTCTGTAACTGCACCTGCTGCAGCATGAATGACTCTTACCTTTACTTCTTCATCAGATAGTTTTTCTAATGATTGTTTTAATGCTTCTGCAGAACCTTGTACATCAGCTTTTACAATGATGTTTAATTGTTTTAGTTTTCCTTCTTCCATTTGACTGAATAAGTTATCTAAAGTAACTGGGGCCATTTGGTTAATAGATTTTTCTCTTTGAGTACGTTTTCTTCTTTCAATTAAGTGTTTTGCCATTTTTTCATCTTTTACTTCGTAGAAAATATCTCCTGATTCAGGAACTTCAGTTAGTCCCATAACCTCTACTGGAGTAGATGGTCCGGCTTTTTTCACTTTTTGTCCTTTATCATTTTTCATTGCTCTAATTCTACCAATAGATGAGCCTACTACAATGGTATCTCCTACATCTAAGGTTCCTCTTTGTACTAAGATAGATGCAATTGGTCCTCTTGCTTTATCAAGGCGTGCTTCAATAACAGCACCTTTAGCTTGTTTTTTAGGGTTTGCTTTTAGTTCTAGTACATCTGCTTGCAATAGTACCATTTCTAATAGTTCATCTATGTTTTGATGTTGTTTTGCAGAAATAGGAACATAGATGGTATCTCCACCCCATTCTTCTGGTACTAATTCATATTTCATTAGCTCTTGTTTTACTTTATCAACATTTGCTTCTGGTAAGTCAATTTTATTTACCGCTACAATTATTGGTATTCCTGCTGCTTTTGCATGGTTGATTGCTTCAACTGTTTGAGGCATAACACCATCGTTAGCAGCAACTACTAAGATTGCAATATCAGTAATTTGTGCTCCTCTTGCACGCATACTTGTAAATGCCTCGTGTCCTGGTGTGTCTAAGAAGGTAATGTCTCTTCCATTGATATTTACCATGTAAGCACCAATTGCTTGGGTAATTCCTCCTGCTTCTCCTTCAATGACATTTGTTTTACGAATTGCATCTAAAAGTGAAGTTTTTCCATGGTCAACGTGTCCCATAACAACGACAACTGGTGGTCTTGTTTGTAATTCTTCTTCAGTGTCTTCTGATTCATCAAATAAAATATCTTCTTCTTTGACTTCTTCTTTCTTTTTGGCTGTTACACCAAATTCTTCTGCTACTAAGAAAGCTGTGTCAAAGTCTAAGTCATTATTGATTGTTGCCATTATACCAAAGCCAAATAGTACCTTAATAACTTCTGCTGAAGTTTTCTTAAGTTCCATTGCTAAATCTTTTACAGTAATAGATTCTGGAATTGTGATTTCAGTTAATTGGAAGATTTTTTGCGTTCTTTCTTCTTGCACTTTTCCAGATTTTTTCTTATTTTTCTTTCCTCTTGCAGTGCTTAAATCATAATAATCAAGCATTCCACCTTCTTGGTCATCAAACATATTAGATAAGCGGTCTACTTGTTTTAAGTCTTTTAGTTTTCCTCCATCAAATTCTTCACTAAATCTTGAACCCTTTTTGTTCTTGTTTGCTTTTTGTGTTCTTTCTTCTTTTCTTTCAAATTTTGCCTTGTCAATAGCTTTACTTGTGAAGTCTCTTTGATTTTCTTTTTCTACAATGTCTGTAGCCATAATGTCTTTGATATTTCTATCAATTCCACGCTCGTCTAATGGTCTTCTTTCACGATTAAAGTTTCCACCATTATTACGATTTTGCCCATTTTTGAAATTATTATCACGTTTTTGGAAACCATTTCTATTATCTTTATTGTTATAGTTATTTCTATTTTGACCATTTTCTCTATTGCTGCTGTAGTTACCTCTATTTTGATTATTACGATTTTGGAAATTTCCTTGATTATAATTTCTATTTTCGTAATTATTTCCATTTGTAGATGTACGATTATGGTTTTCAAAGTTTCTATCTTGCTTGTTTGCTTCTATTGTTTTTGATTGTTCTTGTTTTACTGTTTGAACTTTTTCTACTGGCTCTGTTTTTTCTGTTTTTTCTGTTTGTTCTACTTTTGAGCTAACTTCTTGTTTCTTTTCTTCTTTCTTTGGCTCTTCTTTTTTGCCTATGCCAAATAACTCGCTTACTGTCATTGGTTTAGTAGGCTTGTTACGATATACAATATTATAATCGGCATTTTTGTTTCTCTCTACAAATCCGACTTGTCTATTTTTTTGTTCTGCTTGTTTTTGCATTCTTTCTTTTTCTTTTTCTTCTTCATCAGTTATAATCACTTCTCTTCTAATTATGACTGGTGTTTCATTTTTCTTTTCTTCTTTTCCTTGTTCTTTTTTTGTTTGTTGCTTTTTGCTTTCTTGTTTCTTGGTTTCTTGCTTTTTATCTTCTTTATTTTTGTTCTCTTGTTTTTTTCCGTTTGCTAATAAAGCATTTTTTATTTTTAATGCTTCTTGTTCATTTACACCACTCAAATGTGATGTTGCTTCTATTCCAAGTTCTTTTGCCTTTTCAATGATTTCTTTACTGCTTAGTCCTATTTCTTTTGCTATTTCATGTATTTTGATTTTACCCAATCATTTCACCCCCATCAATTCTCTTTAATATTTCTTTTGCAAAATTTTCTTCTTTAATAACAATAATCGCTTTATTTACTTGCCCAATACTTTGACTTAAATCTTCTATGGTACCAACTATACGAACTGGCACTTGATACATTTTTGCTAATTCTTCCATATTTTTTTGTGTTTTTTCACTACAGTTTTCTGCAATTAGCACTAATTTTGCCTTTCCTTTTTTGATTTCTTCTTTTGAACTTTCTGTTCCAAAACTTACTTTCCCTGCTCTTCGTGCTAGTCCTATTAAGCCATATATTTTAAGATTTTTCTCCAAGTATTTCACCTCTTATAATATTTACTTTAACACTTGTTTTAATTCTTCGTATATCTTTGGGTCTATTGCCATTTCAAATGTTCTTTCTAATCTTTTTGTTTTAATTGCTTTTTCTAAACATTCTTGGTTATCGCAAAGGTATGCTCCTCTTCCATTTGCTTTACCTGTTTTATCTACAAAAATGGCTCCTTCTTTGTTTTTTACAATACGAATTAACTCTTTTTTCTCTTTTGTTTCGTTGCATCCTATGCAAGTACGTTTTGGTATTTTTTTCAAACTTCTCACACCTTTATTCTATTGTATTTACGTGAACTTTGCTTTATTCTTCAGTTTCTGTTATTTCGTCCATTTCTTTTTCTTGTTCTGCTTCTTCTGCTTGCATTTTTTGTATCATTTCTCTAAATTGACTTTCGCTCTTGATATCTATTTTCCATGAAGTTAGTCTTGCTGCTAAACGAGCATTTTGTCCTGCTTTTCCTATTGCTAAAGATAATTGGTCATCTGGAACAATTACTTGTGCAAAATGTTCTTCTTCTTTAATATCTACTGCCATAACTTGTGCTGGAAGTAAAGCAGAAGATATATAAATAGCTGGATCTTCATTCCATTCAATAACATCAATTTTTTCACCACTTAATTCGTTTATAATGTTTTGAATACGAATTCCTTTTTGTCCTACGCAAGAGCCAACTGGATCTATATTTGGATTTTGAGAATATACTGCTACTTTGCATCTATTTCCTGGATCTCTTGAAACACTTTTTATTTCAATTAAGCCTTCATAAATTTCTGGAATTTCAAGTTCAAATAATTTTCTTACAAAATCATTATGAGCTCTTGATATCATAACTTGTGTGCTTCCTTTTAAGCCTCTTTCTACATCTATAATACAAGCTCTTATTTTGTCGTTTACGTGATAATGCTCGCTTGGAATTTGCTCTTTTACTGTCATAATTCCTTCTAGTCTTCCTAAATCTACTACAACAACTCCACCATCTGCTTTTTGTACTATACCAGAAACAATTTCACCTTTTCTTTCATTGAATTCATTATATAGAAATTCTCTAGAAGCTTCTCTTATTTTTTGAATGATTACTTGTTTTGCTGTTCCTGCTGCAATTCTACCAAAGTTTTTTGGTACTAATTCTTTTTCGTAAATGTCTCCTACTTTATATTTTTTGTCAATTGCTTTGGCTTCTTCTAAAGACATTTGTGTTTTTTCGTTTTCTACTTCTTCAACGATTTCTTTTTGCATATAAACATGTATTTCACCTGTTTCTTTATCCATTGTAATTTTTACATTTTCATCTTCACACTCAAAGTTCTTTTTATAAGCTGTTACAAGTGCTGTTTCAATTGATTCTAGTAAGTAGTCCTTTTGAATTCCACTTTCTTTTTCCAATTCTTCCATTGCTTGGATTAGTTCTGTACTATCAATTGCTGGCTCCATTCCTTTTTTTTCTTTTTTCTTCATTTTTTTAATCATTCCTTTCCTAATTTATTGAGTTTATTATTGTTTAAATTTTTACCATTACCTTGCCAAGGTCACGACAACGGCTTTTTTTATTTTTTTGCTTATTCCCAATGAAATTTTAATTTCATAAGTGATATATTTTTTCTTTCAATTTGGATTTGTTCTTTTTCTAGTTTTAGAAAAATGTTATTTTCATCCCATTTTTCTAAAATTCCGCTATATTGCTTTTGTTTTTCCATTGGTTTAAATAAATTTACTTCTACTTCTTTTCCTTGTGCTTGTTTTAGATGTTCTTCTTTTCTTAAAATCCTTTCTACTCCTGGAGAAGAAACTTCTAGAAAGTACATTTCTTTGATTAAATCTTTTTCATCTAATAGAGGGTTGATTTCATTGCTTACTTTTTCACAATCGTTTAAATCAATTCCTGTTTCTTTATCTATAAAAACTCTCAAGAAGTAATCTTTTCCTTCTTTTACATATTGTACGTCGTATAGTTTATAGCCTAAGTCTTCTACTGGCTTTTTTATAAAATTTTCTACTTTTTCTTCAATACTTGCCAAAATTGTTCTCCTTTACACTAATTAAGAGCGGAATTTGTTTCCGCTCTTCTGTCATTCTTTTTGTTTACTTTGCATATTATACCCTATTTTGGAAGAAATTACAAGTGTTTTTGTAAAATTTTTTTTGCAATTATATTTATTTTGTAGCATTTTTCTATTTTTATGCTATTACAGTCAAAAAACTGTAATAAAAAACAAGATTTTTAAATTTTAAATATAAAAAGGGCATAGTGCCCCTTTCCCCAGAACAATTATATTTTGGGGAATATTAATTTAATAATTCTCTTCTAGTGTAGATAAGCACATTTGAAATTAACTTTCGACCATCATT
>CANQXD010000007.1 GCA_947627755.1 uncultured Clostridia bacterium | reverse complement strand
CTTAAGTGAATTATGTGCATAATAAACCGGAAATTTATTATTGCCATTTATAATTAAAAAGATCTTCTTGGTAAAATCTTGACAAAGAAGTAAAGAAATAATAAAATAAAAACACAAATATGTAATAGCTTATATACATAAAATACTTTAGAAAAAAGAAAGCTAATAAAGAAACAAAGGAGGACAAAAAAATGAAAGAAAAAAACAAAAAATACAAAAAAACAGAAAATAAAGGTATTACCTTAGTAGCGTTAGTAATAACTATTATAGTGTTAATCATTTTAGCAGGAATAAGTATAAATTTAGTGCTAGGAGAAAATGGATTATTTGCAAGAGCAAGGAAAGCAGCAGAGGACTATCAGCAAGCAGCCATAAATGAACAAGAAGGTTTTAATGATTTGTATGACGAAATTGAAACTTATGGGGAAGGAAATCTACCAGAAAATCAAGAAACATTAACCAAAATTCCTACTACGATAGAAGAGGCTTTAAAACAACCAAAACAGATATATGATAAAAATATAACAGTAAAAGATGAATATGATAATCCAGTCGTTATTCCAGCCGGATTCCATATAGTACCAAATGAAGAAGACGATGTAGAATATAAATATACAGGAGATGGTAATAATCCATCCGTGCAAGATGGAATTGTAGTAGAAGATAATGAAGGCAATCAATTTGTATGGATACCAGTAGGGGATATAAATAATAAAAAAGGAGAACCTAAAACCACCATCACATTGGGAAGATATACATTTGGTGATAATGGAACTCCATCAGATCCAATTACAAACGGAACTACTATAGCAAATAATTATACTGAGGAAACACAAGAAGAGCATACAAAAAGTGATAAAAAAAATGCAATAGCAAAAGATATAGAAGCGTTTAAAAGTAGTGCAACTATTAATCATGGCTATTATCTAGCAAGATATGAAGCAAGTTATAAAGATGGAATTAAACCATTAAGTCAGGTATCAAAACAGGCGTTAGGAGGAAGTTTAGAACCATCAACACGTACTCAAGGAGACTTATGGAATTGGATAACTCAATCAAATGCAGCAAAAGCGGCTCAAGCAATGTATGCTGAAAATGACAATTTTACCAGTGATTTAGTTAATAGTTATGCATGGGATACCGCAATCGTGTTTATACAGGAATATTCAGGAGATGCAGATTATTCAAGACAGACAGCCAAAAATTATGTATCTAAAAAATTATTACCTGATAATACTGGAGAAAGGGACGATGGTACAACAGATAAAGTATGTAATATCTATGATATGGCAAGTAATTGTTGGGAATGGACTACAGAGACATCTACAATAATTCGTAATTCTAACGTCAGTCCTTGTGTCAATAGAGGAGGTGGCTACGACGACAACAGCTACTACACGAGCAGTCGTTATGGCGACGTTGTGACCATCAACGACTCGAGTGTCACTTTTAGGTCTACACTTTACCTAGGTGACTCTAAATCCTAAAAAAGAAAAAGTAGGAAGAGTTAAAAGAATAGAGATTTTTACTAATATGGCACTTTTATTGTGTTTAAAAACATAATAAAAGTGCATAATCATTTTACAAAAATTTCAGAAAAATTGTTGACAAATTAGAAAGAATGTATTATTATAATAATGTTAAAAAAGAAGGAGTTATCCACTTCTCACCTTATCTTATTGGAAAAAGGTTAATAAATATGGTATTCTTAAGGCAAACTTAAGGTATATTTATGTGAGGCTAGTGGATTAACTTATCAAAGTTAATCTTTTTTTTATGAAAAATATTGGAGGTGTTTTATATCAAACAAGATTTACCAATTAACGAACAAATTAGAGCAAAGGAAGTTCAAATTATTGACGATGAAGGAAAAAAAGTAGGACCAATTTCTATTCATGAAGCATTAGATATGGCTTACGACAAAAAATTAGACTTAGTATTAGTAGCACCAAATGCAGAAGTTCCAGTTTGCAAATTAATGAATTATGGCAAATATAAATTTGAACAAGCCAAAAGAGAAAAAGAAGCAAAAAAGAAGCAAAAAACCTTTGAACTAAAAGAAATTAGAATTACGCCTAATATTGAAGAACACGATTTTGCATTCAAATGCAAAAATGCAAAAAAATTCATCGAAGACGGAAACAAAGTAAAAATAACTGTACGTTTCCGTGGAAGAGAATTAAACTATGTCAAACTTGGAGAAACCGCATTGAACAAATTTATTGAAGAATTAGCAGATGTTGCAACTCCAGAGAAAAAGCCAATATTAGAAGGTAAAAATATGTTTATAATATTAGCCAAAAAAGTAGAAAAATAACTTTCAAAAGCTAATAATAATAAAAATTTTAGGAGAATACTTTAACTATTTGAATACTAATTCATAAGGTTAGGGCATACCTTAACTTAAGTGAAAGTAAGCAAATGGTAAGTGTGTCCCCTAACATATAAAAAAGGAGGAAATATTATGCCAAAGCTAAAAACAAATAAAGCTGCAAAGAAAAGATATTCTTATACAGCAACAGGTAAAGTTAAAAGAACAAAATCAAATAGAAGACATCTTTTAGCTAATAAAACTTCAAGAGCAAAATCTAGAGGAAAAATACAAGATGCTTATGCAGACAAAACTTGCGAAGCAGGAATCAAAAGAATGTTACCTTATGGTAATTAAAAAAATTCAAATAATAAAGGTCAAAAATTATAATAGGGGGAAAAGGACATTTTTTGTTCTTAGAGAAAGACCTAAAAAAGAAATATCCCTTACAAATAATTAAGTAATTAAGGAAGGTGAAAAAAATGGCAAGAGTAAAAACAGCAAGAATAACTCGTAAAAAACATAAAAAAATATTAAAAAGAGCAAAAGGTTATTATGGAGCAAAACATTATAGATTCAGAATGGCAAAACAAGCTGTTATGAAATCAGGAATGTATGCTTATGTAGGAAGAAAAGATAAAAAATCTAACTTCAGAAAATTATGGATTGCAAGAATCAATGCAGCAGCAAGAATGAATGGAACAACTTACAGCAAACTAATTGCTGGAATGAAAAAAGCAAATATTGTAGTAAACAGAAAAATGCTTGCAGAATTAGCTGTTAGCGATCCAAAAGCATTTACTGAAATTGTAGAAATTGCAAAAAAAGCATAAAACTTAAATAAAAAATTATAAAATAATAATTCAAAAATATAAAGAAATGTAAAATACAAAATCGTGTTTTGCATTTTTTTATTGCCATTTGGGACGCCCCTTTTTGGCAATAAAATGCCATTTGGGACAGGCCTCTTATTTAAAAATAGTGAAAAATAAGTTAAAAAATACATTGTAGAATCTTGACGAATTTTGTAATTAAAGGTAATATATCAATAACAAAAATAAAATATAGTAATATTAGTAAAATTCACATATTGTAAATATGACGCAAATTAAAAAGGAGGAAGAAACAAATGAGAATAGGAATTGATATTGATGGAGTACTAACAGATATAGAAAGATTTATCGTAGATTATGGAACAAAATTCTGCATAGAAAATAATTTACCAATTGAAATAGAAACAGGTTATTATGATGAAGCAAAAGCATTTCATTGGACAGAAGAACAAACATTAAAGTTTTGGAATGAATATTTAGTTTATTATGCAACAAAGTATCCAGTAAGAGACTTCGCAACAGAGGTAATTCATAAACTAAAAGAAGAAGGACATGAAATTTGTATTGTAACAGCAAGAAATGAATATGGAATGCCAGATGAATATTACGGAAAAATGAAAGAATTAGTAGATGTATGGCTAAAAGATAATGATATTTGTTATGATAAAATAATTTATACAGAAGGTAACAAACTTCCATATTGTGTAGGAAATTATATAGAACTTTTAATAGAAGATAGTCCAGAACAAATTAAAAATGTAGCAGAAAAATTACCAGTATTCTGTTTTGACAATCAATATAACAAAAACTTAGAAGGAAATAACATTACAAGAGTATTTAGTTGGTATGATGTGTATGATAAAATAAAGAAAATATATTGAAAATCAACATAATTTGTGTTATAATTTTTTTATAAACTTTGAAAGGAGCTTAAACAATATGGCAGAAGGAAAAAAAGCATCTATGACGATTATTGTTACGAACGAGGAAGGACGGAGTATCACCAAGCACATTGAAGCCACTAATAGTCATATAGCCTATGTTTTAGATGAGGCTGGAATTTACTCCAATGACTTGGTAGAACTCTTAGAAGGAAAGGCTAAAACTTAAAATTAAGAACGATTGTAGTTTAAGACATGAAAAAACTTGCAAACTTGCAAGTTTTTTTCGTGTCTATTAAAGTCTATTGCTTCTTCATTTTTGGCTTTGAAATTAAAGAAGCTAAGTATCCAAAGAATACTGCAGCAGCAATACCACCAGCAGATGCTTTTACTCCTCCAATAAAGGCTCCAAGTAAACCATTTTCTTGTACAGATTCTATTGCACCTTTAGCAAGATTAGCACCAAAGCCAGTAAGAGGAACAGTAGCGCCACAGCCAGCAAAATCAATAATATATTTATAAATACCAAGCCCACCTAAAATAGCACCTAAAGTAACAAACACGACCAAAATTCTAGCAGGGGTTAATTTTGTTTTATCAATTAAAACTTGACCAACAATGCAAATAAGACCTCCAACCACAAAGCAACGCAATAATTGCATCCAGTCAATACTCTGTATAAATTCCATTTTAAAATCTCCTTCCTTACCATTGTACCATTGGGGACGTTTCCTAAAGGTAAATCTGTCCCTAAAGGTAATTTTATATTTTATAATATACCAAAAGGGACAGATATACCAAAAGGAAACGTCCCCAATGGTACCAAATGGTACATTAGCATTTTTCATTTTCAATAGCAATGGCATGGGCAATGCCAGGGATAGACTCACCTTGTTGAGAAGTAGTGGCATTTGTTAAAGCACCTGTTGCCATAAGCAAAATTTTATTTATTTTTTTCTCACGTAGTTGTTTGAAGAAATAGCCAGAAAATACTGTACCAATGCAAGCACAACCGCTACCACCACTATGAGTATCTTGTTTTGATTTATCAAAAATTAAAACACCACAATCATCATAATTAGCATTGATATTATATCCTTTTGTCTTACATAAATCTTCTAAAATATCTTTACCTATATGACCTAAATCTCCAGTAATAATAGCATCATAATAACTTGGCTTTCTTCCAGTGTCTTCAAAATGAGTAATCAAAGTATCAAAAGCAGCAGGGGCCATAGCAGCTCCCATGTTATTAGCATCTTTAATTCCCATATCTACAATTTTACCAGGAGTAATGTGTGTAATAAAAGGGCCATTTCCAGAGGAAGATAACACAGCTGCGCCAGAACCAGTAACAGTCCATTGTGCTGTTGGAGGTCTTTGATTTCCAAGCTCTAAAGGAAAGCGAAATTGCTTTTCAGCACTGCAGAAATGGCTAGAAGTAGCACATAAAACATTATTTGCCGCACCTGCTTCAATACAAATACTAGCAAGGCATATACCTTCAACAAAAGTAGAGCAAGCACCAAAAATTCCAAAGAACGGAATATTTAGTTCTCTTAAACCAAAGCTAGAAGAAATACATTGGTTGAGCAAATCACCTGCAAAGCAGAAATCTATATTACTTGCGGGAATTCCAGATTTCGTAACAGCCAAATTGACGGTTTCTTTTATAATCTTACTTTCTGCTTTTTCCCATGTTTTTTCACCCCAAAACTCATCTTCTAAACATTGGTCAAAATAGCCAGCCATAGGACCTTGTGCTTCTTTTGGACCAACAATAGAGGCAGTTTCTACAATTGTGGGTGGATTATCAAAATGAATAGTTTGTTTACCTAATCGATTCAAAATTATCATCCTTTCTTAGTTACCATCGGGGACGTTTCCTTTTGGTATATCTGTCCCTAATGGTAACTTTAAATTTTATAATATACCAAAAGTGACAGATATACCAAAAGGAAACGTCCCTAATGGTAATTACGCAAATAAAGTAGCAATAATACCAATAATAACAGAGGCAGATATACCAAATACTAAAACAGGACCTGCAACAGTAAACATTTTGCCACCTACGCCCATTACGTAGCCTTCTGATTTATATTCAATGGCAGGAGATACAATTGAGTTAGCAAATCCGGTAATTGGAATTAAAGAGCCTGCTCCTGCAAATTTTCCTATTTTATTAAAAATATTAAGCCCTGTTAAAAAGGCAGCGATACCAATTAAAACAATAGATACAACCGTATTCGAAGAAGTTACATCCATTTCTTTGTATTTACAAAAATCAAAAATAATTTGTCCAATGGAACAAATAAGGCCACCTACCCAAAACGCATTAAAACAGTTTTTTAAAATAGGGGAATTAGGTGATTTTTTATCCACATAATCACTATATTGTTTTTGTGTTTCTATTGGATTCATTTATCCATCACGTTCCTTTCTATTCATCTCTATCGCGGTCAATAGTAAAAGATAAATCTAAATCAACAATGTATTCATCAATCTTTTTACCATTGATTTTTGCTCTTTGATCTAAAATTTTTACCTCAGTTAAATAATCTAATGTTTTAGAAGCCTCTGAAATTGTTTGTAAAATTGCATCTTTCCAAGATACTACAGAAGTTCCTGTAACGTGAATATGTTTTTCCATGAATTATCATCCTTTCTTTACGTTTTTTTCTACCTATATATTTTCCTAAAATTTGAAATTTATACAAATTCTTAAAAAGATTGATTTTTATAAAAAAACAATTAAAATAGCA
This sequence comes from uncultured Clostridia bacterium, assembly GCA_947627755.1. Taxonomy (GTDB): domain Bacteria; phylum Bacillota; class Clostridia; order TANB77; family CAG-508; genus UMGS1663. The sequence continues at coordinate 38,653 of CANQXD010000007.1, read as the reverse complement.
AATAAGAAAAAGAGATAAAAAATTTTTTTCTTAAATAAAAAGAAAAAACTTGAAAAGTCTAAAAAGATAAGATAAGATAGAAATATCAAAATGAAGTAAAAAGAAGGAGCAAATATGAGAGCAAAAAAAGGAAAAAAAGAAAAATCGCATTGGCTTAAAAAATTTATTATAGTAGCTATATTTATAGCTTTCATTGGCGTTGTTATTAACTTAGCACCAAATTATATTAGAAAAAATACAAAAGGAAAAATAAGCGTTATTATAAACAATAATGATGTAACCGAAAGTATGAAATTAGACGCATTTATAGAAAATGATATTATTTACATATCAACAAAAGATATAGCAAATTTTTTTGATGAAGATGTTTTTTATGATAACAAATATGACCAAATCATTACATCATCAGAAACAAAGCTTGCTATACTACCAATTGGCAAAAATGAAATATCAATAAATGGTAGTAAAATAAAAATAAGTGGAGCAGCAACCAAAAAAGATGGAGAGCTTTATGTGCCATTTTCAGAAATGGAAAACGTTTATCATGTAGAAGTAGATTATCAAAAAGAAAGCAACATTTTAACTATTGATTCATTAGACAGAGAACAAAAAAATGCAAATGCTTCAAAAAATATTTCTATAAAATATAAGCCAACTATTTTTTCAAAAACTTTAGACAAAGTAGAGCAAGGAAAGAGTATTATTGTAATAGAAGAATTAGAAAGTGGATGGAATAAAGTAAGAACTTCACTAGGATACATAGGATATACAAAGGATATAGCAAATGTTTATACATTACGAGAAAATATGGAGCCAACGAAACAAATTGAAGGAAAAGTAAGCATTGCTTGGGACTATTATACAAGTGCTGTACCAAACAGAACAGGAACTACCATTAAAGGTATAAATGTAGTTTCTCCATCTTTTGCTGAATTAGTCAATTTGGGAAAAGGTGAATTAAACGTAAAAATTGGAGAAAAAGGTAAGGAATATATTCAGTGGGCACACGACAATGGCTATAAAGTATGGCCTATGATTTCCAATGCATGCTCTCCAGACATTCAAGATACTACAACAGAAATATTGCAAGACTACAAATTAAGAGAAAAACTAATCAATAATATTGTAAATCTTGTACTAACTTATCAGTTAGACGGAATTAACATCGACTTTGAATATATGAAAATTTCTAATAAAGATATGTTTTCTCAATTCATTATAGAACTTGCTCCAAGGTTAAGAGACTATGGAAAAGTGCTTTCTGTTGATGTAACAGCGCCAGATGGTAGTGAAGATTGGTCAGAATGTTACAACAGAAATAAATTAGGAAAAGTAGCAGATTATTTAATTTTTATGGCTTATGACCAATATGGAAATGCTTCAAAAGAAGCAGGAACAACAGCAGGAGCAGACTGGGTAGAATTAAATCTTAATAAATTTATTGATAGAGAAGAAGTAGCTCCAAGTAAAATAATTTTAGGAATGCCACTTTATACAAGACTATGGAAAGAAAGTGGAAGCAATTTGAGTAGTGAAGTTGTTCTAATGAAAAGTATAGATTCTACACTTCCAGCAGATGTAGAAAGAAAATGGGACGATAGTAAAAAACAATACTATGTTGAATATCAAAAAAGTGGTAAAACCTATAAAATGTGGTTAGAAGAAGAAACATCAATTAAAGCAAAATTTGCATTAATGAAACAATATAATTTAGCAGGAGCAGCTTACTGGCAAAAAGATTTTGAAACATCTAATTTTTGGAATGTAGTTGCAGAAGAAATAAAATAATAGGAATATAAGACAAACACCTACATATAATAAAACAAGTTATAGGTAGGTGTTTATTTATGATTACAATATATATAAAAGAATGGAAAAAAGAAGAAATTTTTACCAAATATAATCTTCCTAATTGGATAAAAAATATTACATATAACATCATAAAAAAAATAAATTACATTCGTAAAAAAGAAATAGGAGAAAATAAGAAATTATACCTTATTTCTAATGTAGAAAAAGAAACAACATATAAAAAAATAATAAAAAAGTTAGAAAAAGAAAAAACAAAAACACAAAAAATGCAAATAGTATTAGCCAAAAAGATAAAACCATATAAGGCATATTTTCAAGGTTATAAAATAGTAGATGGTAAATTAACTTACATATATTCAATAGAAAATTTATTAGAAAATATATTAGAAGAACAGCCACTTGCTTTACAAGACATTTATTTATTAGCTAACCAATATACGGCAGAAAGTACAAATTTAATAAAAAAAATAGCACCAAAAGTAAAAACTATGAATATCATCACAAAAGAAATAGAAAAATATAAAGCATTAGAAGAAATATTACAAGAACAAGGAATTATGATGAGTGTTTCGAACAATAAGAAAAAAAGCTTAAAAAAAGCAAAAATTATTATTAATTTAGATTTTTCAAATGAACAACTGACCGAATATTCAATTTTTAGAAATAGTATTTTCATTAATATAGCACAAGAAAAAACAATTCAAATACAAGGATTTCAAGGAATTATGGTACAAACAATAGAACTACAACTAAACGAAGAAAATATGCAGTGGATACAGCAAAATAAACTAGAAGATGAATTTGTGCAATTAGAAATATATGAAAGCTTGCAAGAGAGCAATACAGGTAAAACTGTAGCAAAAATAGAAAATTTATATGGCAATCATGGAAAAATTGATAAAAAAGAACTACGAAATTGGCAAAAAATATTGACAAATTAAAAAAATTAGATTAATATAAAGGGCGACTAAAAAAATTATACATAGAATTTTATGTATAATTTTTATCGATTTTGAAAACTTATTATATACAAGGAGGAAGGACTATGGAAGAAGATAAAGCAGTATTATTAACACAAGAAGGTTATGATAAATTAGAAAAGGAATTAAATTATTTAAGAACAGAAAAAAGAGCAGAAGTAGCAGAGCGTATTAAAGTTGCTCTAGGTTTTGGCGACTTATCAGAAAACTCTGAATATGACGAAGCAAAAACAGCACAAGCAGAAAATGAAGCAAAAATAGCAGATTTAGAAAATAAAATTCGCTATGCAAAAATTATAGATGAATCTGAAATTGATACTAAAACAGTACAAGTAGGCAATGTAGTAAAAGTATTTGACATGGAATTTGAAGAAGAAGAAACTTATACAATTGTTGGCTCAACAGAAGTAGATTTAGCACAAAATAAAATTTCAAATGAATCTCCAATAGGATCTGCCTTAATGGGAGCAAAGAAAGGTCAAATTGTAGAAGTAAATGCACCAGCAGGTGTTATTAAATATAAAGTTTTATCTATTACAAAATAAAAAGCGGATGAAAAAAGGTACTCACGTTGTATAACGCATGAGTACCTTACTTTTTTGCCTAAATTGCCATTTGGGACGCCCCTTTTTGGCAATAAATTGCCATTTGGGACAGGCCTATTATAAAAAATTAACTAAGAAATACTTTTAACTTAATTTTAAAGTACTTTCTAAAGCAAGTAAAATCATATCTTTCAAGCCAGTCTCTCTTTGCTCTGGGGTAGCAACTTCATCTATATATTTGGAATCTACTACACTCATTAAGCAAGAAGCTTTTTTATTTAAAACTTTTGCAATATAAAATAGGGCAAAGGCTTCCATTTCTGCTCCAATTGGATGAAAATCCTTTGGAATTCTAGATAAAAATTGATTGATATCTTCTAAATACACATCAAAAAATTCAGCACAAACAGTATTTCCTTTTATTACATTAATTTGTTTTTCTTTTGCTGTTTCTTCAATGACTTTATTTAACTCATTATTAGATTCTACAATATGGCAAATTTCGTTATGAAAAGTTAAAGCAAAGTTTCCTTCTGTAAAACAATTTTCAGAAAGAATAATGTCAAATAGTTTTAAATCTTTATCGTAAGCACCACAAGAGCCAATACGAATAATAGTATCTACATCATAAAAATGATATAATTCGTAGGCATAAATCGCCATACTTGGCATTCCCATGCCAGAAGCCATAACAGTGATTCTTTTTCCTTTATAATTTCCAGTATAAGCATACATATTACGAACAGAATTAACAAGTTTAGCGTTTTCTAAAAAAATTTCTGCAATATATTTAGCACGAAGAGGGTCTCCAGGCATAATAACAATATTTGCAATATCTTCTTTTTTTGCTTCATTGTGTGGGGTCATTCTAATTCCTCCTTTGTTTTTCTATAGTATATCAAACAAATAAAAAAAATACTACAAATTTTGATAAAAAATATTGCATTTTAAAAATGTTAATGATAATATAAATGCAATAGAACAAATAAAGAATAGATTAAAAAAAAACCGCATTTTTTGGTTTGCTTTTTAATCTTTTTTTATTTTATAAGGAAATAAATGGAGGAAGAAACATGAAAACAAAGTACATTTTTGTCACAGGAGGAGTAGTATCAGGACTTGGAAAAGGAATTACAGCAGCATCTTTAGGAAGGCTTTTAAAAAACAGAGGCTATAAGGTAGTAAATCAAAAATTTGATCCTTATATCAATGTGGATCCGGGAACGATGAGCCCTTACGAACATGGAGAAGTATTCGTAACAGATGACGGAGCAGAAACAGATTTAGATTTAGGACATTACGAAAGATTCACAGATGAAAATTTAAGTAAAAATTCAAGTATCACTATGGGAAAAATCTACCAAGAAGTATTAGATAGAGAAAGAAGGGGAGACTATTTAGGAAAGACAGTACAAGTCATTCCCCACATTACCAATGCCATAAAAGAAAAAATTTATGCTTTTGAAGATACTGATGTTGATATCGTTATTTCAGAATTAGGCGGAACAGTAGGAGATATTGAAGGTTTATCTTTAATAGAAGCTATTCGCCAAGTAGGAATTGAAAATGCACCAGAAGATGTACTATATATTCACGTAACACTTCTTCCTTATATACATGGCTCTAATGAATTAAAATCGAAGCCAACACAACACTCAGTAAAGGAACTACAATCTTTTGGAATTAAGCCAGATATCTTAGTATGTCGTTCAGAAAATGAAATTCCAGAAAACTTAAGAGAAAAAATGGCACTATTCTGTAATGTAAGAAAAGAAAATATTATTGCAAATAGAACGGCTTCTTGCTTATATGAAGTACCTTTAATGCTAGAAAAAGAAGGACTAGCACTTCAAGCATGTAAACATTTAAGGCTAGAAAAACAGCAGCCAAATAACCAAGAATGGGAAAAACTAATGGAAAAAATCAACAATGTAACAGACAAAGAAGTAACCATTGCAATAGTTGGAAAATATGTAAGATTAGAAGATTCTTATTTATCAGTAGCAGAAAGTTTAAGGCATGCAGGTTTTGAAAATGGAGTAAAAGTACAAATAAAATATATTGATTCAGAAGAAATCACCAAAGAAAATGCAAAAGAAAAATTAGCAGGGATAGATGGCATTATTGTACCGGGTGGCTTTGGAAATAGAGGCGTGCAAGGAAAAATAGAAACAATACGCTATGCAAGAGAAAACAACATTCCATTTTTAGGAATCTGTTTAGGAATGCAAATGGCAGTAGTAGAATTTGCAAGAAATGTATTAAAATTAGAAGATGCAAACTCAGAAGAATTCAACCCAGAATGTAAAAATCCGGTTATTCACATTATGAAAGACCAAAAAGTAATTACCAAAAAAGGCGGAACCATGCGACTTGGAAGTTACCCATGCACAATTAAAAAAGGAACATTAGCAGAAAAAATATATAAAACAACCGATATAGAAGAAAGACACCGTCATCGTTTTGAGTATAATAACACATATCGTGAGCAAATGGAAGAAGCGGGACTAATAGCGTCTGGAACATCACCAGATGGTATGTTAGTAGAAATGGTAGAATTAAGAGACCATCCATTCTTTATTGCAGGACAATTCCATCCAGAATTTAAATCAAGACCAGATAGACCAGCACCATTATTTGTAGCTTTAGTGAAAGCTGCTAAAAATGGAAAGAAATAATGAAAATTGTATAAAACCACCAAATTTGGAGAAAATAACTTCAAATGAGGTGGAATTAGTTTGAAAGAAAAATTTATAAAAATAAAACCAATTATCATAATAAGCATGTTATTTGCTATTTTTATTTCTTACCATATTTTTATTAGAAATGAAGAAGTAGAAGCACTTTCCAAATATGGTTCAAGAGGAAATGAAGTAATACAAATACAAACAAAACTAAAACGTTGGGGTTATTATAATGGAAGTGTAGATGGAATATATGGAAGTCAAACACTAGCTGCTGTAAAATACTTTCAAAGAAAGAATGGACTAACAGCAGACGGAATTGCAGGAACTAAAACTTTACAAGCAATGGGAATTTATACATCTTCTTCTAGTTCTAGTTCTTCTAGTAATTCCAATAATGTCAATTTATTAGCAAGATTAGTGCACGGAGAAGCAAGAGGAGAGCCATATACAGGGCAAGTAGCCGTAGCTGCCGTTGTACTAAATAGAGTAAAAAGTTCAAGTTTTCCTAATACCATAGCAGGAGTAATTTACCAAGCAGGAGCATTTGATGCAGTAAGTGATGGACAAATTAACTTAGCTCCCGGTAGCACAGCAACAAAAGCAGCACAAGATGCTTTAAATGGTTGGGACCCTTCTTATGGTGCCATTTATTACTTTAACCCAAATACTGCAACTAATAAATGGATTTGGTCAAGACCAACAACCGTAACCATAGGAAATCATAGATTTTGTAAATAAAACAGTTGACAATATTATGTAATTTTTATATAATATTGTCAGTTTTATTAGTAACTTAAAAATATAATTATATTTTAAGGAGGAAGTAATATGAAAACAATGTTTTTAGGAGGAATTGAGGTAAGATTTAACGATTTTACAGAAGAAGCGCAAAAAAAGTTTTATGAAGCAAAAAAAGATGAATTTAGAGAAGATGCTTCTAAGTCACAATTTGCATCAATTCGGGAACTTGTAGCAAACGACGAAGAAACCTCAAATAAAGTTCTTAACGAAATACTTAAGGAAGAAGTAACAAATAAAGATAAGCAAGAGCCTGCTGTTATTGCAGATATCTTTGAAAGAAAAGACTTTATAATAACAGAAGAAAACCAAAAACTTTGTGCAAAGTCAAGTAATTGGAGGATTCGTCTTTTAAGAGTAAAAGATGAAAATACGTCTAGTGAATTTCTTAACGAAATGCTTAAGGAAGAAGTAACAAATAAAGATAAGCAAAATTTGTTTGTTCTTAAAGCTATTTTATCAAGAGAAAACTTTACAATAACAGAAGAAAACCGAAAACTTTGTGCAAAGTCAAGTGATTTGGGGACTCGTCTTTGGATAGTAGAAGATGAAAATACCTCCAATGAACTTCTTAACGAAATGTTTAAGGAAGAATTAACAAATAAAGATAAGCAAGAGCCTGCTGTTATTGCAGATATCTTTGAAAGAAAAGACTTTACAATAACAAAAGAAAATCGAAGACTTTGGGTAGATTCAAGTAATTTGAGGACTCGTCTTTGGATGGTAAAAGATGAAAATACCTCCAATGAATTTCTTAACGAAATACTTGAGGAAGAGGTAACAAATGAAGATAAGCAAAATTTGTTTGTTCTTGATGCTATTTTTGAAAGAAAAGACTTTACAATAACAGAAGAAAAACAAAAGCTTTGTGCAAAGTCAAGTAAATGGTATATTCGTTATTTGATAGTAAAGGATAAAAATACATCTAATGAACTTCTTAACGAAATACTTAAGGAAGAAGTAACAGATGAAGATAAGCAAGATGAAAATGTTCTTGTAGCTATCTTTGAAAGAGCAGACTTTGCAATAACAAAAGAAAACAAAAGAATATGTAAAAAATCAGACAAAAATTGGATTCGCAATTTAGTAAAATAACAAAAAAGCAAACCGGTAGGATATTCCTATCGGTTTGTTTTATGTTTTTTAGGAAGTGTTTTTAAGAATTTAAGGAAAAAAAGGTGTAATAAAAGTGCAGTAAAAGGCCACTTTTTTCACAAACTTTAATGTAAAAAGATTGACAATATTATGTAATTTTTATATAATATTATCAGTTTTATTATTAACTTAAAAATATAATTATATTTTAAGGAGGAAGTAATATGAAAACAAGATTTTTTGAAGAAATTGAGGTAAGTTTTAATAGTTTTACAGAAAAAGCGCAAAAAGGGCTATATGAAGCAAAAAAATGAATTTAGAAAGGAAGCTTCTAAGTCACAATTTCCATCAATTCGGGAACTTGTAGCAAAAAGACGAAGAAACTTCAAATGCAGTTCTTAACGAAATACTTAAGGAAGAAGGAACAAATGAAAATAAGCAATATGATGAAGATATACTAGGTGAAGTTTTTAAAATGGCAAAAGAAACATCAAAAGCAGATTTATTGCGCTTACTGGAAGCTTTAGAGGCAGAAAGTAAACGGGAAATTTTAAAAGAAAGCGAGATAAAGATGTAATGTATAAAGGTTAAATAAAAGTAATTATGAACTAAAAGCCAAAGGTACCAGTGGAATTATTTTCACTGGTTTTTCTATATAGAAAAATAACTAAAATCACTTTGTAATTAATATTACTTTTCATAAACTTTAATTTAATTTTTTTACCAAATATTTGCAAATTATGTAAAATATGATATAATTAAATTATATTAATGTAGAATCCTACTTTTTCATCTAAGGAGAAACTACATAGAATAAAAAATTTTTTAATAGGAGGAAATAATATGAAAACAATGTTTTTAGAAGAAATTGAGGTAAGGTTTAACGATTTTACAGAAGAAATGCAAAAAAAGTTTTATGAAGCAAAAAAAGATGAATTTAGAGAGGAAGCTTCTAAGTCACAGCTTGCATCAATTCGGAAACTTGTAGCAGAAGACGAAGGAACGTCAAATGCAGTTCTTAACGAAATGCTTAAGGAAGAAGTAACAAATGAAGATAAGCAAGAGCCTGCTGTTCTTGAAGCTATCTTTAAAAGAGAACACTTTACAATAACAGAAGAAAACCAAAAACTTTGTGCAAAGTCAAGTAATTGGACGACTCGTCTTTGGATAGTAAAAGATGAAAATACCTCCAATGAACTTCTTAATGAAATATTGAAGGAAGAAGTAACAGATAAAGATAAGAAAGATCTTGCTGTTCTTAATGCTATCTTTGAAAGAAAAGACTTTGCAATAACCGAAGAAAACCAAAAGCTTTGTGCAAAGTCAAGTAATCTGTATATTCGTCTTTTAATAGTAAAAGATAAAAATACTTCCAATGAACTTCTTAACGAAATGCTTAAGGAAGAAATAACAAATGAAGATAAGCAAGAGCTTGCTGTTCTTAAAGCTATTTTCTCAAGAGAAGACTTTGCAATAACCGAAGAAAACCAAAAATTTTTTGTAAAGTCAAGTAATTGGAGGACTCGTCTTTTTATAGTAGAAGATAAAAATACATCCAATGAACTTCTAAACGAAATATTGAAGGAAGAAGTAACAAATGAAGATAAGCAAGATGATGAAGTTCTTCTAGCTATCTTTGAAAGAGAAGATTTTGCTATTACAAAAGAAAACAAAAGAATATGTAAACGATTAAAAAAACATTGGATTCATAAGTTAGCTTACTAAATTTAGTAAGCTAATAGCAAAGCAAACCGATAGGATATCACTATCGGTTTGTTTTATGCTTTTTAGGACTGCTTTTTGGAACTTAAAGAAAAAAACAGGTGTAATAAAAGTGCAGTAAAATGCTACTTTTCACAAACTTTAATATAAAAAGGTTGACAATATTATGTAATTTACTATATAATATAACCAGTCTTTTATAAAGAAACGTAGAAAAAACCAATCTTAAAATTTTAAGGAGGAAAAATTATGGCAAATGTAGAATTGCAAAAAGTAGAGGTAGAATTTCGGGATTTAACAAAGGAAGCACAAGAGCGTCTTTATCTTTCAAATAAAGAAAAATTCAAAAATGAGGCGGCTAACTCAATGTATATTTCTATTAGACGAATGGTTGCAGAGAATGAAGACTCATCTTCTGAATTCTTAAATGCAATGTTTCGCGAAGAACTCACTAACAAATATAAGCAAAATGAAGATGTAATAAATGATATTTTGTCTAATCCAAAATTTACAATGGAGGAAGAAACAAGAAAACTTTGTGCAGAGTCGGGCTATTGGAAATACCGCGAAATAGTAGCCAAAGATGAAAACTCATCTTCTGAATTCTTAAATGCAATGCTTCGCGAGGAAATCACTAACAAAGATAAGCAGAGTAATAGCATAGTACATGCTATTTTAGCTAATCCAAAATTTACAATGGATGAAGAAACAAAAAAACTTTGTGCAGAGTCTGATAATTGGGAATACCGCATAATAGCAGCTGAAGATAAAGGCTCATCTTCTAAATTCTTAAACGCAATGCTTCGCGAGGAAATCACTAATGAAGAGAAGCAAGATGAAGATGTAATAAAAGCTATTTTGTCTAATCCAAAATTTACAATGGAGGAGGAAACCAGAAAACTTTGTGCAGAGTCAGATAATTGGGAATGCCGCATAATAGCAGCCGAGAATAAAGGCTCATCTTCTGAGTTCTTAAATGCAATGCTTCGTGAGGAAATCACTAACGAAGACAAGCAAGATAAAGATGTAATAAAAGCAATTTTAAGTAATAAAAATTTGCTTTTGCAGGATGACTTAAGAAATGCTTGCGCAGAGTTTAATAATTGGGAAGTTCGCTTGATAATAGCAAAAGATGTAGAAACCCCAAAGAAACTCTTAGAAGCAATGAGTAAAGGAGAAGAAAATGGGGCTGTAAAAGACGCAATTAACACCAATTTTTCCTATAAGGAAAAGAACAAGCAAATGTTAGAGGTGCTAAAAGGTTATTTCTCTTCTGAAAACCAAGCAGTAGAATGTTTGAAAAAAATAAAAGCAATCATATACTAAAAGCCAAAGGAACCAGTGGAATTATTTCCACTGGTTCTCGGTTATTTTTTTAACTGTTTTTGGGGACGGAGGAAAAAAACAGGTGCAATAAAAGTGCAGTAAAAGACTGACATTTTTCACAAACTTTAATATAAAAAGGTTGACAATATTATGTAATTTTTATATAATATTGTCAGTTTTATTAGTAACTTAAAAATATAATTATATTTTAAGGAGGAAGTAATATGAAAACAATGTTTTTAGGAGGAATTGAGGTAAGATTTAACGATTTTACAGAAGAAGCGCAAAAAAAGTTTTATGAAGCAAAAAAAGATGAATTTAGAGAAGATGCTTCTAAGTCACAATTTGCATCAATTCGGGAACTTGTAGCAAACGATGAAGAAACTTCAAATGAAGTTCTTAACGAAATACTCAAGGAAGAAGTAACAGATAAAAACAAGCAAAATTCTAATGTTCTTAAAGCTATTTTATCAAGAGGAGACTTTACAATAACAGAAGAAAACCGAAAACTTTGTGCAAAGTCAACTGATGAGGAGACTCATCTTTGGATAGTAAAGAATAAAAATACATCCAATGAACTTCTTAACGAAATACTTAAGGAAGAAGTAACAAATGAAGATAAGCAATGTTCTAGAGTCCTTAGAGCTATTTTATCAAGAGAAGACTTTGCAATAACAGAAGAAAACCGAAAACTTTGTGCAAAGTCAAGTGATTGGAAGGTTCGTATTTGGATAGTAAAAGATAAAAAGACGTCTAGTGAACTTCTTGACGAAATATTGAAGGAAGAAGTAACAAATGAATATAAGCAAGTTCTTTACGTTCTTGAAGCTATCTTTGCAAGAGAAAACTTTACAATAACAGAAGAAAAACAAAAGCTTTGTGCAAAAAATGGTTATTGGGAGATTCGTATTTGGATAGTAAAGGATAAAAATACATCCAATGAACTTCTTAACGAAATATTGAAGGAAGAAGTAACAAATGAAGATAAACAAAATGATGATGTCCTTGCAGCTATCTTTGAAAGAGAAGACTTTGCAATAACAAAAGAAAACAAAAGAATATGTAAAAAATCAAAAGAAACTTGGATTCGCGATTTAGTAAGTTAACAACAAAGCAAACCGGTAGGATATTCCTATCGGTTTGTTTTATGCTTTTTAGGAAGTGTTTTTAAGAATTTAAGGAAAAAAAGGTGCAATAAAAGTGCAGCAAAAGACTGCAATTTTTCACAAACTTTAATGTAAAAAGGTTGACAATATTATGTAGTTTTTATATAATATTGTCAGTTTTATTAGTAACTTAAAAATATAATTATATTTTAAGGAGGAAGTAATATGAAAACAATGTTTTTAGGAGGAATTGAGGTAAGATTTAACGATTTTACAGAAGAAGCGCAAAAAAAGTTTTATGAAGCAAAAAAAGATGAATTTAGAGAAGATGCTTCTAAGTCACAATTTGCATCAATTCGGGAACTTGTAGCAAAAGACGAAACAACTTCAAATAAAGTTCTTAACGAAATACTTAAGGAAGAAGGAACAGGTAAAAATAAGCAAAATTTTGATGTTCTTAAAGCTATCTTTGCAAGAGAAGACTTTACAAGTACAGAAGAAAACCAAAAACTTTGTGCAAAATCAAGTGATTGGAGGATTCGTCTTTTTATAGTAAAAGATGAAAATACCTCAAATGAACTTCTTAACGAAATATTGAAGGAAGAAGTAACAAATGAAGATAAGCAAGATACTGATGTTATTGATGCTATCTTTGCACGAGAAGACTTTACAATAACAGAAGAAAACCGAAAACTTTGTGCAAAGTCAAGTGAATGGGAGATTCGTCTTTTGATCGTAAAAGATAAAAATACTTCCAGTGAACTTCTTGACGAAATGTTTAAGGAAGAGGTAACAAATGAAGATAAGCAAGATCCTGATGTTATTGCAGCTATCTTTAAAAGAAAAGACTTTGCAATTACAAAAGAAAACAAAAAACTTTGTGCAAAGTCAAGTGCTTGGAATATTCGTCTTTTGATAGTAAAAGATAAAAATACCTCCAATGAACTTCTTAACGAAATATTGAAGGAAGAAGTAACAGATAAATATAAGCAAGATCCTGATGTTCTTGGAACTATCTTTGCAAGAGAAGACTTTGAAATTACAGAAGAAAACAAGAGAATATGTAAAGTATCGAAAAAAAATTGGATTCATAATTTAGTAAGTTAATAACAAAGCAAACCGGTAGGATATTTCTATCGGTTTGTTTTTTCCTAGAAAAATAATTAAAATAACTTTGTAATTGCTACCACATAGCAATTCTTCCATTCATTTTTTCTTGACAAATAACATACATATTGATAAGATAAGGTTGAAATTAATAGGAAGGATACTTAAAAATGATATTATACCCAAAAGCCTATCTTCAAAGTGTAAAAGAAATAACAATTTCCTTCTTAAAGGAAAATAAAATAAAAGCGTTAATTTTAGATGTAGATAACACTATTTTAGACTTTGACAAAAACATTCCAGAAGGAGTAAAAGAGTGGTGTGAAGACTTAAAAAAGCAAGGAATCAAAATGTGCATTTTATCTAATACCAACCAAAAGGAAAAAGTTAAAATGGTAGCAGAAAAACTAGAACTTCCTTACTTTTACTTTGCTACAAAACCACTAAAAAGAGGCTTTAAAAAAGCAATAAAAGAACTAAACGAAAAAAAGGAAAACATAGCAGCAGTAGGGGATCAAATCTTTACAGATGTAATAGGTGCAAACCATGCAAAACTATATTCCATTTTAGTAAAACCAATTGGACAAAAAGACATCTTCATAACAAGAATAAAAAGACCATTAGAAAACTATGTTATTCGAAAATATGAGAAAAAAATAAAAAAGCAAACTGAAGAAAAGAGGAAATAAAAAATGTACCTAAATAACATTTCTATTATCTACTATGTATTAGTGGGCCTACTTGGCTTAATTGTAGGACAATTCGTAGAATGGTGCAATATAAGACTGCCAGAATATAAAAAAGTATTTTCAAAAGAATTTTTTACAATCTACTTAAAAAACTTCAAACCAAACTATATTCTTATGGTGGCTATGGCAGGAATCTACATTGCCTTATTATACTTTATAGGTTGGCAATCTAACTTAATTGACCAAATAACCTTAATCAAATACTTTATTTTAGCACCAATGCTAGTATCTGCTTTTTGCATTGATTTGAAACTACAAATTATTCCAAACAGACTAAACTTAACTATTTTTGAAGTTGGTTTATTGTTCGCATTTGTGCAAGGCATTTTCAACATACAAGTAGGAATTGATATGCTACTTGGAAGTCTTACAGGAGCAGGAATATTTTTACTAATTACTTTAATAGGAGGCGTTATTGCAGGAAAAGAAGCCATGGGCTTTGGAGATGTAAAACTAATGGGCGCTCTAGGGTTATTCTTTGGATGGCTTAATATGATTTTAATTTCATTAATTGCATTTTTACTTGCTGCTATCATTAGCATTGGGCTAATCATAACTAAAAAGAAAGAAACAGATGCCTACATTCCATTTGGACCATTTATTGTAATAGCTTCATTTACTGTTATATTTGTACCATTTGATATTTTATTCTTAGTGCTATCGAAAATTTTTACACTAGGAATGTATAAAACAATCGTATAAAAAAGCGAAAAAATAGAAAAATATAGGAAGAAAGAGAGAATAAGTCCTATGAATACAAAACTAAAATGGTTAAGAGAAAAAATGAAAATGTTAGATATGCAAGGAATGATTGTAACAAATCCAGTCAACATCCACTATTTAACAGGAATTGTAGCAGAAGGAATTTTACTAATTACAAGAAAAGAAAATATCTTTTTAACAGATGGTAGATATGTAGAAGAAGTAAATTCTATACTTACCATAGATGATGAGATCATTGTGCATCAATTTCAAGACTTTAGCAAGGAAGAATATGAAAACTTCTTTCTATTTTGTGAAAATGTAGGTTTTGAAGAAGACTATGTGACTTATAGTCAGTATAAGCAATATATGCATCAATATAAAGTAAATAATTTGCAAGAAACAGAAAAAGCCATTGAAAAGCAACGAATGATAAAAGATGAGGAAGAAATTGAAAAAATCACAAAAGCATCTGAAATTACAGATGAATGTTTTTCACACTTATTAAAGTTTATAAAAGTAGGGCAAACGGAAAAAGAAATTGCTTTTGAAATTCAAAAATTTTTCCAAATGCATGGAGCAGAAGGAAACTCATTTGATTCTATTGTAGCATCTGGAAGCAATTCTTCTAAACCTCATGCTGTTCCAACAGATAGAAAAATTGATTTAGGAGATCCTATTACTTTAGATTTTGGCTGTATATATCAAGGATATTGCTCTGATATGACAAGAACTATATTTGTAGGATATGTGCCAGAAGAAATAAAGCCAGTTTATGATTTAGTCTTGAAAAATCAGTTGCAAACATTAAAAGAACTAAAAGATGGTGCTAATATCAAAGTTATTTCTCGTATGGTAGAAAATGATTTTAAACTACATGGATACGATTTAGTTCATAGTTTAGGACATGGCGTAGGATTAGATATTCACGAATATCCATATTTACATGGAAAAAATGATAGTTTTCTAAAAGAAAAAATGGTTGTAACAGATGAACCGGGAATCTATATTCCGGGTAAATTTGGGGTTCGTATAGAAGATACGGTGTTAATTACAAAATCTGGTTGTATAAATTTAACAAAATCGGATAAAAATTATATTGTAGTAGAAGGAAAGTAAAATATAATTTCTATTTTGCTATGATGATATAGATATTATATTTTTTCGTTCGTCCCAACTACATAAGAAACTTTAATCAAAATTGAGAAAAATCTCAATTTTGTCAAAAGTTTCTAATTTGTCGGTCCCCACACGAGCTCACTACAAAATATAATATCTATATCATCATGGTAAATCGAAAGTTATAAAATAATTAAAAACACTTGCTTTTTAGCCAAATATATGGTAAAATAACAAACGTTAACCAAAAAGAGAAAGAAAAAATAGAAATAAAAGGAGGAAATAAACATGGCAGAGGTATATATGGCAGGAGATTTTAGAAATGGAACAACATTTGAAATGGAAGGAAACGTATTTAAAGTAGTAGAATTCCAACACGTAAAACCAGGAAAGGGAGCAGCATTCGTAAGAACAAAATTAAAAAATGTTATTACAGGGGCAGTATTAGAAAAAACATTTAACCCATCTGAAAAATATCCAGGAGCAGAAATTGAAAAAAGAGAAATGCAATATTTATATGCAGATGGAGACTTATATTATTTTATGGATAATGAAACTTATGAGCAAATGCCTTTAAACAAAGAACAAATTGGAGATGCTCTAAAGTACATAAAAGAAAATATGTCAGTTAAAATACTTTCTTATAAAGGAAATGTATTCGCTGTAGAACCACCTATGTTTGTGGAACTAGAAGTAACATATACAGAACCAGGATTTAGTGGAAATACAACAACAACCTCTGGAAAACCAGCAACACTAGAAAATGGATATGAAATCTCTGTACCATTATTCATTAACATTGGAGATGTTATTCGTATTGATACAAGAACTGGCGAGTATATGGAAAGAGTTTAAAAGAAAAGAGGAAGACCTTACATGTCAGTATTAAGTGATAACTACAAAAGAATTGTTTCAGAAATAGAAGGAAAAATTACAAATCCAGAAGAATTAGAATTTGTAAAAGAAAAAGTAGCAGAATTATCTATGCTATTTATGGATATTATTGATAACCTAGCAGATAAGACAGAAGAAAAAATGAAGCAAATGGAAGAAAAACAAAAACAAATCGAAGATAAAATCAATATGGTAGAAAGCGCTGTAAATGAAATTGAAGGCGATATTTACGAAGAAGATGGAAACTTTGATTTTGAAATTATTTGTCCTTATTGTAACTATGAATTTACTGCAGAAATTACAGGAAAAGACGAAATTACTTGTCCAGAATGTAACAATATTATTGAACTAGATTGGAACGAAGAAGAGGAAGATGGTTGCACAGGACATTGCTCTGGTTGTCATGGCTGCGAAGAAGAAGAGGAAGATTTTGCAGAAGACGAGCAAGATGAAGAAGATAATGAAGATGATATGTAAAAAAATAAAAACTACTACTAATTTTGTTGTTAGTAGTAGTTTTTTATTTATTGTTATGAACATAGTTATTTAATTTTTAATTGTTTAGAATTTTCCTTCTCAAGTTGTTTTAAACTCTTTTGAGGTGTAGGTAAATCTTCTGGCATAGTTCCTCTAAGTTCTTTTATTGTATTTCTTATTTTAGAGCCAACCTCGTAATGAGTTTTATTTGCTTTTTTTTCTGTATTTACATTATCTCTTTTCAGTTTTTCTTCAGTTTGAGATATTCGAAATAAATTTGCAATCAATTCGGTACTTCCCATATTATCTAAAATGTCTTCTCTGTATCGTAATCCCTTTCTTCTAGCAATGTCATTAGCAGTTTCACCATTGTATAAACCTTTGTACCCAGCATTATGAAATTGATCAAAATTTTTAACTCCTGCTTTTTTAGCAGTTTGATTAAGAGAATAATTTCCTTTTCTTGTTAAGTTTCTTTGATAAAATCTTTTCTCATCTTCTGTTAAAGAACTATATTCCTTTTCACTAATTTCTTGTTTCCTTGTTTGAACAGCAAAATAGGTTTGTGCAAGAGCAATTACTTTCTTTCTACTATCTCCATTTTGTGCTATTAAATAGCAAGCATAACGAGTTAGTTTGTAATCTAAAATCGTTTTTTCGGCTCTTTTTGGCATTTTTATCGTTTTCCTGACGTCAGGAAAATGTTCAAACACGCTAATACCACTATTTTGACAAGATTCTTTTGCTTTATCAATTACTTTCATAAAATTTTCCCATTTGTGATATTTTAACATTATCATAAGTTCCCTAGCATACCAAAATTCAATACCATTTTCATCAATATGTTTAATATCTTCAAAATTTTCATTAGTATAATCTTGAACTTTTTCTAACTCGTTCATTTGAAATCATCTCCATTTCTTAATATTTAATAATAAAAAAATTATTATTAGATACCAATTATAAAACAAATGTTTGCAAA
This sequence comes from uncultured Clostridia bacterium, assembly GCA_947627755.1. GTDB lineage: Bacteria > Bacillota > Clostridia > TANB77 > CAG-508 > UMGS1663. Next base: position 20,552 of record CANQXD010000007.1, on the reverse strand, counting down.
AGTCAAGCCTTTTTAATATATTTTTTATATAAGTTAACTAATTTCTATATTATTTTAAATAACAAAAAAAGTACCATCTTAAATTAGCCATAAAATGTCGAGGGCTCCAAATTAGGAACCCTCGATATTTTATTTTGAACTGGTTAAATAAGAAAACTCTTTGATTGCTTCTTCAAGACTTAAATCATCATTACCATCAAAATAAATGGTAATTAAATATTCACAAGCTTTTTTTAATTCAGATGCCGGAAAAGACTTAATCTGATTTTTGGATCCTTTTTCACCAACATATACAATATAAGCGCCATAGACTGTTTGCTCAAAGCAAAATGCTTCTTCGCAATAAGAGCCTATACTAACATCTGTGGTAATTTCAAAGATGGTTTTGAGCGCATCCATGTAGATATAATGCCAGAATGTTTTCATCAGATAGTTTTTCCGTACTTTATAATCAAAAGAATCAACACAAGCAAGATGAATCATATAATGATAGGCATCAATGATGCTATCAAAGTGCTTTTCCTTTCTCTTTGTGTGTTTATCGTAGTGATTGTCGTAGACAATAAAAGGTGATTTATCATCTACAAGGCAAAGCATATCTTCTGAATATCCATCTAAATTGCATATACGGTGGATGCCACACTCATTAAGTGTCTTTGCAAAGCAAATTCTTAAAAATTCGTTTCTATCCATTTTTTTCCCTCCTGAAAAAATTATTTTTATTAAAAGTCTATATGTCAACCTGAAAAACAGGAAAAATAATTATTAACATAATGATTATAACATAGAATCAAAGTTTGTCAACAGGTTTTAATTGAAATAAAATATAAAATTATTGGTCATTATTACTATATTTATACTATTAAATAAATATAGTACAACTTTATTAAAACTTATGCTTTGTATTGCATTTGTGTATAGAATGTGATACAATACATATAATAAAATATAGGAGGTGTTAATTATGGCTAAAACAGATACTTTGCATATAAGAATAGAACCTAGTGTTAAGCAAAGAGCTGAAGAAACATTAAACGATTTAGGTTTATCTATTACTGAAGCTATTAATGTTTTTTTAAATCAAGTTATATTAAATGATGGAATTCCTTTTGAAATTAGAAAACCTAAATTTAATAAAGAAACTATACAAGCAATTGAAGATACAAAGAATGGTAAAAATTTAAGTAAAACCTTTGATAGTGTAAATGAAATGTTTGAGGAGTTGGATAAATAGTGCTAAAAATTAGATATAGCAATCAATTTAAGAAAGATTATAAATCAATTCAAAAAAGAGGTTATGATATTAATCAATTATTATTAGAAGAAAAACCTTTGCTAGCTAAATACAAAGATCATTATTTAACTGGTAATTATAAACGGATTCAAAGAATGTCATATTCAGCCTGATTGGCTTTTAATTTATTGTATTGAAAAAGATAAATTAATATTAACTATTTCTAGAACAGGTTCCCATTCTGATTTATTTTAATAGGTTATATTACAAATTTACGAAAAATTATCAATAATTCACAAAAACTTTTTGTGGGTATGGGTTATTAACTTTATTATAAGCTTCTTGCTGCGTATTAGCACATTCTTCACAAACATAATCATATACTGTGCTTCCATCCTGATAGCTTATGCATTCAACTTCCACTTTTGTATATTTCCTACTTTTTCTTCCACAACAGCTACATTTTTTTCTATGTAAAAAAGGTTTCTAAATAGAAACCTTTTTTATAATGTGTGTCAATTTTACATTTTATGAAAGCGATTTTTTTCATTTTTATTTTTACATGATTCCGTGTCTTTCTCACAGCTTATAAAATAGCGATGTCCGTCATAATATTGTTTTATTTTTCTTTCAGGCATATACCGTACCAAGCAATACTTTTTTTTACAAAAGGCACATTTCAAGTTGCTCTTTAAAACAGAGAAAAAAGTGATTTTTGCCATATAATTTCCTCCTTCAATAATTATTGTGTTGTGAACAGTTTCTTATAGTTAACTCCAAAAGAAGATAATAAAAATAAATTTATTTTTTAAAGTATCATAATTATACCATGATACTTTGCATTCTTCAATAGTTATTTTTTGCTTTATTAATTTTAGCAAATTCAATTTGGTGGAAGCGAGGAGAGTCGAACTCCTGTCCAATACATTTTCCATATCAACTTCTACGAGTGTAGTTTGTTATTAAAATTCCCTTTAACTTTTCTTAACAAACAAAGGAAAGAAAAAAGTAGCCATAAAAATACCCACTATTTCCATGGCAAGAAATAGTTTTGTTTCCCACAAAATCGACGCCTTATCCATAGCTGTGGGCACTATGGTAAAACGTCGCCGCGACTAGGCAGCGAATGCTAATTCTCTATTATCAGCGTTTATTTTTAGTCCTGCTTTTTTTAAGTGGCCAAAGCAGCCATCCACTACTCGCCATTGGTATTTCTAACATACTGTCGAAACCAAATACGCCCCCATAAATATAATACAAAATAATTATACAACAGAAAACAAACAAATTCAATGGAAAAACATAACAAAATTATAGTTTACATATTGCAAAATTTAAAATAATAGTATATAATAGCTATGATTATTACATAAATGTTAATGTATTACAACTTTATTAAATGTATATTACAATTTTATGAATATTCTTGACATATATGGTAAAACGGATAAAATAATAATAGAACAAAGGAGCAAACAATGAGAGTAATCAGTGGAACAGCAAAAGGTACAAAATTACATTCAATTGATGACTTATCAACAAGACCTACACTAGATAGAGTCAAAGAGCCTTTGTTTAGTATTATTCAAACTCATATAGAAGGAGCAATAGTATTAGATTTATTTGCAGGAAGTGGTGCACTTGGTATTGAAACATTAAGTAGAGGTGCAAAGCATTGCATATTTTGCGATAAATCATATAAATCCATTCAAATGTTAAAACAAAACATTCAAAAAACAAGAATGGAAGAAAAAAGTACAATTGTAAACGAAGATTATAAAAAATGTTTAGAAGCACAAAAAGAAGCATTTGACATTATTTTTATAGATCCACCATATAAGCTAAACATTGCAGTAGATGCTATAAAAAGAATTTTAAATCTTCATTTACTTCAAAAAGATGGAATTATCATTTTAGAAACAGATGAGCAAGAAAGAGAATTAGAAGAACTAAAAGAATTAGAAATAGAAATATATGATATCAGAAAGTATGGAAGAGTAAACCTTCTATTCATACGCGAAAGGGGCTAAACCATGGAATTATTTACATTATTAGAAACATTGGAGGAAATGCTAGAAGCTAGCAAATCAATTCCTTTTTCAAATAAAGGAATTATTGATAAAGAAGAAATGTTAGAAATCATCAAAGAAATACGTTTAAAATTACCAGACGAATTAAAACAAGCAAAATGGGTAAAAGAAGAAAGACAACGTATTTTAGTAGAAGCACAAAAAGAAGCAGATGACATTGTAAAAGAAGCAGAAAATAGAATTATATCTATGATTGATGAACATGAAATTACAAGAAAAGCTTATGAACAAAAAGCAGAAATTATAGAAACAGCAAATGAAATGTCAAGGGAAATTTCAAAAGGAACCAAAGATTATGCAGATAGCATTTTACAAAACATAGAAGCAGCTCTTCAAAATGCACTTGAAACTATCCAAAACAATAGAAAAGAATTACAATAAAAAATCCAAAATTACAACACAAAAAGTTGTAATTTTTTTTGTACTTAAGTTATAAAAATTTACAACAATCTTTTTAGTAAAATTCGTAATATTTTTTCTAGTAATTCCTTGCAAATCATAACGTACAATGATAGAATAAAAATGAAAAAATGGAAGAAAAGGATGAATAAATAAAAATGGCCAAAAGAGGAAGAAAAAAGAAACAAGAACCAAAGGTAAATATAGATGTTGCAGTAGTATTTATGCTACTTATTAGCGTATTACTTGCAGTTTTCATATACGGAAAATCAGGATTTTTAGGAGAACATTTAAGCCCAGCCCTAGGTGGTATTATGGGATTTATAAAATACATTATACCAATAGGAACTTTTGCAATTGGTATTTACTTGGCGTACGATAAAAAAGAATATCTAATCACAAAATTATTACAATATGCAATTTTCTTAATTTGCATTGCAGTTATGCTTAGCGTATTTCAAATATCAGCAGGAAATATCAATACTGCAAAAGGAATGGAACAAAGTATAAAAGATGCCTACTATTTAGGAGCAAGAGATATTGGTGGAGGTATCATTGGAACTGTAATTGCTGTGCCACTTATCAAATTTTTAGGAACTTTAGGAACCATTGTCCTATCCATTGGACTTGCCCTTATTACTTTTGTATTTATGTTTGCAATTAAACCAACAAATTTAATTTATAACATTGTAGATTATTTCATCGACAAAAAAGAAGAGAGAAGAAAATTACGTGAGCAAGAAAGAAAACAGATACGCAAACCTGTAAGACAAGTAGAAATGGTAGAAGAAATTGTGCCAAAGAAGGAAACCTTGAAGGAAAGAAAAGCACGTGAAAAAGAAGAAGCAAGAAGACGTGCCTTAGAAATTGATGAAGACCAATTAAGCATCAATTTAGCAGGGTTAGAAAATGAAATAAAAAGTGGAAAACTAAAAAAATATAATCATGAACAAGATGATTTAAATCCAATAGGAATGGAAAAAATGCCATCTCCAAACGAACTTGGAAACTTATTTAAGCAAGAAGTAGAAACAAAAGAAGAAAAAGTGAAAGAAGTTTTAAATTTAGAGCATACTATGACTGTAGAAGATGGAAACGACACTTACGAATTTCCACCTATTGAAATGCTAAGTGAAGGAAGTAAACAAGGATTAAAAGGTGGCAAAAAAGCAGTAGCAGATACAGCAAGCAAATTACAGAAAACCTTATATAGTTTTGGAGTTTCTGCTAAAGTAGAAAATGTTTCAGTAGGACCTGCCATCACAAGATATGAGTTAAGACCTGCAGAAGGAGTGCGTGTAAGCAAAATAGCAAATTTAGCAGATGACATTGCTTTAAATTTAGCAGCAGAAACAATTCGTATAGAAGCACCAATTCCGGGGAAAAATGCAGTAGGTATAGAAGTTCCAAATGCTGAAAATGAAGTAGTACATTTAAGAGACATTATAGATACATCAGAATTTGAAAATCATAAATCAAAACTTGCCTTTGCCTTAGGAAAAGACGTAGCAGGAAAAGAAATTGTAACAGATATAGCAAAAATGCCACACGTTATGATAGCAGGAGCAACAGGTTCTGGAAAGAGTGTATGTATTAACACTTTAATCACAAGTATCATTTATAAGGCAAAACCAAGTGAAGTAAAATTAGTAATGGTAGATCCAAAAGTAGTAGAATTATCTGTATATAATGGAATTCCACACTTACTAATTCCAGTTGTAACAGATCCTAGAAAAGCAGCAGGAGCACTTGCTTGGGCAGTACAAGAAATGGAAAATAGATATGCAACCTTTGCAGCAAAAGGAGTAAGAGATTTAAAAGGTTATAATGAAGCAGTAGAAAAATCAGATGGAATTGGCAAATTGCCACATATTGTAATTATTATAGATGAGCTTGCGGACTTAATGATGGTAGCAAAAAAAGACGTAGAAGATGCTATTTGTCGTTTAGCACAAAAAGCAAGAGCAGCAGGAATGCATTTAGTAATTGCAACGCAAAGACCATCTGTTGATGTAATTACAGGTTTAATCAAAGCAAATATTCCATCAAGAATAGCCTTTGCAGTATCATCACAAGTAGATTCTAGAACTATTTTAGACATGGTAGGAGCAGAAAAATTACTTGGAAAAGGAGATATGTTATTCTACCCAGCAGGCGCACCAAAGCCAACAAGAATTCAAGGAGCCTTCATTTCAGATGGAGAAGTAGAAAAAATCGTCAACTTCTTAAAAGCAAATGGAGAAGCAACCTACAATGAGGACATTCTAGAAAGCATTGAAAATGCAAATAAAACAGATAAAGAAATTGCAGAAGAAGATATGTCAGATGATGACACAGATCCATTCTTAATGGATGCTATTGACGTTGTAGTAGAAACAGGGCAAGCATCTACTTCATTTATACAAAGAAAATTCAAAGTAGGCTATGCAAGAGCAGGAAGAATTATAGACCAAATGGAGGAAAGAGGCGTTATTTCAGGCTATCAAGGAAGTAAACCAAGAGAGGTTTTAATGACAAAAGAAAGACTAGCAGAACTAAAAATGGGAACAACACCAGAAGTAGCGCAAAATAAAGAAGAAGTAGCAGAAACAGAAGAATAGAAAATAGAATAAAAATATAGAATAAAATATGAAAATAATATGCAAACATATAGAAGACACATAAAAATATGTAGTTGAAAGATATTAAGAGATTTCAAAAGAAAAATAAATCAAAAAAATAATTTTTTAAGAAACACAAAAGAAAGGTAATCAAATGGCAAAAGAGGATATTTTTTCTAAAATCAATTTCAAAGACTATAATAATGAATTAGAGAATATATTAGAGCAGAAGGATTTTTCAAGTGATGTGAAAAACCTTCTGCTTAGTATGCTATACAAAATTGAAAATGGCTATCAAGATTATGAAATGGTAAAAGTAAATGTAAGTACAAAAAAATCATTTCTAAAGAAAATCGTGCAAATTATTCAAAAAGAATGTAAGCAAATCAAACTAATAAAGCCATTAAGCGAAGAAAGTAAAGAATTAGAAGAAAAACAGGTAAATTATATTATAGATAAAGAAAAAGCAATTATTTCTGTTTATCCAAATGAAAGAATGATGCTAGAAGCCTTAGTTACATTAAACCAAAAAGAGATAGAAATAGAAGATAAATATGAACTTTTTTACATTGGCTTAAAAGAAGTATTAACAATAGGAAATCGAATGAATTTAGTAGAAGTAATTCGTGACTTTAATGGCTGGTCATGGGATATTACCACAAGTCAAATGGAAAGTAAAAATATCAACATAGTATATCAAAATTTACTTTTGCTACTTGGAAATCAATTCTTAAGAAAATGGATAACAGACGATATAAGTAAAGATGATGAAGAAACATTACTTCCAAATAATGAAATATTAAGAAGTAAATACAATAATAGTTTTGGATTAACACAAGAAGAAGTACAACAAGAAGAAAAAATAGACTATGTGCAAGCAATGCAAGAAATTTTAAGCCAAAAATACGGAGAAGAGTTAGCAAAATTATTTGTAGAACAATTCATAAAAACAGTAATAGCAATAAGTGCTAATAGAAATAAAATTCAAAAACAAAAAATAATAGAAAAGCAGCAAGAAAATCAACAAATGCTAACCTTAATGCAAGATAATAAAAAATATTTAGAAAGTTTATCAAATCGAAAAAAAGAAATCAATTTGCATATCAAAAAAATAGATACAATGTTAAGTGATGAAACATTGCTAAAAGAAGAATATTCAGAAAGAAATCGTAAATTACCAAATAAAGAAAAAATATTTAGTGTAAGTCATTTAAGAATTATGCTAGAAAAAGAAAGAGAAAGTTTACTAGAAGAAACCAAAGAATGTAACAAGCAAATGGAACCAAAAGAATTTGTAAATAAAAAGAAAGAATTAGAAGAAAAGCTACAATTTTTTGAATCAATAGGAGTAAAAGAAACAGAAAAAGTAGATGAAACAAAACAAATTAAATTATTACAAAACATATTCTTAGATTGTTTCTTAATAAAAATAAAAAAAGCAGAAGGAAAGCAGTACATTCGAGATTTAATTTATGAACTACGTTATTATGAACAAATACCATATCAGAAAAATGAACAAAGCGAAGTAAATCAATCAAATCAAGAAAATAAAGAAATTCAAGAAAGTCAAGAAAAACAGCAAAAACAACAGAAACAACAAATACAACAAATACAACAAAAGTTAAAACAAGTTGAAAAAGAACTAATAAAAAAAGCGTGCCTTGCAAAAATTTTCATAACATTTAGTAAGGAAGAAGAAACAAATGAAGCTATCTTAGCAAACCAATTTCAAAGTAAAATAATAAATTTAGAAAATACAATTTATGTATTAAAATATCATAAAGGAATCTTAAAAATACAAATCTATGATGGCACAATAGAAGAAGAAACCAAAGAAATACCAATTACCAAAAAAGTAGAATTACAAGTCAAGCTAAACAAAAAAATCAAAATATGGGAGTGAAGTACCATTGGGGACGTTTCCTTTTGGTACATCTGTCCCTTTTGGTACATTGTTAATTATTTATAATGATAATATAAAATTTGAAAAAAGCGTATTGAAAGTGATTGAACTTAGAAATTCTAAATAAATTTTACGGAAAGAGTTCATTTTAATGGAAGGGTGCCGTAAAATTTATCTAGAATTTCTGCGATAAATCATCTTGAACAAGCATTTTTGAAAATTTTATATTATCATTATAAAACGAATATCCATTAGGGACAGATGTACCAAAAGGAAACGTCCCCAATGGTAGGAGAGGAGAATAAGATATGAAAATAACCTTTTTAGGTGCAACGAAAACAGTAACAGGCTCAAATTTTTTAGTAGAAGCGGCAGGAAAAAAATTTTTAGTAGATTGTGGAATGTATCAAGGTCAAGCGCAAGATGAGTGGGAAAATTCAGCTCCATTCGCTTTTGATGTAAATGACATTGATTTTATGCTACTAACTCATGCACATATTGATCACTCTGGCAGAATACCAAAATTATATAAAGAAGGATTTAGAAAAAAAATCTATGCAACAAAAGCAACTTGTGATTTGTGTGGCATTATGCTACCAGATAGTGGACACATTCAAGAAATGGAAATTGAATGGAAAAACAGAAAAAGAGTGCGTAAAGGTTTAGAGCCAGAGCCACCGTTATATACAGCGCAAGAAGCTATAGAGTCCCTTGAAATATTTGAACCTGTGAAATATGATGAAATTATTGAAATTAGTGATAAAATTCATGTACGTTTCAATGATGCTGGACACATGCTTGGTTCTAGCATTATAGAAGTATGGGCAAGTGAAGATGGAAAAGTAACCAAAACTGTATTCACAGGAGATATAGGAAATAATGATATTCCACTTCTTTCTTCTCCAACAATGATAGAAAGTGCAGATTATTTGGTAATGGAATCTACTTATGGTGGAAGATTACATACTAGAAATGATGAAAAAGCAGAAATGTTTTTAAACATAGTAGCAGAAACATTAAATAAGGGCGGAACAGTTGTTATCCCATCTTTTGCTGTAGGAAGAACTCAGGAAATTCTATATGAACTAAACAATTTAAAAGAAAATAGAAAAGACAAAGAATTTAGAGAAAAATATTATACTTTAATGGGTGCACCTGTGTATGTAGATAGTCCACTTGCAATTTCTGCAACAGAAGTATTTCGCAATAATATGGATTTATTTGACGAAGAAACACAAGAGCTTATGAAAAGAGGAGATAATCCACTAGAATTTCCAGGGTTAAAATTTACAAGAACAGCAGAAGAATCAAAAGAATTAAATGAAAAAGACGAGCCTTCTATTATTATATCTGCTAGTGGCATGTGCGAAGTAGGAAGAATAAAACATCATTTAAAACATAATTTATGGAATCCAAATAGCACAATTTTATTTGTAGGATATCAAGCACCAGGAACATTAGGAAGAAAAATTGTAGAAGGGGCAAAAACAGTAAAAATATTTGGTGAAGAAATTGCAGTCAATGCAAGAATAGAGTATATTGAAGGCTATTCTGGTCATGCTGACCAAGAGTGGTTATTAAACTTCATTTATTCATTCTTTGAAAAACCAAAAACTATCTTCTTAGTACATGGCGAGCCAGAAGGACAAATTGCATTAAAGCAAAAAATTCAAGGTACAACTCAAATTCCTGTTATTATACCAGAATATGGAGAAGAATATGAACTAAATAAACAAGTACAACGTTTAGGAAGAATCAAAGGTGCAAAAGAGCATGAAAGAAAATATATTCGCCTAGAGGTATTAGGAAGAATTCAAACTTTAAAAGAAGAATTAGAAGATATGTCCAATATTGTAGAAAAAGAGATGTTAGTAGAAGATGCAAGTGACGAAGATATTGCAAAACTAAATGACAGAATTAAAGAATTAGAACAACAAATTGTGAAAATTGTAGAAGGATAAAAATTAAAATTTAATCTTTAATCTTTTATAAATAAAGTTATACTTAAAAATACAAAAATATATGGTGATATATAAAATTTTTTATAAAATAGAAATTATTTAATAGACAAAAAGAAAACCCCACCAATCTTGGTGGGGAAAAGATAGAAAAATTTTTGATACTTACACACTACTTAAATTGACAATAACCGATAAAACCGATTAAATTGTCCTATATTCAGTTTTCAAGGTACATTTTAAAACTTTTTTCTATCTTTATTTATAGCACATTTGCAAGGGTAGAGTTTTTGGTATGTACTCATATTCGCTCTCAAGAATAAAAAGAAAAAAGTAATATTCTATTTATCTTAAGATAGTGCTTACCCTCTTAAATTCTGTAACGCCTCTTTGCAAAAATTACGTATACAAAAGAGAGAATTTAATTTGGTGTAACAAATTTAACAATGTTATTATAGCAAAAAAAATATAATATGTCAACAAATAATGCAAATTTTTTTAATAAATATTGTAAAATAATAATTTTTTATTTTTACAATAATGAAAAATTAGCCAATAATAAAAATGTTGAGGAGAATGTATGAAAGAGAAATATTATAATGAAGCAATAATTGGAAATGAAAAAATGGTAGCAAGTTTTAGCTATCAGGGAGAAATGCTAAGGCTATTTTATCCAACAAGAGATTATAGGCAGTTTATAGATACAATGCAAGCAGGAGTAAAAATCAATGACTCTGCGTTAATCTATTTGCATGAAGATATAAACAACGAATACGAGCAATATTACACCGAAAATACAAATATCTTAAATACAAAAATAAAAAATACATATTTCAATTTATCCATTTTACAAACTGATTTTGTCAGCACATCAAAAAACGTCATAATAAAAAAGTATAAACTAACAAATGAAAATAGTATAAATTTAGAAGTAGATTTCTTATTATATTCAAAACTATTATCCAACAATAATAACATGGTAGGAAGTAAAATAGAGAAAGATACTTTACTTCAATACAGCCATGACTATACATATTGCATTTTCTCAAAACTACCAATATTAGGATATCGTTTAAATCATAGTGAAGAAGAAATAAAATCAGGCTACTTACAGGATAAAGATTATATTGGAATGGCAAACGATTCAGCCATAAGCTATAAAATAGGAAACCTAAAGCCAGGAGAAAGCAAAGAATTTGAAATATTCATATACATAAATAATAATCAAGAAAAATATCAAATGGACGAAATAATAGAAGACGTAGAAAAAATAAAAAACATAGATACCACAAAAGAACAAAAGAAAGTAGAAAAATATTGGAATAACTATGTAAAAGAACACGACGGACTAAAAGTCTTAAGTCAAAAAGAAGAATGGCAACAAAAGCTAATAGGGACAGAAGAAAAAAACAATCAAATAGACAAAATTACATACGAAAAATACGAAAGTATAAAAAAAATTTACGTAAGAAGCATCCTGCTATTTCCACTTCTTTCAAATACCGAAACTGGTGGCATATCAGCAGCAATAGAAGTAGATGAAGAACGAAGTAAATGTGGGCGCTATTCATACTGTTGGCCAAGAGATGCAGTCTTTGTAACAAAAGCACTAGACATATTAAACATGACAGACCAAACTACAAAATTCTATACAAACTTCTGTAAAAAAACACAAAGCAAAAACGGAATGTGGGAGCAACGCTTCTACACAGACGGAAGATTAGCACCATGTTGGGGCTATCAAATAGACGAAACAGCCAGCATTATATATGGCATATACGAACATTACAAAATGACCAAAGACAAAGAATTTCTAAAGCAAGTCTATCCAATGTGCCAAAAAGTACCATTGGGGACGTTTCCTTTTGGTATATCTGTCACTTTTGGTACATCTAATAAAGATAATGCAAGTACACAAGAAAGCTACGACTTATGGGAAATGCATGAGGGAGTTCATTTATATTCATTAAGTGCAATCTATGCAGCATTGAAGGCAATGATAGCAATAAAACAGGAATTAAATGAAACAAAAGGAATAGAGGAATTGGAAGAAAATACAAGAGAAATCAAAGACTATTGCATAAAAAATTTTTGCGATGAGCAAAGTAAAACATTAAAAAGAAACAATAAAGACAACATTATGGATATTAGTTTATTAGGAACTATAGTACCATTCTCTATGCTAGATGCAGAACAAAAAGAAGTAAAAAACACAATTGAAAAAATAAATATGACATTAAGAACATATACTGGAGGATATTTGAGATTTCAAAATGATAATTATATGGGTGGAAATAATCCATGGCCAATTGCAACACTATGGATGGCATTATATAACATGAAAATAGGAAAAAAAGAAGAAGCTAGAAACCAAGTTGAACTTATTACAAAAACAGCAACTAAACATGGCTTTCTTGCAGAGCAAATAGATAATGAAACCATGCAATCTAAATGGGTAATTGGTTTAGGCTGGTCACATGCCATGTATATTATTGCTTTGTCATGTCTCTTTGGGTGTCTCTTTGGGGACGTTTCCTAAAGGTACATTACTAAGAAAAAAGTAGAAAAATGTAAAAAAAGAAAGAAAATCAAAAAAAATCAAGAAAAATTAAAAAAATTTTAATAAAAATATAGCAATATACATAAAAATGTGCTATATTTTTATTAGTTTAGGGCTCAAAAATTAAAAATTTAATTAAAAAGGAGTTGAATACTAATATGCGAGCCCAAAGAAAAAAAGCAAATACTAATGTTTATCATGTTATTATAAGAGGTATCAATAGACAAGATATCTTCCTAGATAACCAAGATTTTAGAAAATTTTTAAAAGAGTTGAAAAGAACAAAAGAATTTTATAAATATGAGCTATATGCCTATGTACTAATGCCAAATCATGCTCATTTTGTTATTCACGATCCAACGGAGAATTTATCGACGATTATACAAAGCTTGAATGTAAGTTATTCTTATTATTTTAATCAAAAGTACGAAAGAGTCGGACATTTATTTGAAAATCGATTTAAGAGTAAGAATATAGAAGAAGAGTCATACTTAAAAAATGTGGTAAGATATATTCACAAGAACCCAGAAAATGCAGGTATGTCAAAAAAATATCCTTGGATTAGTTATCATGAATATGTTCAAAATAAAGAAGGAATAACGGACAAAAATTTTATCATGAAGCTTTTTGATTATAATATTTCAAACTTTAAAATTTTTCATGATAATTATAACAAAAATCAAGATTTAGGAAATTCTTATGAATTGATAAGCAAAATAGGAGACGAAGAAGCAATTAAGTGCATGAAAGAAATTGCAAAAGAAGAGAATTTAATAAGAATTCAGAATTATGATAAAGAAAAGAAATATGAAATAATAAAAAAATTTATTCAAATAGAAGGCATTAAGAAAATACAAATTGCTAGAATATTAGGCTTGAATAAAAAAACGATAGAAAGAATAGAAAAGAAAATGTCTCTTTAGGAAACGTCCCTAAAGAGACATGGGAGGAAATATGGCAAAAGCAAAGACAGTTTTTGTATGTAGTAGCTGTGGATATGAATCACCTAAGTGGCTTGGAAAATGCCCAGCTTGTAATGAATGGAATACTTTTTACGAAGAAAAAGTAGTAAAGGATAAAGATGGTGCTTTTCTTGCAGATAAAAAAACAAGAACGACAAAACCAACCTCACTAAACAGTGTGGAAGGAAAAGAAGCAGTTCGCATTTCTACACGGTGTTGGCGAGTTAGATAGAGTATTAGGTGGCGGAATTGTAAAAGGCTCATTAGTGTTACTTGGTGGAGAACCGGGCATACGGAAAGTCTACACTTATTCTTCAAATTTGTAATAAAATGCAAGGTGAAGGGAAAGTTTTATACGTTTCGGGGGAAGAATCGGCAGAGCAAATTAAAATTCGTGCAGATCGATTAAATATTAAAAATGAAGATATTTTATTTCTAGGCGAGACCGATATAGATATTATTGCAGAAAATATTCAAGAGCTAAACCCTAAATTAGTTATTATAGATTCTATTCAAACGATGTATAGTGACGAAATTACTTCAGCAGCAGGTACAGTAAGCCAAGTACGTGAAATTACCGCAAGAGTAATGAAAATTTGTAAGCAACAAAACATTACAACAATTATTATTGGACACGTTACAAAAGAGGGAAACATTGCAGGACCAAGAGTGTTAGAACACATGGTAGATACAGTTTTATACTTAGAAGGAGAACGCTATTTTTCGTATCGTATTTTACGAGGCGTAAAAAATCGTTTTGGTTCTACCAATGAAGTAGGAATGTTTGAAATGCAAAATGAAGGAATGGTAGAAATTACAAATCCATCCTCCATCTTAATTTCCGAACGAGAAGACAATCCTTCTCGGAAGCGTAATTGTAGCCAGTATGGAAGGAACAAGACCACTTTTAATTGAACTTCAAGCTTTAACTACGCCAACTACATTTGGACTTCCAAGAAGAACAGCAAATGGAATCGATTATAATAGGCTTACTGTGTTAATGGCAGTTTTAGAAAAAAGAGCCAATTTAAATTTAGGCTCACAAGATGTGTATTTAAATGTAGTAAGTGGAATTCGTATAGCAGAACCTGCCATCGATTTAGGAATTATTTTAGCTGTAAGTTCTAGTTTTAAAAACATTAGCATTCAAACTGACCTAGTAGCAATTGGTGAAGTACGGCTTAACTGGCGAAGTACGAGCAGTCAACATGATAGAAAAAAGATTAAAAGAAGCGGAAAAATTAGGCTTCAAAAAATGTATTATTCCAGAAAATAACAAAAAACTATTGAAAGATAGTTATAAATTAGATATAATAGGCGTTAGAAATATAAATGAAGCATTAAAAATACTTCATTAGTTACCATCGGGGACGTTTCCTAAAGGTACATCTGTCCCTTTTGGTACATTGTTAATTATAAAACGAATATCCAAAAGGGACAGATATACCAAAAGGAAACGTCCCCAATGGTACGATGGTAATGGGAGTTGAAAAAATGGGCACATTTAAAGAAGATAGCATTACTGATGTATTAAAGTTAATCTCTCCGGGCACACCAATACGTGACGGGTTAGAAAATATATTAAAAGCAAAAACAGGTGCTTTAATTGTTATAGGGGATAGCAAAGAGGTGCTAGACCTTGTTGATGGAGGCTTTAGCCTAAACATTGATTATACACCATCTCGCTTGTATGAACTTGCTAAAATGGATGGAGCTATTATTTTAAGTTCAGATTTCAAAAAAATATTATATGCTAATACTCAGTTAATTCCATCCTCTGCAATTGCTACAACAGAAACAGGAACGAGGCATAGAACAGCAGAACGTACCGCAAAGCAAACAGGAGAAATAGTTATTAGCATTTCACAAAGAAGAAATATTATTACTATTTTCAAAGGTTACTCTCGCTATGTATTGGAAGATACATCAAAAGTAATTTCTAAAGCAAACCAAGCTCTTCAAACTATTGAAAAATATAAAAAAGTATTTGATAGCAAGTTGAATATATTAAATGAATATGAATTTAATGATATTGTCACTTTAGAAAACGTCATTACTGCTATTCAAAGGGCAGAAATGGTAATGCAAATGGTAGATGAAGTACAAAAATCTATCTATGAGTTAGGAGCAGAAGGAAGATTGCTAGAAATGCAATTAGAAGAATTAGTAGGAGGTCTTGAAAAAGAAGAACTACTTATTATAAAAGATTATATTGCACCAGGAAAGAAAAGAACTTCTGAAAAGGTATTAAAAGAAATTGAAAGTCTAACACATGAAGACCTAATGAAGCCAGAAATAATGGCACGTATTCTTGGTTACGAAGATTTCGACAATTACGAAGAAGTTGCTGTATATACAAGAGGATATCGTGTATTAAACAAAATACCAAGAATGCCAAATAATATTGTGGATAATTTAATAAAATCTTTCAAATCTTTCCAACACATTCTAGCAGCAGACATTCCAGATTTAGACGACGTAGAAGGAATTGGTGAAGTAAGAGCAAGAACTATTAAACAGTCTTTACGAAGAATGCAAGAGCAATTTGTATTTGACAATTTAATATTATAATAAGAAAGAGGTAAATATAAAATGAAAAAAGAATTAGTAATTAAAATAATAATGATAATTGCAATTATATTGGTAATTACAGGAATATGTTTTGTAAGTTATGGAATTATAAAAAAACTAACAAACAAAGCACAAAATCCAATTGCAACAATTGAAGTAGAAGGTTATGGAACTATTAAAGTAGAACTATATCCAAATCAAGCACCAAATACAGTAACGAATTTTATTGCTTTAGCAAATCGTGGATTTTATGATGGATTAACTTTCCATAGAACAATTCCAGGTTTTATGATTCAAGGTGGAGATAAGAATGGCGATGGTACAGGTTCTCCTACTTTAGATGATTTACTTGGAAATGGAGATACTTCAGACTATAGTATTGAAGGAGAAATGATAGCAAACAATTACACGAAAAATAAAATAAAAATGCAAGAAGGAGTTATTGCAATGGCTCGTTCTGATTATACGGGTATTAGCAGTAGTTTAACAGAAGAAAGCTATAATTCAGCAGGTTCTCAATTCTTTATTATGCATAAAGACAACACTTCTTTAAATGGATTATATACAGGTTTTGGTAAGGTAATAGAAGGAATGGAAGTAGTAGATGCTATTGCAAATGTAGAAGTTACTTATAGAAGTTCAGAATTAGAAGAAGGTGCTGAGGCTCCAAAAGATGAAGAAGGAAATACATTAACAGCTGATATGCCAATTAATAAACCAGTAATTAATAAAATTACTGTTGAAACTTTTGGTGTAGATTATGGTATGCCAGATACAGTAGAACCATTTAACTATTATAATTATTTAATGCAATTATATGGTTCTGGTTTAAGGGAATAATAAAAAAACAAAAGAGACAAAACAATAATAAAATGCTGTCTCTTTTTTGCTATAAAGAAATAATATTATATTGGAAAATGCAGTAAAAAAATAAAAATTAAAAAAAATTAAAAATAATAATCTAATAATAAACAAAAAAGGAAAATAAAAAATACTGTAATATAAATAAAAAGGAGGAAAAAATATGGAGAAAGACAAGAACAAAAAAAGAGAAGACTATATTAGTTGGGACGAATATTTTATGGCTGTAGCAAAATTATCAGCTATGAGAAGCAAAGACCCTTCTACACAAGTAGGTGCATGTATTGTAAGTAATGATAATCGTATTTTATCTATTGGTTACAATGGAGCACCAAATGGTTTTGACGATGAAAGATTTCCATGGGCAAGAGAAGGAGAAAATTTAAATACAAAATACCCTTACGTATGCCATGCAGAATTAAATGCCATATTAAATTATAGAGGAAGTAAAAAAGATTTAGAAAATTCTAAAATATATGTAGATTTATTTCCTTGCAATGAATGTGCAAAAATTATTATACAATCTGGTATTAAAGAAGTAATTTACTTATCTGATAAATATGCTAACTCAGAAAATAATATTGCATCTAGAAAATTATTTGATGAATGTAAAGTTACATATAAAAAAATAGAATTAAAGCAAGAAAAAGAAATAAAAATTGAGTTAAAGTAAAAAAATATAAAAATAAGGTAGAAACATAAAAAGCTATGCTTATGAAATGAAAATTTAATAAACATAGCCACAAAAAGTTTCTACCTTACTTTAATTCTACAATAGTTACACCCATTTCACCCTCACCAAAGGTACCTAAACGAAAGCTTTTTACATGAGGATGCTTGCGTAAAAATATATGAATTCCTTCTCGCAATTTTCCGGTTCCTTTACCATGCACAATGCGAACAGGGCTTACTTTAGCTAAATAACAATCATCTAAATATTTATCAATTACAAAACAAGCTTCATCTATATTTTGACCAATAACATTAATTTCTGTTGAAACATTTTTTGCTTTAAAAGAAGAACTGCTAAAAGAAGAATTTGAAGAAGCTTTATAAGAATTAGAAGATACTTTAGAAGATGATTTAAAACTTGAAGCATTAGAAGAGCCAAATGAAAGGCTAAGATCTGATTTATCTTCCAAAATTTCTTCTATATCATTTAAATGAACATTCATTTTTGCATTTCCTATTTGCACTTGGAAAACATCTTTTTTTCCAGATAAAGAAGTAACTGTTGCAATCTCAGAGAAATTCTTTAATTTTAATTGCATACCAACTTTTAAATCTTCTTTTTTCAAGGCTTTCATTTGTTTTTCAACATCATTTTTTACCTCATCTGAAAAAGTACCAACTAAATCAAAAGAACTATTCAAATGTTGCCTTAATTCATTTGCTTTTTTTAAAGAGCCTTTTTGAAAATGAGATTTTACAAAACTAGCAATTTGAGAATCAGTCCAAGATTCTAAATCCATTTCCTCTAATTGTTTATTGTTTTCATACAAAGCATTTAACTCTTTAATAGTATCATTTGCTGTATCTTTGGCAGAAAGTAAAATATTTTTAGCTTCTAATTTTGCTTTTTCAAGTTGATTTTGTTTTAACTCATTTTGAGCGTCTTTTTCATGTTCTAAACTTTTTCTTAAAATTTCTACTTGCGATAAATTCTTTTGTATTTCTTCTTTCTCATTTTCAATAGCAATTTTATCATCATAAATATTTTTTAATAAATCCTCCACACGAGTATGATCTTCTTTTAAAAGACTTTCTGCCTTTTCTAAAATTTCATTAGGAAGGCCTAATTTCTTACTAATAGCAAAAGCATTACTTTTTCCGGGAACACCAATTAACAACTGATATGTTGGTTTTAAGCTTTCAACATCAAAAGCAGAACTAGCATTTTCAAAGCCATCAGTAACTAAAGCATAATTTTTTATTTCTGAATAATGCGTTGTTGTTAAAGTAAGACATCCTAAATTATAAAAATACTCTAAAATGCTAATAGCAAGGCTAGAGCCTTCAATTGGATCTGTTCCAGAGCCAAGCTCGTCAATCAAAATAAGACTATTGCTTGTTGCTTTTTTCGTAATATGAATAATATTTGTTATATGAGCAGAGAAAGTACTTAAAGACTCTTGAATACTTTGCTCATCGCCAATATCTGCAAAAACACAATCAAAAACATAAAGACTGCTTTTTTCTTCTACAGGAATAAATAGCCCACTATAAGCCATTAAGCATAAAAGTCCGGTTGTTTTTAAAGTAACAGTTTTTCCACCAGTATTAGGACCAGTAATAATTAAAGAAGAATAATCCTTACCAATATGAATATCAATAGGAACAACCTTATCTTTATCAATAAAAGGATGACGTGCCTTTTTTAAATCAATTTGCTTTTCTTCTGTTAAGATAGGTAAAACTGCTTCCATACTTTTAGCTAAACTTGCTTTTGCAAATATAAAGTCAAACTTTCCAATTAAATAAACATCATTTTCTAATTCCTTCAGATAAGGAATTAGTTTGTTAGATAAATTTGTTAAAATGCACTCTATCTCTGCATTTTCTTCAACTTTTAAAGATTGAATTTGATTATTTAACTCAAAAACTTGTAAAGGCTCTACAAACACAGTTGAACCACTAGCAGACATATCGTGAATGAAACCTTTAATAAGCCCTCTAAATTCCTCTTTTACAGGAATAACATAGCGCTCATTACGAATAGTTACAATAGGCTCCATAATAGCTTTAGAATATTGGCTAGAATGAAGAATATGATTCAAACTATCTTTAATTTGTGATTCTAACTTTTTTCTATTTTTGCGAAGAGCTGCAAGCGTGCTAGATGCGGTATCTGCAATAGTATTTTCATCTATAATAGAAGAAAAAATAGAATTTTCTACATCCACATTGCTATATAATTTACAAAACATAGCTTCTAACAAAACAAAAGGAGTTCTATCAAAATTTTCATCTTCATAGAAATATTCTTTTAATTCTCTTGAAAGTCTTAAAACCAAAGCAATATCTAAAAGTGCCTTTGCAGAAATAGAAAGATTGCTCTCTAACTTTTTTAAACTAACAGAAATATCCGCAATTTCAAGCATAGGAAGAGAACCTTTTTGTACATTTAAAATAGAAGCTTCTAGTGTTTCTTCTAATAATTTTTCTACTTGCTCTTTTTTAAAACTTGGCTTTAATTGCATAGCAAAATTTTTCCCTATATAAGTGGTGCAAAATAGGGAAAGTTTTTCTAATATTTGATTATATTCTAATACTTCTAAATCGTGTAAGTTCATTTCATTCCTCAAATATAATTTCTAACTTTGTTTTTTTATTATACCATACGGCAGACTATGTCCGCAACCTAAATGCGTATAAAAAAAGTAAACCTCTTTAAATTAGCTTGCTAATATAGTA
>CANQXD010000006.1 GCA_947627755.1 uncultured Clostridia bacterium | reverse complement strand
CCTTAATTGCTGAGAAGAAACAAGAATTAGAAATATTAGATGTAGATGAATTTACTGAAAGTGTTATTCGTGAACGTGAAGAAATTCATGACCAAATTGCTGCCTTAGAAGATTTAAAGAAAATGGCTGCAAAATATGGTTTTGATATTTCAGTTCCTGCTTCTAATGCAAAAGAAGCAATTCAATGGTTATACTTTGGTTACTTAGCTGCAACAAAAGATCAAAATGGTGCTGCTATGAGTATTGGTAGAACTTCTACTTTCTTAGATATTTACATGGAAAGAGATTTCAAAAATGGCACTTTAACCGAGGAAGAAGCACAAGAACTAATGGACCACTTTGTAATGAAATTACGTATGATTCGTTTCCTTCGTGCACCAGAATATAACGAACTATTTAGTGGAGATCCTGTTTGGGTAACCGAAAGCATTGGTGGTATGGGTGTTGATGGAAGAACTTTAGTTACTAAAAACTCTTACAGAGTTCTTCATACTTTAATGAACTTAGGACCTGCTCCAGAACCAAACTTAACCGTTTTATGGTCAAATAATTTACCAGAAGGTTTCAAAAAATATACTGCAAAAATTTCCGTAAAAACATCTTCTATTCAATATGAAAATGATGATTTAATGAGAACTACTTTAGGGGATGATTATGGAATTGCTTGTTGTGTTTCTGCTATGAAAATTGGTAAACAAATGCAATTCTTCGGAGCAAGAGCAAACCTTGCAAAAACTTTACTTTATGCAATTAATGGTGGTAGAGACGAAAATAGTGGTAAACAAATTACACCAAAATTTGAAGCAATTACTTCTGAATATTTAGATTATGATGAAGTTATGGCAAAATTTGATAATATGATGGACTATGTTGCAAAAATTTACATTAAGGCTTTAAATGCTATTCATTATATGCATGATAAATATTCTTATGAAGCATTAGAAATGGCCCTTCATGATAAAGAAATTTTAAGAACTATGGCATGTGGAATTGCTGGACTTTCTGTTGTTGCTGATTCTTTATCTGCTATTAAATATGCAAAAGTAAAAGTAATTCGTGATGAAACTGGTTTAGCAGTAGACTATGAAATTGAAGGAGATTTTCCAAAATACGGAAATGATGATGATAGAGTTGACCAAATTGCAGTTGACGTTGTAAAAACTTTCTTAAGAAAATTACAAAAACATCAAACTTACAGAAATTCAAAACATACCCTATCTGTTCTTACTATTACTTCTAACGTTGTTTATGGAAAAGCAACAGGAAATACTCCAGACGGAAGACGTGCAGGCGTTCCATTTGGACCAGGTGCAAATCCATTACACGGTAGAGACACCAATGGTGCTGTAGCTGTTATGAACACAATTGCAAAACTTCCTTATGAATATTCAGAAGATGGTATTTCTTATACTTTCTCTATTACACCAGGAACTTTAGGAAAAGAATTAGATACACAAGTTACAAACTTAGTTAGTCTTCTTGATGGCTATTTCAAACAAACAGGACATCATATTAATGTTAATGTATTTGATAGAGCATTGCTAGAAGATGCAATGGAACACCCTGAAAAATACCCACAATTAACTATTCGTGTATCTGGCTATGCTGTAAACTTCATTAAATTAACAAGAGAACAACAATTAGATGTAATTAATAGAACGATTCACGAGAAATTTTAATTAAAATGAAAAGACAAGATGTGTTTTGCATCTTGTCTTTTTTCTTTTTTTAAATAATGAACTTTATGAAGTTTCTACCAACTTGTCATTTTCATCATTTTTCCTTCTTTTCTTTCTTCATATATTTTCTTTTGTATTTCTTCATTAGCATTTGCAAATAAGTCATGTGTTAGCCTATAATCGTGAGCTACAAACATCTTTTGTAAAGTTTCTAAGTTTTCAGATACTCTTTTCGCTTGGCTAATGCTCTTTTGTACATCAAAATCAATTCTTGATAATGTGTCGTTAGAAACCCATTGTTTCAGTGTTCGCTTCGTCCGAGAAATATTTTGTTTTAGTTTCTTTTCTGAATGTTCTTTCACTTTATATAGTGTTAAATTTTCAAATACTTCAAATATTTGACGGCGGTAAGTTTCCATTCTTTCATCGTCTGGAAGTAAGAAACATTCAAAGTCAAAACCAAAATTAATGTCTACTAATCTTTTTATCGTTTTACAGCCATAGCATAAACGATAACCTTCATAGTGTTCATACCCAATTCCTTGGATTTTCATCACTAACATTGATAAGCTTGACCAGCCTTGATAGCAACTAAACTCGCTCATTTCCCGTATTTCATCTTCAGTATACTCTTTTTTTAGAACAGGTACATAACCTACTAAATTCTGATTCTCTTTTAACCAAATCATATTCTTCCTCCTTTAATAACAAATTATTGTTTTTAAGTTTTTATATAGACTTGTACTTGACAAGATAATAAAATTAGTAATCAAATTTTAGCATATTTCTATTAAAAAGTCAATTGTTGCGAGCAAATATTTCTGTTTACAAAATTTAATAACTTTTTAAAAAATTTACAAAATTTTGTTCTGTTTATATTGATTTTTATAGTTTTACATGTTATACTAACTAACATAGCGAATGAGAATAAGTAGATGTATATTTGTTATATACAACTATTTAAAAAATGTCAAATATATTATACAAGGAGATTGTAATGAAAGGAAAAATTCATTCTTTTGAAAGTTTAGGTGCAGTAGATGGTCCAGGCATTCGCTTTGTTATTTTTATGCAAGGTTGTGCTTTACAATGTCAATACTGCCAAAATAGAGATACTTGGGATTTACATGGTGGAACAGAATATTCTGCAGATGAAGTGTTAGAAAGAATTTTAAAATATAAAAATTATATTATGCCTCACCGGAGGCGTTACCATTAGTGGCGGTGAACCCCTTTTGCAAGTTTCTTTTTTGATTGAATTATTTACGAAATTAAAAGAACATGGTATTCATACTTGCATTGATACTTCTGGTAGTGTAGATATTACTGAAGATATAAAAAAATTAATTGATTTAACAGATTTATTTTTGCTTGATATTAAATGCATCAATGATGAAAAATGCATAAAATTAACAGGTGTTTCAAATAAAAAAGAACTTACTTTTGCCAGATATTTAAGTGAAATTCATAAAAATATGTGGATTAGGCAAGTGTTAGTTCCTACTATTACAGACGATGAACAAGATTTATTACAATTAAAAGATTTTATTTCTAGTTTAAATAGTGTGGAAAAAGTAGAAATTCTACCTTATCATGATTTAGGTAAATTTAAATGGGAAAATTTAGGTTGCTCATATCCTTTGGAAGGTCTTAGAACCGCTTCTTTAGAAGATGTAAAAAGAGCAAAAGAAATATTAAATTTATAAAAATAGAAAAATAGTCTAACTTGAACTGATTAGACTATTTTTAATTTTTTATGCGCTTTTTAATTCTAAACGTAATTTATCTGCAATCATTGCGATAAATTCACTGTTGGTTGGCTTTCCTTTTGCTGCTGATACAGTGTAACCGAAGATACTTTCTACTGTATCGGTTTGACCTCTTCCCCACGCTACTTCAATTGCATGGCGAATGGCTCTTTCTACTCTACTTGGAGTTGTTTTATATCTTTCTGCAATGTCTGGATATAATTGTTTTGTAATTTGATTGATAATATCAATATCGTTTACTACCATCATAATAGCTTCTCTTAAATATTGATAACCTTTAATATGTGCTGGAACTCCTACTTCGTGAATAACATTTGTAACAAGTGCTTCTAAGTTGCTTTCATCTTTTTTGCTTTCTGGTGCAATTTCAATATATTGCTGCTTAATTTCACGACTTGCAAAATTTCCTTTTACACTACCTGGCTCATAATATTTAAGTTCTTTGATTCTTTTCATAAGAAGTTCAATATCAAATGGTTTTACAATGTAGTATTCTGCACCCAAGTTGATAGCTTTTTGTGTTATTTTGTCTTGCCCTACAGCAGAAAGCATAATACATAATGGTAATTTACTAATTTGTGCTGTGTTTAATTTTTCTAATACTCCTAATCCATCTAAATGTGGCATAATTACATCTAATAATACAACGTCTGGCAATGTTTCTAGAATAAGCTCATACGCTTCATTTCCATCTTTTGCCATACCAACTACTTCCATTTCTTCTTCATTTTCTAAGTAACCTTGTAATGTTGTAGCAAACTCAATATTGTCGTCTGCAATTAAAACTCTTATTTTTTCTTTCACTTTTGTTTTCCCCCTACTTATATTTTTTCTGTAAAAATTTTACATTTCGAATTATAATATGTTTTAAAACATTTTGCAATACTTTTCTGGAAATTTTTTCAAGTTTTTGTATTTTTTGTTCATATTTCAATGTTTTTTCGTATATTTTTTTCTTTTGTAAGGGTATATTTTTGTATTTTTAGTGTTCCTTCTTCGTTTAAACTAAGAATTTTGTCTTTTTCTTCTTTTGTTACTTCTAATCTACATTTTATTTTTTCTTCATATTCTATCGAAATAATAGAAATTTTATTTTTTTTGCAATAATATTGTATTTTTTCAAATTCTGGGTAATCTATTACAATTTCTAGTTCATAACCTTTTTGCTCTATTACTAATTCTGCCTTTTGAATGGCTTGCAGTGTTGCTTCTGAATAGGCTCTTACTAACCCACCTGTTCCTAATAAAATTCCTCCAAAATATCTTGTTACAATTACTAATACATTTACTAATTCTTGTTTTTGCAAAATAGCAAGCATTGGACTTCCTGCTGTTCCACTTGGTTCTCCGTCATCTGACATTTTATTTACAATTCCATTTTTAGTCATAATAGAATAAGCAAAGCAATTGTGTTTTGCATCATGATATTTCTTTTTTACTTGCTTTATGATTTCTTCTGCTTCTTGTTCTGTTTGCACATAATACAAATTACCAATAAATTTGGATTTTTTTTCAACTATTTCACTACTGGTGTTTTCTTTAATTGTTTTTAACACAAACTTTAATTCCTCTCTTTTTTTGCTATATGATTTTATTTTTTATACCTTTCAAAATTTTCATATTCCCCATTTACCAAATAAATTTCTACTTTTTTTAATACTTTTTTCTGAATTAAATCTTTTAGAAAATCATCTATTTTGTAAGTGTTAATATAACTTTTTTTGTATTCTTTATCTATCATTTTCTTTAAGACTTTTTCCTTGTTCTGTTTTTGGCGTTGCTTTAAATTTGTAGGAATCATAATTTCTCTATATGTTTTTTCATATATATCTTTTATAGCATTTTGAACACTTTCTTTTTCTTGGTAACCACAAATTATATAGTATTCAATATCTTCTAATTTATCTTCTTCATTTTCAAAACCTTTTATTACATATTCTTCCATGTTATTGTCTTTTAAAATGCTATTTCTGTCTTTTATATATCCAGTAACCTCTTTTAGAACTTCTTCTTTACTATTTTTTTCTTCAAAACATGAAAGAATATCTAATAGATGTTTATGAATTCCATTAGTTCCGCCTATAACTCCAGAGCCATACTTTAATTCTACCAATACCAAGGTATGGTTCCTAATAAAGATATTATCTACTCTTCCTTTTATAGATTGAATTGATTTTTCTAATTTTCCTTTTTCTCCTTTATATTGATAAGAAGTAAATTCCATTTCAAATGGAATTGTATCCATTGTAAAACATGTTTGCTTTTCATTTATAATTCTGTTCCTTTGCTCTTCGTTACTCATATAATCCATTAGTTTTTGTTGAAATTGTTTTTCTTGATTATTTTCTGTTTTCGATGGAATACTAAAGTCTCCTTTTCTATTTTTTTCTTCTGGATTACAATAGATGTTAATTCTTCTTTCCATAATTTTTTCTAATTTATTCCAATTTTCAATCCATTCTTTTTGTTTTTTATCCTCTGTTTTCTGTGAAAATTTTTGTAAGTCATCTTCTGTAATTTTTAATGTAATACTATCGTTTATTTTTATTTTTTGAACTCCTTTTGTTTGCTTTCTACTTGGAGATATTGTAATATCATAACCTATTTTTTCTAACTTAAGAATTTTCTCAAAGGTAATTGTTTGTGCTTCTTTTAGTATTATACTAATTTCTTTACTATCTGCTATGCAAGCATTTTTATCTAATTGTATATATTTTGAATATTCTTTGCAAATTTCATTTTTTATTTGTTCTTTATTTTTATTATATAAATATTTATTTTCACTTTCAGTGCTTGGTATGGTAATTTTATTTTTTATTTCAAAGTAGAATCCCAATTTTTCTATGCTTGCTACATCTTCTTTTACCTTCGTTAAATTATTTTCTTCTTTTTCATTATATTCTTTATAATTTTTTCCATTTAAAAGAAATACGGCTTTATTTAGTTCAAAAATTTTTTTATTGGTATAATAAGAAAAAACTTTTATACCGTTATAATATACAATGTATTCGTTGTTTGAGCTTGATATTTTCCTAATTCTCATCCAATAGCCTGTTTTATTTTTATCTAAGTATCTATTTAAAATTGCTTGCTCTATACTATTTTTTTCTTTTTTATTATCCATTTTTACTAATATTTCCTTTCATAATAAGTTCCATTCTTTATGAATATGATACCACATTTGATTTATTTTTGAATATGTTGTTACTAATAAGGTTTCATTTTCGATTTTTATATTATTTCTATTAGAATATATTTTTCTATATAGGTCTAGCATAGTTTCTTCTATGTTAACATTGTCTTTAAATACCAATATATTTCTACTAAAATAATTTCTTGTGTCTGCATTTGGCTCTATTGCACAAATTATTTTTTCTAAATTTTTTAATTCTGTAAGAAAGATAAAGTTAAAGTTCCAATGATTTACACCATTTTTTACATTGATATAATATCTGTCTAATCCATAAATTGGTTCATATTTTTCTTCTATTTTATAACCTTTCATTTTATTAGAAATTCCATCTTCTATTTGTTTTTTTACATTTAAGTTGGCTTCTCCTATATTATTAAAGTGAATTTGAGATAATTTTTCTATTTTGTTAAAAGTATTTTCTTCTGCTGTGTTTTGCTCTATAATGCGTTTTAATAGTTCTACTGCTAAGGGATGGGTTAAGTTTGCAATAGAAGATAGATTTCCTTTTTGAAAAAACTTGCTCATTTCTTGCTCATTCATATAAATTTCTTGTTCTTTTAATTCGTTCCATTGCAATAGAAATGTATTTTCTTTTACTTCATGTTGCTCGCATAAGTTTTCATATTCCCAAGCAATGTCTATTTTTTTTGTTTCTCCACAATAACTATCTTTTCTATAAGATGGTAATGTAAGAGTGAATTTTTCATTGTTTTTACTAATAATTGTAACATTCCAAATATTTTTTCCTTGTATTTTCTCTATTCTATTATCTTCTTGCATAAATGATAAGTCAATTTCTATGCTAACAAAATTACAATGAATATCGTGTCTATTTGATTTTTCTTCTTCATACACTAGGTTTTGAATTTTGTTATTTGGGATACTTATTTCATCCCAGTCCCACTCTAATACTACTGCTTTGATATCTTCTTTTTTTAATTCTACTTTCATTTACCGTATCTAATATATTTAATATTTTAAATATATCGTGTCTCCTTTCTTTTTTTCTTCTATTATATCATATTATATAATGTAAAATTGTAATTGGCAATGCATTCTAAAAATATAATATTTCTGCTTACTATACAATCAAGCAATAAAAAAGGAACTATACTTCACTTACGTTCGTATAGTTCCTTTTTTATTGGCTGGGCTGGCTAGATTCGAACTAGCGCATGCCAGAGTCAAAGTCTGGTGCCTTACCGCTTGGCTACAGCCCAATATATAATGGGGTGGAATATGGGACTCGAACCCATGGTCTCCAGTGCCACAAACTGGCGCGTTAACCAACTACGCTAAATCCACCGTTTCCACATATATTTACTATTTTAACTTATTTTACCCAACTTGTCAACCACTTTAAACATTTTTTCTTTAAAAATCTTTACCTACTTTTGATTGTTAGCAATATAAAATTAATATAAAACTAAATCAATTATTTTTCGACACTATTCGACATTTGTTTTATCTTTATTTTACTTTTTTAGCCTCTTACATTAAAAATTTTAAAATTTTTTATTGCTCTCTTTCTATATAAAAATAAGCATATTCAAAGATTTTTAAAAAATTTTTTATAGTTTTTGCAAATTTCGACATACTTTGCATTTTCTTTTTGTTATATTAGAAACCTAGTGCTATTTGAAAAGAGGTGTTATATGCGTAATTTATTAGAAAATGTTATTCCTAGGAAAACAGACACAATTATAGGTAAAAAATGTGGTACTATTACTGTTTCAGTATACAAAGAAGAAAGTTCAGGTTCCCACATTTTTCATATTCAATCTGATAATGAAGAGGTACTTCCTGTTTCTTACGTGATTGAAGATGTATTATCTGTCTACTAAGGCTAACTCAATGTTTGTTAGTCTTTTTTTATGCTATTTTTTATTTGCTAGTAGATCCAAATCCACCTGTTCTTTCCCCTTCTGCCATATCATCATCCGATATAAAATATTTTTGGAAAATTGCTTGTCCAATGCAATCTCCTTTTTTTATTTCAATATCTTCATCTTTGATATTAAAGAACGCAAACATAATATGACCATCATTGTCTGCATTTCCATAGTAGTCTTTATCAATAACACCAATGCTATTAGCTAAAATTAAACCTTTCTTTCCTGGATTTGAGCTTCTATTTGCTAAAATTAGTACTTCGTCGTCTTGCATATAAGCTTTAATTCCGGTTTTAATTAAAGTTGGTTTCATTCCTTTTTTAAAAGATGGTATAATGCAGTCTTCTGCTGCTTCTACATCATAACCTGCAGAATATTTTGTTTTTCTTACTGGTAAATGGATTCCTTTATCTTCAAATCCTTTTGCTACTTCAAATCCTCTTATTTTTTCCATTTTACAACTATCCTTTCCTTTAAGAATATAATTTGAAAGTTAATGGCTTATGCTATTATTTTTCAAATTTCATCTTATTTTTTGTTAAAAATTTTTTTACACTTTTTTCGTGTTTTTTATTTTTTTCATTTCTATTTTTTCATTTTCTAGGCTTTTTGTCAATGTTTTTCCTTAATTTTTTTAGTTTCATTATCTTGACTTTTTGTACTTTCTGTAATATAACTATGAAAGCAAAATGAGAGTAATCTCGTTGCTATTTTGAAAAAAATTTGTGCCTTTTGCAGTTATAGTTTTTGTAAAGGCAAAGAAAGGAATGATTAAAATTATGGAATTAAAAGGATCTAAAACAGAAGCAAATTTAAAAGCTGCATTTTCTGGAGAGTCAGAGGCAAGAAATAAATACACTTATTTTGCAAGTGTAGCCAAAAAAGAAGGTTATGAGCAAATTGCTGCTATTTTCTTAGAAACAGCTGAAAATGAAAAAGAACATGCAAAATTACATTTTAAATATTTAAATGGCATTGGAGATACTATGGCTAACTTAGCTACAGCAGCTGCTGGTGAAAATTATGAATGGACTGATATGTATGACACTTTTGCAAAAGAAGCTGAAGAAGAAGGATTTAAAGAGATTGCCGCTACTTTTAGAGGAATTGCTGCTATTGAAAAAGAACATGAAGAAAGATTTAGAAAACTATTAGATAATGTTCAAGAAGGTGAAGTATTCAAAAAAGGAAGCATTGTTGTTTGGAAATGTAGAAATTGTGGACATATTGTTGTTGGAACAGAAGCTCCAAAAATTTGCCCAGTTTGCAAACATCCACAAGCTTACTTTGAAATTAAAGCAGAAAATTATTAATTCTATGAATTTACTAATAGCTTATTCTAGTTTAATTTTTGAAATATTAAAAAGAAACTCATTAAAGCAATTATGTTTTGATGAGTTCTTTTTTTATCAATTTAATTATATGAATGATTAATGTAATACATTTCTTGACCAAGCAGTGGTAATAAAATTTTCTATATGCTATAATATAAAAAATTTTATTAACTAACTGGAGGTATTTATGCAAATTATAGTTCACAGAGGTACACACCAAATTGGTGGATGTGTTACTGAAATAAAATCTGAAAAAGGTACTCGTATTGCTATTGATATTGGAGAAAATTTACCATCTTCAGATGATGAGATAAATTTAGATTTAAGTATAGAAGGCCTAACTTATGGCACTCCTAACTTTAATGCTATATTTATTACTCATTATCATGGTGACCATGTAGGACTTTACAACAAAGTTTTACCACAAATTCCAATTTACATGGGAGAAGTTTCTAAAAATATTTATAAAATATTACAAACACGTCTTGCAAAAAAACATATTATTTCTTATGAAGATTTAAGTAGAATTGATGCTTTTAAGACTTTTAAAATACCAGAAAAAATAAAAATAGATGATATTACTATAACTCCTATTGAAGTAGATCACTCTGCTTTTAATGCTCAGATGCTTTTTATTGAATGTGATGGTAAAAAAGTTTTACATACAGGCGATTTTAGAACACATGGTCAAAGAGGTAAAGCTGTAATTTCTGCTTTAGAAAAATATGTAGGACAAGTTGATTGTTTAATTTGCGAAGGAACCACTCTTTCAAGAGATAGAAAGCCTCCAATGAAGGAATTTGAGTTACAACAAAAAGCTGAGCAAATTTTTAAAGAAAATAAATATGTATTTGTAATGTGTAGTAGTACTAATATTGACCGTATTGCGGCTATTCATAAAGCAACTTTAAATTCTCACAGGTTATTTGTTTGTGATGATTACCAAAAAGAACTATTATTGTATATTGATTCTATTTCTAGGAGTAGTTTATACAAATTTAAAAATAGAGTATTAAGTTATGATGATAATATTTTACCACTTATGCAAGAATATGGATTCGTTATGTTAGTTAGAGATAACTATACTTCTAAACAAGTAATGGAATTTTTCCCTAGAAGCACTTTTGTTTATTCTCAATGGGATGGTTATTTAGATAAGAAATTTAAACAATACGAACATTTACAACAATTTGTGCCTAAACAACATATTCGCTTACATACTAGCGGTCATGCAGATTTTGAAGCAATTAAAAGTGTATGCGAATGTGTAAAGCCAAAAATTTTAGTTCCTATTCATAGTGAAAATCCAAGTGGTTTCCAAGATATGAATTTAGAAAATTGTGAAATAAAATTGCCAAAAGATGGTGAAAAAATAAATTTATTGTGATAAAATGTATCATGAAAAGGAGGCAATGATATGAAAAGTTTATTAAAAAAATCAGGTTGGTCAGATATATTAGTATCTGTAGTGTTTGCTTTGATTGCTATTTTTATGATAGTAAAACCAGATTCTGCAACAAAAATAATTTCTTATATTTTAGGAGGCATTTTCGCTCTTTATGGTGTTATTAAAATTATCAATTATTTTGTAGCAAAAGGAAAGTATGATTTTTACAATTATGACCTATTATATGGCATTATTGCTATTATTATTGGTCTCATTACTATTTTTTATAGTAGCTTTATTGAAACGATGTTTCGTATGGTAATAGGAATTTGGATTGTGTATAGCGGACTTTTAAGATTATCTTTATCTTTTAAATTACATAGTGCAGAGGTTCCTATTTGGAGTACTTCACTTATTTTATCTATTCTTATTATTATTGGTGGTTTGTATATGATATTTGAAAGTGGTGCTTTAATTGTAACGATTGCTATTATTATGCTTATGTATTCTATTATTGATTTAGTAGAAAGTGTTATTTTCGTAAAATATGTAGATAAGATGATGCAATAAAATTTTTGATGAGAAAAAAGCAAAAAAAATAGTTAAATGGCCTTAAGTATGATGCTAACACATAGCACTTATCTAGATTATGGCATACAAAAAGGACTTACTGTTTAACTATATTAAGTGTAACATTTTAGAATTCTAAAGTCAATAGAAATTTTAAAAAAATTATATTTATGTAAAATGGAATTGATGTAATGACTAAGAGATTGTGCTATCATATAGCACTTACCGAGATAATGGAATCTTACTTAGATTTACTGTTACATCAATTCCTTAATAGTATATGCAAATTATATCTTTTTAATCTTATTTTCAAATTTTTCTTTTGGAAAAATAAATGGCGGTAATATATATTTATCTCGCTGTAACTTTTCTAATTGTTCTTGATAACTGCCTTTTGTTATTAAGTTAGAATACATTATATTGGAAAATACATCTGCAATCTGTATAAAGCAATTTTGTGATGAGTCAAAATATTGTACCTGTATATTATCTACTAAATTGTCATTTAATAATAATTCTTGATTTAAATAATCTTCTAATGAATATTTTTCAATAGTTTTGCAAACATTTTTTTCTATTTTTTTCACATATACTATAAATACATTTTTCAATAAGCAGAAAAAAGTTTTGGATTTCGTCCAAAACCTTTTTGTTATCCAATTATTTGGTTTTTTATCCTTCTATAAGTATAGTAACATAAAATTCACTTTCTTATGATATTATCTTTACAATACCTTTATTTTTTGCTATAATTATGTATTGTAAAAGAGGTAATTAACATGATGCAAATCTATGATTGGAAAAATAATATTAATGAAAATGAATTAAATAACGTAATAGAAAATTTAAAAAATAATAGTTTAGTTATACTTCCTACTGAAACAGTCTATGGTCTTGCTGCAAGTGCATTTTCAGACGAAGCCTGTAAAAAAATATTTACTGTTAAGGGTAGAGCACAAGATAACCCTTTAATCGTTCATGTAGCAAATAAGAAAATGATTGAGGAAATTGCAGAAAAACCAAATGAAATAGAAGAAAAACTAATTGATTGTTTTATGCCTGGACCATTTACACTTATATTAAATAAGAAAAAATGTATTTGCGATACTGTAACTTGCTTTCGGACAAACGGTTGGTATTAGAATGCCTAGTAATAAAATTATTCATAAAGTGATTGAAAAAAGCAACATTCCTCTTGCAGCACCTAGTGCAAACCTATCTACGAAACCTAGTGGAACTTGCATAGAAGATATAAAAGAAGATTTTTATAATAAAGTAGATATTCTAGTAGATGGTGGCAAATGTAATATTGGAATTGAATCTACTGTTGTAAAAGTAGTAGATGGAGTTCCCGTTATTCTTAGACCTGGATTTGTTACTGAAGATGATATAAAGAATGTTGTTCGGTAGTGTTAAACTTAGTGATAATTTATTTCGAAAAATAAAAGAAAATGAAAAAGTAGAAAGTCCAGGTATGAAGTATAGGCATTATGCACCTAAAACAAAATGCATATTGGTGAAAAATGATGCAAACCAAATATCTAAGATAAATAATGATTTAATTTCTAAATTTCCTAATTGTTGTGTATTAGGATTTGCAGAAGATAAAGAATATATCAATGTTCCTAAAGATAGATTTATTAGTTTAGGAAGTAAAGATAATTTACAAGAAGTTTCTAGTAATATTTTTTCTAGTTTAAGAGAAGTAGATCGACTAAATTGTGATTTTGCCATTATTGAAGGCTTAGAAGAAAAAAATTTAGGACTTAGCATCATGAATAGACTAGTTAGAGCTTGTGAAAATAATGTTATATAAGCAAACAGGAGAACGATATTCGTTCTCCTGTTATTGATTAGTTGGTAGTAATCGCAATTTTGCACATTTTAAGAATAGATTCTTTTGTTTTACTTCTTGCAAAAAATCGACCATTGTGACAGAAAGTTGCATCCTGTATTCCAGAAATTTCAGGTAATGTCTTTTCATTTCCACCAGCCCACTTCTTAGGAAAAGGCACAAGTTTGTCAAATTTTCTTTCCATTGAGGGTGGAACACTTTGTGCTGCCCATCCTCCTGCAGGATACGGAAAGATTACAAATTTTACGCTGTGATTATGACTTTCGTTATAGTTTACCACATCTTCTAGCCATGGCATCGTCTGTGCTGGAATTTCCAAAATCCCATCATTGATATCTTCATATCTTTTTTGAAGTTCTTTTTTTGTGGCTACTTGTACTGCCTTATCTTTGATGATTTCTTCTAAAATTCCAATTACAAATGACTCAACTCTGCTAAAAGCATTATCATTGAGAGATATACTTTCTTTAACCATAACATTCTTAATAGCTTTTTCTGCAAAATTCTTCCATACTAGTCCAGCACTAGCATACTTCTCGCCTGTGGCTCTGCATAAATGAAACCCCGCTATATGGTGATCAAACTCTCCTCCTCCAATATCAATTACGATATCAAGTTCATTCAATTCTTCAAGGTTTCTTGTCCGTACTACATACGCATCGGTATTCATATACGCAATTGCAAGTATTGCAATACCATCTTCATTACACATCAAAAAAACTCCTTTTCATAAATATTTGCAGATTTAATTTGCATAATATTTATTTTAAAGAGTTTTTTTGATTTTAGCAAATACAACAATTAGTATTAGCCATCAGCTAATGCTTTACACCAGTTATTTCCTTGTTCAAATTCTGTCACATAGGAAGATTGTTCATCTAAAAATTCTCCCTCTTTCCGTACGACTTGAACTTTGATTTTTCCTAAGCCTTCATTTTCATCAATTACTTCTGTAACCCATCCCTGCCGTTGTTGTGAATTAGGAATAAACGAAACTTCATTGACATACATTCCTTCACAAATCCAGCTTCCGAAATAGTCCTTTACAGATTCTCTATTCTCAAAATCTCCAGCTACAAATACTGATATTAACATAGCTTCTCCTCCTTAATATTCATCTCGGAGTTTCCCTCCGAGATTTTTGAATCACCTCAAAGGGCATTAATAACTATCTTCATTATTTTAACATAAAATTGGCATAATATCAAATATTTAATCACTTATATCTTCAAAAAACGACCACTGCGACAGCAGTTTAGTGCAATTACTATTTTCTAACAAAAGTATAACAAAAAAAGCAAATGATTGTAAATAATCACTTGCTAAAACCTACTACACAATTACTTTATTTCTTACACTACAAACACATTCCAAACTAACGTTGTGAACATACAAAGTACAATTCCACATACAGTTGGAAGCGCAAAAGATAAAATTGCCCACTTCCATCCCCCTGCTTCTTTTTTAATGGTAAGAAGTGTTGTTCCACAAGGGAAATGTAGAAGAGTAAATAACATAACGTTAATTCCGGTAAGCAACGTCCAACCATTTTGCACTAAAATTTGCCTAATTGCCATGTTTTCTTCCATACTTACTAAGCTGCCTTGCCCAATATAACTCATTAAAATAATAGGAAGTACAATTTCATTGGCAGGAAGTCCTAGAATGAAAGCAGTTAAAATATATCCGTCTAATCCCATTAAACTTGCAAATGGATTTAAGAAATTAGCAACGTAAGTTAAAATGCTACTATCCCCTATTTGAATGTTAGCAAATAACCAAATAATCAGTCCTGCTGGTGCAGCAACGGCAATAGCCCTTCCGAAGTACAAATAATGTTCTATCTAAAATAGAGCGAACTAATATCTTCCCTATTTGTGGCTTTCTATAAGGTGGAAGTTCCAAAATAAAAGAGTTTGGCATTCCTTTTAGAATGGTTTTAGATAGTATTTTGGAAATGAGCAAAGTAAGAACAACGCCCAAAATGATAATGCCAAGAACAGCCAAAGTAGACACCACCGATTGCATAGCTCCTGCAAAGTAGCTTCCTATAAAAATGCTAGCAATGCAAATTAAAAAAGGGAATCTTCCATTGCATGGCATAAAACTATTGGTTAAAATAGATACTAATTTTTCTCGTGGTGAATCTATAATACGACACCCTACTACCCCTGCTGCATTGCAACCAAGTCCCATGCACATGGTTAGGGCCTGTTTTCCGTGAACTACACGCTTTTTTAAAGTACTTATCTAAATTAAAGGCAATACGTGGCAAGTAGCCTAAATCTTCAAGCAACGTAAACATAGGAAAGAAAATTGCCATAGGCGGTAGCATAACAGAAATAATCCATGTTACTGTCTGGTAAACTCCTTCTATTAGTAAGCCTTTTAGCCATATAGGCGCTCCTATATAGTCAAAAAGCCAGATTAGTTTTTCCCCTAACCATCCAAAAAAAGTAGAAAGAAGTTCTGATGGATAGTTTGCTCCTACAATGGTAAGCCATAAAATAATTCCTAAAAAGACTATCATAATAGGAATTCCCCATATTTTTGATGTAACTATTTTATCAATTTTTCTATCTCTTTCTTGGTAAGCTTCCTTTTGGTATGTAACGACATCTTTTACTATATTTTCCGCTTCAAATACAATACTAGAAACAATGGTATCTCGAATATTTTCTTCTGTAATGTCATGTTTTTTTAACATTTCATCTACTTGAATGATTTTATTTTTTACTTCTTCGTTTTCTAATAATGAAATATTTAATTTTTCTTGAATAGAAGTTAAAATTTTTTCTTCCCTATCCATTAGTTTTAAAGAAATCCATCGTGTTAAACCTTGTTTTTCTTCTGGTAAAATTGTTTCTACTTTACTAGAAATTTCTTTTATTCCATCTTCTATGACAGGAATATAAGTAATGTTATTTGGCTTTGGAGTAATTTTATGAGAGGCTACTTCTTCTACTTTTTGCATTAAGTTTTTTAATGTTTTCTTTTTTCTTGCTATGGTTCCTACAACAGGAACTCCTAACTTTTCTTCTAATTTTTTAAAATCAATTTGAATTCCCTTTTTCTTAGCTTCATCTAATAAATTCACGCATACCACAATATTGGGCGTAATTTCCATGATTTGATAGACTAAATTTAGGTTTCTTTCTAAACAAGTAGCATCTAATATAATGACCGTAGTATCTGGGTTTCCAAAACATATATAATTCCTTGCAATTTCTTCTTCTTCGGAATTAGACATAATAGAATACGTTCCCGGAATATCTACCAATAAAAACTTTTTGTTATTATATTCATAAATTCCGCTACTATTTTCTACTGTTTTTCCGTGGCCAGTTACCTGTGTGTTGTTTCATTCCGCGTTAGAGCATTGAAAATAGTAGATTTTCCGTACATTTGGGTTGCCAGCTATGGCAATTGTATAATCACATTTTTCTTTTAATTCTTCTACGTCATTTTGTAATAGTTTACTTCCTGTTGAACTTGCTGTTAGTCCCATAATAAGTTTCAGTCCTTTCTTTCTTAGTTTTAAGGTATTTAAAATTGTTTTTTCAAACTATTTCTCTCCTTATTGCTTCTACTTTATTTGTATGCAAGAAACACAAAAAAAGCACGCCTATTACAAAATTATTGTAATAGGCATGCTTTTTTTATTTTACATTTTTCAGATTTGCTTTAATATTCATTGACTATTTTTCTATCACAAATATTTTCTTTGCTTCTTCTTCCCTTAACGAAATTAAACTTCCTCTTACTTCATAGGCAGTTGGGTCTCCAAGTGGACTTCTTAATACTGGTTTTATTTTTGTTCCTTCTATCATGCCTAAATCTAGTATTCTTCTTTTTATATTTCCGAGAAGCATCTATTTTTTTTATTTTGACTTCTTGATTTAACTTCACTTTATTTAATGTATTTTCTTCCATTGTATGTTTGCTTCAAGCCTCCTTTTGCATTGCTTCTGTAAAATGATATAATTTTACATCTTACTACATTATATGGCTTGTTTGTGCGTTTGGTTCGTAGTTTATAAAATTCAAAACTTTTTCTTGTGTTATGCTATATTTTCTAATATAATAAGACTATGAATAGGAGGTCCGTATGAAACTTAAAAAATATATTTTTTCTATCTTATTTTTTAGTTCTTTATTTATTATATGGCACACACATGTATATGCAGGAGAGTTAGAACTAAAAAATTTATCTTATGATGTTACATTAAATGCGGATGGTAGTGCCAATGTAACAGAAACTTGGGATATTTCTATTGAAGATACAAACACTTTATTTAAAACCTTTGAAATTGATTCTAGTAAATATTCTGGTATTACTAATGTTTCTTTAGTAGAAACAACTAATGGCATACGAAAATCTTTTTCTCGAATTTACCAAGAAAAATATCATGTCGATAAAGATTGCTTCTATGCTTTAATAAATTCAAATAGAGATTTTGAAATTGCATGGGGTGTTCATGAAGATAATAGTTATGCTAGAAGAACATTTGAAATGAGTTATACTATTGTTGATGCTATTAAAAATTATTCTGATTGTAGTGAGTTTTACTGGCAATTTATTGGTACAGACTCTGCGATTCCTGCTAGAAGAGTAACGGGAACCATTACCTTACCTACTAATGTATCAAATCTTAATGATTTTCGCGTTTGGGCACACGGACCTTTAAATGGAATTATTAACAAAGTTTCTAATAATACTGCTTCTTTTGAAGTAGAAAATTTAGCTAGTCATACTATGTTAGAAGTAAGAATTGTAACTCCAACCTATATATTTGCTAATAACTATAATCTTTCCTATCAAGATAAATTAAGCCAAATTTTAATTCAAGAACAAACTTGGGCAAACAACGCTAATAGAAAAAGAGAAGCAATTGCTACAAGACAAAAAATAATGAAGATTGTCACAATATGCTTCTTTACTATTACCAATGTTATAGGAATTATTCTTGCTATTGTTCTTATTAAAAAAATAAAAAAATATAAAATGGAATTACAGAATGCTCCAAACTTTAAGCCTACCATGCCTTCAAAATATTTT
Source organism: uncultured Clostridia bacterium (assembly GCA_947627755.1). Taxonomy (GTDB): domain Bacteria; phylum Bacillota; class Clostridia; order TANB77; family CAG-508; genus UMGS1663. Next base: position 26,997 of record CANQXD010000006.1, on the reverse strand, counting down.
CGTTATATTCCAAATGAAAATTCAACACCTGCACAAGCAGCTTTTTTATATTATTTCAAAACTTCTAGTTTTTCTTTACATGCATCCAATGTGTTTTCTGCTACTATGCTAGATTTATGTTTGAAAAAATATTTAAGCTTTGAAGTTTTAGGGGAAAAGAAAAACGAAATTAAAATTACTTTAAATACAAATATGGACACTTCATTATTACCTAAGGCTGAATTAGAAATCTATGAAATATTAGGAAAAGTAAGTTCTAGCAAAGAATTTACTATGAAGGACTTTGAAGCCTATTGTAAAAACCATTCTTCTTCGTTCTTATCTAAATATAATAGTATGGAAACTTATGCTAAAAATGAAGCAGAATTGCAAGGAAATTATGATAAAAATCTATATAAACAATATAACAATTGGCTATCAAAAGGAATTGGCTATTTATTTCTTTCAATAGTAAGTATTCCTTTTATGATTGTGAATGCGATTCCTGCTATTCTTTGCACTATATATTGTTTTAAAATTTCTGGAAGATACAATACACTAACTCAAAAAGGAGTCGATGAAAAAGAAGCATGGATAGGACTTAAAAATTATATGCAAGATTTTTCTATGATGAAGGAAAAAGAAGTTCCTGAATTAGTATTATGGGAAAAATATTTAGTATTTGCAACTGCATTTGGCATTGCGGATACAGTATTAAAACAATTAAAGGTTATTTATCCACAATTTAGTGATGTAGATTATATGACCTCACATGGATATACTTATTTATATTGGATGAGTTATGGCAATTTTTCTCATAGTTTTATTCACACTATTAACAATTCCATTACCAGTACTTATAGTTCTGTTAATTATTCTTCTGGTAGTGGCTCTGGCGGAGGCTTTTCTTCCGGTGGCGGCTTCGGTGGCGGAGGCGGCCGGAATGGGCGGAAGATAAAATTTTGACTTGTTATTTTATTTTATCTATGTTATGATAGTACTAATTAAAAAGGAGGATTTTATTATGACTATATTTTTTATCATTTTAGCTATTGTTGTTGTCATTGCCCTATTTATCATTGGTGTTTATAATGGTTTGGTAAAAGCAAGACAAAAAGTAAGAAATGCTTGGAGTCAAATTGAAGTTCAATTACAAAGAAGATTCGATTTAATTCCAAATTTAGTAGAAACTGTAAAAGGTTATATGACTCATGAGAAGGAAGTATTAGAAAAAGTAACTGAACTTCGTTCTTCTTGGACTAATGCAAGTTCTGTAAAAGAAAAAGCTGAATTAGACAATGCTTTGTCTAGCGCTTTAAAAACTATTATGGCAGTTTCTGAAAACTACCCTGATTTAAAAGCAAATCAAAATTTTAGTGAACTACAAAATAGTTTGACAGAAACTGAAAATAAAATTTCTTTTGCAAGACAATTTTATAATGATACAGCTATGATGTATAATACGAAAGTAGAAGTATTTCCAGATAATATTGTTGCTTCTATGTTTAACTTTAAACCAGAGCCTTTATTTACTGTAGATAGTGAAGAAGCAAGAAAAAATGTAAAAGTTGATTTTAATAAATAAAAAAAAGGAAAGATTTGGGACGCATCCATTTCTTTCCTTTTTATTAAAAATAATAGGTCTTTTATTTTTCATGATTTTATGATATAATTTCATATAACTAAAAACTTTTCATAAAAGATGTCTGAAAGGAGAACTTCAAATGAGTAGTACTTTATCTGTTATCTTACTATGTGTTAGCATCTTAGGAGGCGGACTTACCGGAACATTTTTAGGCATTATGAAAAATAAGCAGAAAGAAAGTGTTCCAAAATCTTTTTGTGATAATAATGTTATCTTTGGTAAGTTTACAGATCAACATGACCCTTCTATTGATGAAGTCGTAAAAGATTTTAAGCTTTTAGATTTTTAATGCAATCTTTAAGACATTTTATAGCCCTAAATAACTATTTTATTTAGGGCTATTCTTATATTTTTTCATTCTTTTTTATAAACTTGCTATTAAATCATAGCCTTGTACACCAGTAATCGTGCACGTTACAAATTTTCCTAATAAGTCTTTTTCGGTCATAGGAATATAAATTAGTCCGTCAATGTCTGGTACTTCTCGATAACTTCTTCCTACATAATATTGGTTATCAAAAGTTTTGGTTTCTACTAATACTTCCAATTTTGTTCCAATTAATTCTTTTTGTTTTTCTTCTGCTATTTCTTGTTGCAAGCCCATAATTTTATTGTATCTACTTCTCTTTGTGTTCCAATGAATTTGATTTGGCAATTTTTCTGCTGGTGTATTTTCTTCTTTAGAATAAGAAAAGGCTCCTAATCTATCAAATTTCGTTTTCTTTACAAATTCATATAATTCTTCAAAGTCTTCTTTGGTTTCTCCTGGGAAACCTACCATTACTGTTGTTCGAATTACAACATTAGGAATTTCTTTTCTTAATTTTGTAATTAACTTTTCTATACTTTGCTTGTCACTCTTTCGATTCATTCTTTTTAATACTGAATTTGCAATATGTTGAATCGGAATATCAAAATATGAGCAAATTTTTTCTTCTTTTTTTACTACTTCTATTAGTTCATCGGTAATGGTTTCTGGGTAAGCATATAAGAAACGAATCCATTTTATACCTTGTATTTTACATAGTTTTTGTAATAGTTCTGCTAAGCGTGGTTTTCCATATAAATCTATTCCATATTTTGTGGTATCTTGTGCAATAACAATGATTTCTTTATATCCTTCTTTTGCAAGTTGCTTTGCTTCTTCTAAAATATCTTCTATTTTTCTACTAATATATTTTCCTCTAATTTTAGGAATAGCACAATATGTACAGAAATTGCTACAACCCTCTGCAATTCTTAAGTAAACAAAATTTTCTCCTGTTGTAATGGTCCTATTTAAAAAATCTAAGGTTTTTGCTTTTGTTTTTTCAGGTTTAATTACTTCTTCTATTTGCTCCCAGATGGTATTGTAAGAGTCGTATTTAATCCATAAATCTACTTCTGGAATAGCTTTTTGCAAGTCTTCTTTATAGCGCTGCACTAAACATCCCATAACGATTAAATACTGGCATCTTCTCTTTTTTTCTTCTGCCATTTCTAAAATGGTGTTTATGGCTTCTTCTTTGGCAGGGGTAATAAAGCCACAAGTGTTGATTACAATAATATCGGCTTCTTTTGCATTGTTTACAATTTGGTAGCCATTTTCTTTAAACAATCCTATGGTCATTTCTGTATCTACTAAATTTTTGCTACATCCTAAATGAACAAACCCTACTTTCATTTTTTATTTCTATCCTTTCTGCGTTTTTTAAGGGGTACAAATAGATATGATAACTTATTTATCTTAAAATTATTTTTTCCTTATCTTTCTGTATCTTGTTCTTTTTCTCTAAAACTGCTAATAAATTTTTTCGCAACCATATCTAAATCTTCTAGTGTTCCATCATTTTTTATATAAAAATCATATTGATAATTCATAACATTTTTATCTGACTCATTAGATGTAATAATAGGGACATTTTTATTAGTAACTAATAATGTTTTTGCATTAGTAGCTTTTTTTACTTTTTCTATTTCTTCAATTTCTCTAATATGAACAAACATTATCTCATCTTCTGTGTTTTTAAATTCTTCTGCACTTTCTACTATGTACTTAAAAGGTGCATCATTATATTGTATTCCTAATTGTTTTAAATCAACTAACAATTTTCTAGATTTTTCATCTTTAGAGCCATCCCAACCTGTTAGAACTCTTGCTGCTTCTTTTACTTTATCTACTGAAGAAATATTTTTAATTTTGCAATATTTCTGACAAAATTCTACAAATGTATCCTTTCCTACTCCGCCACTTCCATTTATGACAATAATTTGTTTCATATAATTACCTTCTTTCTAATATTTTATTTATTATATTATCTTTTTAATTTATTGTAAATAATTTTTGTCAAATATTGTATTATTTTACGAGCAAAAAATATTAAACGAAATAGTCAATTTCCTTGTAATTTTTTTCATTTTAGAATATAATGAAGGAGCGAAATTAGATTTTTATAAGTTGAAGAAAAATTTCAACAAAGATAGGAGTTTTAACATGAGCGATACTTTTAAGCCACAAAAAAATATGATTTATCCTGAAATGCATGTAGATACTTTTCGTGAGTTAATTGATACGGCAACTGCTAAATTTGCCAATAAAGTTGCATTTACTTATAAAAAAGATTCTACCGCAAAGGTTCCAGAATATGTACATGTTACTTTTAAGGAACATTTTGAGCATGTAAAAGCACTTTCTACCAAACTTTTAGATATGGGGCTAGAGGGTAAAAAAGTAGCTATTATTAGCCATAACCAATACCCATGGCCAGTATCTTATATGGCAATTAACAATGGAAATATGGTTTCTGTTCCACTTGACCATCTTTTACCACAAAATGAAATTGAAACTTCTTTAATCAGAAGTAAGGCAGAAGCTGTTGTGTTTGATGGAAAGTTTTTAGAAACTTTTAAGAGTATTAAAGAAAAGAATATAACCAATTTAAAATATTATATCAATATGAATGCAAATAGCCATGATGAAGAAAACGGAATTCTTTCTTTTTGGCAACTAATTGAAGAAGGTAAAATGCTTCTTGCTAATGGTAATACTGCTTATGATAATATTAAAATTGATCCAGACAAGTTATCTGTCTTAATTTTTACTTCTGGAACTACTGGTATGTCAAAAGCTGTTATGCTTTCCCAAAGAAATATTTGCTCTAATGTATCTGGTATGACTACTTTAATTAAGGCAAGAGATGATGATAATATTTTATCATTTCTACCTTTGCATCACACGTTAGAGTGCACAGCCACTTACTTATTCTGCTTCTTTGTTGGTTTTGAAATTTGCTATTGTGATGGTTTAAAACATATTGCAAAAAACTTAGTGGAATATAAAATTAGTGGTATGGTATGTGTTCCTGCTGTTTTGGAAATTATGTATCGACAAATTTGGAAAACAATTAAACAAAAGAAATTAGAAATTCCTGTAAAAATGATGATGGCACTTTCTAACTTCTTACTATTCTTCCATATTGATATTAGAAGAAAGCTATTTAAAAGCATTTTAGATAACTTAGGTGGAAGACTAAGAACCATTATTTATGGTTCTGCTTCTGCTGATATAAAAGTTATTAAATTCTTCAATAGTATTGGTGTCGTTATGATTCAAGGTTATGGTTTAACAGAGACCTCTCCTGTTATTTCTGCAGAAAATGATAAATATCAGAAACCTGGTAGTGCAGGACGTCCACAATTCTGCCAAGAAGTTAAAATTGCTAATCCAGATGAAAACGGAATTGGAGAGATTACTGTAAAAGGTCCAAATGTTATGCTTGGCTACTACGAAGATGAAGAAAAAACTAAAGAAGTCATGATTGATGGCTATTTCCATACTGGTGACTTAGGTTATATTGATAAAGATGGTTACCTTTTCGTTACTGGTAGAATTAAAGATATGATTGTTTTAACAAGTGGAAAGAAAATTTTCCCACAAGAAATTGAAACTTTACTAAATGAATCTCCTTATGTTGTGGAAAGTTTTGTTTATGTTGCCCCTAATAACCAAGATAGAATTTGTGCTAAATTAGTGTATGACGCGCAAAATGAGATTTTCCAAGGAAAAACAGAGGAAGAAATTTATAGCTTTTTGAAAGAAGAAGTTAAAAAGGTAAATACTCAAATACCAAAATATAAAAATATATTTGATATTAAAATAACAACAGAGCCTTTCATTAAAACAACTACACAGAAAATTAAAAGATTTGAGGAAATGAAAAGGTTATAGAAAAAAAGTAGGTGGCTAAAACCACCTACTTTTTTACCAATTTTTATTATAATTGTTTTTCTTCTTTTGTCGTACACTTTCCAGCATTCATATAAATACCACAATTAGGACATTCCATTCCTATTACTTCGATATCACGTCCAACTACTACTTTAATGGGTATAAAATCTTTTCGCCCTCTGGGTATGCCACTTTTTGAAAGTTCTTCTTGTGGTTCTAGAACTTTTACCACTTTTGTCTTCTTTCTTGCTAATTCTCCATAAGGATACTGATTTATTTCCATCTTCTCCCATGGCGTAATTTCTACAGGCTTACCATTTTTTATTCGTGGCACCCTCTTGGTTACCTGTTTTTGCACCACTTTGTAATGTTCCACTGTCTGATATTGGTACTTACAACACGGACAGGTTTTAGTAGTAATTACTACTCTTTCCATACTTTTTCCTCCTTTTGCTATTTAGCTTTTTTCGTTGTCTGTTACAGTTTATTGTGTGATGGACTGTGAATAAGGAATAAAAAATAATATATTTTATTCTAACATCTTTTTAAGTTATTTGCAATAGTTTTCATTTTTATGGTGAAAAATTATAAAACCTATTGCATTTTTTTTATAATTGTATATAATATAAGTATAAAAAACTTATAGTGTTTTGTTTTGTGTATAGTTTTCAAAAAAAGAAAACAAAAAAAGTAGGTGGCTGCAACCACCTACTTTTTTTAGTTATTTGGTAGGCGTGCCCTTCTCCTACATCTACTCGGGTTTTCCCCTGTCTTGCCATCGGCGTGTGGTCGGCACGAAATTTACCACCTCAAATAACTACTCTTTATTGTACTTTCATTATACTATTTTTATTCATAATTGTCTAGTCTTTTCCATATTATTTCTTTGTTTCTCAATAATTGTTTATATGTTCTGTCTTTTATCTTCCATAATGTTAATATTGTATTCTTTTTTTCCTTTTCATTTTTATTTGTGTTTAATTTTACTACTATTTGCACGTTTTTAAAATCTTCTTCTATTCTTTTTATATATAACAATGTATCTAAATTTTTATTGTCATTGATGATATAATCTGGATTACCTATGATTTTAGGAATATAGATAGCATATTTTTCATAATCTCCTGGATGATGTTCTTTTATATGCTTTATTCTCTCATTTGTTAAGATTACTTCATCTGTTACAAGTCTTTTTCTATATTTTCCTAATTGTTTCCTATTTATTTTTCCTATATACTGCACACTTACCTCATTTTTTATTATTGTTTTAGTAAACATAATTATATAATCTTATTTCCTATTTGTAAATATTTTCCATTTAAAATATCTTATAACTTTCTTACAAAACTCGACATTTTTCATTCTTGCCATTTTCCTTAAAATAAGATATAATAAGTGAATAAAATAAGAAAAGAGGGGTTTATTTTGGAAGATTCAAAAAGAAAATTATATGAAGCAGATGAAATTTATAATTTTAGAGAATTAGTAGAACGTTATGAAGCAAAGTATGCTGATAAAATTGCTTTCACTTATAAATTAGAGCCTAAGTCCAAAGAATATATCAATAGAACCTATCGTGAATTTGTTTGTGATATAAAAAGTTTGGCAACTAGTTTAATAGATTTAGGACTAACTAAAAAACGCGTTGCCATTATTAGTCCAAATCGTTATGAATGGTGCGTTTCTTATTTGGGTATTACTACTTCAAACATAATCGCCGTTCCTCTTGATAAATCTCTCCCTAGTAATGAGCTTGAAAGTTTAATTATTCGAAGTAAAGCAGATGCTGTTATTTTTGATAAACAATACCAAGAAACATTTATAAAACTTAGAAAAGAAGGCAAGTCTAATTTAAATTATTATATTTGCATGGACGATACGCCAAATTCTGCGTTTTTAAAATATAGTGAATTATTAGAAAACGGAAAGAATAAATTAGAAAATGGAGATACTCGCTATAATGAAGTAGAAATTGATAATAATGCTATGTCAATTATGCTATTTACTTCTGGGACAACCTCTATTTCCAAAGCTGTTAGTCTATCTCAAGCTAATATTTGTGCTGATATTTATAGCCTTTCTCAAATGACAGATATTCGTAAAGAAGATGTTTTCTTATCCTTCTTACCGCTTCACCACACTTTTGAATCGACCTGTACCTTTTTATATGGCACTTATAGTGGTATTACTGTAGCATTTTGTGATGGCATTCGACACGTAGCAAATAATTTAAAGGAATACCATGTTACTGGTTTTGTTTGCGTTCCTTTAATGCTTGAAATTATGTATAAAAAAATAGAAAAAGCCTTAAAAGAGCAAAAGAAATATACCTTGATTAAAATACTATCTTCTTTTTGCAATTTTCTTTTAAAATTTGGCATCGATATTCGAAGAAAGGTAATGAAACCTGTCTTAGATAATTTCGCACCAAATTTACGTATTCTCATTGCAGGAGGAGCCCAAATGAGTAAGGATGCAATCCATGGTTTTCTAAATTTAGGTATCAATTTAATGCAAGGCTATGGCTTAACGGAAACTTCTCCTGTTTTAGCAGGCGAAAATGACAAATATAAAAAACTTGGCTCTGTCGGATTCCCTCTTCCTGGTATTGATATTGCAATTGATTCTCCAAATAAAGAAGGAATTGGTGAAATTAAAGCAAAAGCACCAACTGTTATGCTTGGTTACTATGAAAATGAAGAAGCTACTAAGGAAGTCTTAAAAGATGGATGGTTCTACACTGGCGATTTAGGTTATTTTGATAAAGACGGCTTTCTATTTATTACTGGTCGCAAAAAAGATGTAATTGTATTAAAAAATGGAAAGAATATTTATCCAGAAGAACTAGAAATTTTGATTAACAAACTTCCTTATGTGGAAGAAAGTATGGTATTTGGAAAAAAAGATCCAAAGGATGATGATTATATTTTATGTGCTAAAATTGTTTATAATAAAGATATTATGAAAGAAAAATATCCTTCTAAGAAACAAGAAGATTATCATTCACTTATTTGGCAAGATATTAAAACTATGGTAAATAAGTCAATGCCTGCTTACAAATACATTCGTGAAATTCTTGTTACAGATGAGCCTTTAATTAAGACAACTACGCAAAAAATTAAAAGGCATGAAGAATTAAAGAAAATTTTAGGATAAACTATTTTTTTATAATGATTTAAGAGATGTAAGAAGTAAAATAATAGTCAGCAAAAAGGATGGACAAAATGTCCGTCCTTTTTGCTTTTATATCAAAATCTTTCCTTTTTTACCTGTTTTTTCCTCCGTCCCAAAAAACATACTTAAAAACAGGCTCTATTCTTCACTAAATATATGCTTTCTTGTCATTTCTAATAAGTTTAATTTTGTAAATTGCATAATTTGCGTTTTTGCTCTATCTTCTTTTAAGCTTTCTTTTAATGTTTTTATTACTTCTTCTTTGCTTTTTTCTTCTTGCATATCAATATAGTCTATAATAATAATTCCACCAATGTCACGAAGTCTTAATTGCCTTGCTATTTCTATGCTAGCTTCTTTGTTTACTTTTAATACTGTTTTTTCTAAGTTTTCTTTACCTGTAAATTTTCCGTGAGTTTACATCAATTGCAGTTAGCGCTTCTGTTTTATCTATAGTAATAAAGCCTCCACATTTTAGCCAAATTTTTCTGTTTTGTAATTTTTGAACTTGAGTTTCTATATCATATTTATTTTCTAAATTTTCTTTTTCTAGCTTTATTGGTATTACTACTTCTTCTTGCAATGCTATTAAAATTTTCTTTATTTCGTCTTGTAATTTTTTAGTATTTACTAAAATTCTGTCTAAACCATTATCTGCTAAATCCAATAAAATTCTTTCTAAGATAGTATCTGTTTGTTGTAATATGATAGGCTCTTTTTTTTCTTTTTGTTTTTCAAATTCATTTTGTAAATTTTCTAATTTTTGCATTGCATTTTGTAAATCTTTTTGTATTAAATTTGCTTCTTTCTTTTCTGCTGCTGTACGAATAATAATGCCTACTTTCTTATCTTTTTTTACTTTATTTATAATTGTTATTAGTCTGTTTTTTTCTTCTTCATCTTCTATTTTTTGTGAAATTGTAATAAAATCATTTTCTGGAAGCACAACTACAAATCTTCCTGCTATTTGAATGTTTGTGCTTACTCTTGCCCCTTTGCTATTGTTACTATCCTTTTTTACTTGTACCAAAACCATTTGATTTGGCTTAATATAGTCTTTTATATTATATTTTTCTAAATCTTCCTTTTTATTTCCTGTTATATTGCTCTTTTTTGGTAGTACATCTCGAATATGTAAAAATGCTTTTTTCTCTTGACCAATATCTACAAAAGCAGCTTGCATTCCTGATAATACATCTGTTACTTTTCCTATATAAATATTGCCTTCTAAACGTTTTTTATCTTCTTTTTCCGTATAATATTCTTTTAAAACACCATCTTCTATATAAGCAATTTCTTTTTCTTCTTGCTTTTGAATGATGACTAATTCTTTCATGTATATTTCTCCTCATATAATAATTTCAAAATTATTTTTTTAGTTAAATGTGTTCATTGCTTTATCAATTCCATCTTTTAATATTGAAACCATTGCTTCTGTTGCTTTTTTTACTCCATTATTTAGCATTTCTATTTCATCTTCTGGAATAGCACCTATTACATATAAAATAGCATCTTGCTTATTTTTTGGTGTTCCAATTCCTACACGAATTCTTGCAAATTCTTCAGTTTGCAAGTTACTTACTACAGATTTCATACCATTGTGAGAGCCTGCTCCACCTTTTTTTCTGATTTTTATTTGCCCTGGATCAATGTCCATATCGTCATATATTACATATATATTTTCAATTGGAATTTTGTAAAAACGAACAACTTGAATAATAGCATCTCCGCTTAAATTCATATAAGTTTGTGGCTTAAGCAAAATTACTTTTTTTCCTTCTATAATGCCTTCTCCATATAGACTATCAAACTTTTTCTTATTTACTTCAATGCTATATTTTTGTGCTAATTCATTTATAACATTAAAACCCATATTGTGTCTTGTTTTACTATAGTCTGCTTCCGGATTTCCAAGTCCTACTATTAATTCCATTTTTCCTCCTATTATGTACATAAATTTTAATCTTTGCAATAAAAGATACCAAAAGGGACAGATATACCAAAAGGAAACGTCCCCAATGGTACCCCAATGTCTCTTTAGGAAACGTCCCCAATGAGACATTTTAGTTCTTCTTCGTTAAACATATATTTTTTATTGCAAAAGTGGCAAACTACTTCTGCTTTTTTATCTTCTTCTATAATTTTCTGTAGTTCTTTTTTTCCTATTGATTTTAAAGCGTTTTCCATTTTTTCTTTACTACAGTTGCATTCGTATTTTGGCACACTTTCTTCTTGCTCTAGTATTTTTATATTGCTATCTCCTGTGATGTCTTGTGCAATTTCTAGCAAACTCATATTTTCTTCTAACATTTGTGAGATTGGCTTTGCTTCTTGCAAACGATTTTCTAAGATGAATAGTTCGTCTTCAGTAGCGTCTGGCATGCTAGATACTATGAAGCCTCCTGCTTTTTTTACGCCATCTTTATTTACTAGAACTCCTAATGCTACTGCTGTGTTTTTTTGTTCTGATGTGTAATAATAGTTTGCAAAGTCTTCTGCTATTTCTCCTGAAACTAATTTTGACATTCCTATATATGGATCTTTTAATCCAATATCTCTTATTACATATAAGAAGCCATCTTTTCCTACTGCCTCTCCTACATTTAGCTTTCCGTCTTTTCTTAAAGGAACATCTACTTGTGGATTTTCTACATATCCTCTTGTTCGTCCTTTTCCGTCTGCTGTAACTGTAATTCCTCCTATTGGACCATTTCCTTTTATTTGAAGTGTAATACTATCTTCTTCTTGTTTTAAATTACTTGCCATTAACGCTCCCATGCTTAAGCATCTTCCAAGTGTTGCTGTTGCTACTGGGCTTAAGTCGTGTACTTTTCTTGCTTTTTCTACTAGTTCTGTAGTTTCTACAGCTGTAATGTTTATTTTTCCATTATAGGCTAAAAATTTTTGTATTTTATCCATGTTTTTCTCCCTTTGCTTTTTCCTTTAGAATAATAGGTATTATAACATATTTTTTATTCTCTATCAAATTTTTTATTTTAAAAAAATAAAAGGGTGTCCCCAGCGTTCCATTTTGGAACGAAAAGGGGCGTCCCTCCTGTTCGTTAGTCTATTTTTTCAAACATATCTTTTCCTACTCCACATAGTGGGCAAACCCAATCTTCTGGAATATCTTCAAATTTTGTTCCAGGTGCTATTCCGCTATCTGGATCTCCTATTTCTGGATCATATACATATCCACAGGCTAAACATTTATACATACCTTTTTCACCTTCTTTCATTTTAAAGAATTCTTTATATCCTATGCAAACCACTGCTACTACCATTAAGGCAAATGAAATGGCTTTCCATAAATCACTTTCAAATAAGATAATTGCAAACATTCCACACGCTACGCTAATTCCATATAATAATAGTACCGCTTCTTTTTGTGAAAACCCTTTTTCTATTAGTTTATGATGTAAATGATTTTTATCTGCTTGAATTACTGCTTTTAAGGATTTTCCTTTGATGAGTCTTCTTACTATAGCAGATAGTGTATCAAATATAGGAAGTCCTAATACGAAAATGGGAAGTACTACAACAAAGGCTGTTGCTGTTTTTGCAATTCCTAATATGGATACTACTGCTAATGTATAACCTATGAAGTTAGACCCCATATCTCCAATGAAGGTTTTTGCTGGATTAAAGTTGAATGGTAAAAATCCTGTTAAGGCTCCTGCTAGTGCTGTAATCATAATAATAGCAATTAGTGGTGAAGCGTTTAATGCAAATATAATTAGTAATGATATACATGAAATAATTGCAATTCCACTAGATAAACCATCTAATCCATCTATTAGGTTAATGGCATTTGTAATTCCTACAATCCAAAACATGGTTAATATAATAGAAAATATATTACTAATATTTAACATTACATGTTCTTCTAAAAAAGGAATAGCAAAATTATCTATTCTAATTCCACTAGCAACAACTATTCCTGCTGCTATGGTTTGCCCTGTTAATTTTGTAAGAGGATGTATTCCTTTTATATCGTCAAAAAAGCAAAAGATTCCTAAAACAGCCATTCCTCCTAAAAAACCAAGTAATTTTGTGCTATAGTTTTCTGGTCCAAATAAATTTAAATTTCCTTCAATAGAAGATGTTATTATTAAATATATGGTAGATAATAAAAATGCAATCATAATAGCAGGACCACCAAATTTTGGCATAGCTTTTTTATGTATACGTCTTTCATCATTTGGTATATCAACTGCTCCTATTTTTTTTGCAATTTTTATGGTATATGGTGTTAATACAAAGGATGTAATAAATGCTAATAAAAATGCAATTGCTATATCTCCCCACATAGTTTTGCCTCCTACTTTCCATTTACTATATCATAGTTAGAGTTAGATTACAAGATTTTTTCAAAATATTAAGTAATGTTTCACCTGATAAAATAGCAAAAAATAAAAACTATTATTTTTGCTAACTAATAGTTTTTACATTTTGTATTCTTTTTCTAATTTTACATCCATATATAATTTACTTATCATTGCTAATTGTTTTTTGTTTTCTTCTGAAATTTGAAAAGAATATATTTTTTTTGCTGGTGCCATTACTATATATTGAATGGCTTTTTTTGTAGATTCTGATATTTGAATTGCACCTGTATCTTGCTTTGCACAATTGTTACATTTGAAGCCATTATCTTTTATACTGAAATATTGTATGTTTTCTTCGTTGCAAGAAACACATTTTTCTACTTTTGGAGTAAATCCTAATAGGCATAACAGACGTAATTTGAAAACTGAAAGTACAAATTCTAAGTCCATATCCGTTTCTGAAATAACATACAGAGTATTTAAGTATAACTGTAATATTTTGTATGTATTTTGATTTTCATAAGTAACATCTTGTACTATTTTTGTAATATGAGAAGCATACTCTAGTTTATCTAAATCGGTACGAAGTGAATAGAATATTTCTATAGTTTCACAAGAGTTTAAAGTATAAGTGCTTGAACTCTTAAATAGCATATAATCCCCAAAGCACAAAAATTGAGTGCCTGCCATTAGCTGACTTTTTGGTCTTCTTGCACCTCTGGCAGAGCATCCAATTTTTCCGTTTGGGGTTAAAAGGGTAATCATTTTATCGAAATCACCCATATTGTTTTCTGCAATTACTATTCCCTTCGTTTTTATTGTTCCCATGTTTTACTCCATTTTGTTTCATGTTGATTATAAAACTTATTTCATATTCTTTAGTATTATATCATTTTATTTCTATTTTGTATCAATCCCTATATTTTCTCCTAAATTTGGTTTTTTCTTTTCTTCTGTGATAAGTAAATTTTTTTCCATTTCTTTTTCCATATTTTCTACTTCCACAAATTCTAAATAAGAGTTGATGTCCCCTGTATTTTTAAATGCATTCCATGCTAATTGTTTTATCATACGCTTTTCTCTCCTTTTCCTTTTGTTTTTATCTTTTGCCGTTTTTCTTATTTTATACTTGGAAAGTTATGGTTTTTGCATTGTTTAACAACACAAAATAATATTTTTAATTTTTTTATTGCAATTTAAATTTTTTTACAATTGCATCATTATTTAGCCAATCTTCTTTTACTTTTACCCAAATTTTTAAATTGACTTTTGTACCTAACATTTCTTCTAAGTCTTCTCTTGCATAAGTTCCAATTTTTTTTAGCATGCTTCCACCTTTTCCAATTATTATGCCTTTATGAGATTCCCTTATGCAATAAATAGTAGCGTCTATGTCATATATTTCCTGCTTTTCTTTGGTTTTTCGTGTTTTTACTTTTTCTGTTTCTACATAAATTCCGTGTGGCACTTCATCTTCTAATAATTTTAATGCTTTTTCACGAATAATCTCTTCTACTAATTGTCTTGTAGTTTGGTCAGTGTATTCGTCTATATCGTAATAAGCAGGTCCTTCTTTTAGGTTTTTCTCTATTTCGTCTAATAAAACTTCTAAATTTTCTTTTTTGGTTGCTGAAATTGGTACTACTGCAGTAAAATTATATTCTTTTTGGTATAAGTCAATAAGTTTAAGTAGTTCTTCTTTTTGAGTTACTTTATCAATTTTATTCAATACTAGAATTGTTTTTCTTTTTTCTTCTTTTATTTTTTCTAAGATTCTACTATCTCCTCTGCCTATTTCCTTTGATGTTGCATCTATAACAAAAAGCACTAAATCAACATCATGAATGAAAGTAAATGCAGTATCTAACATGGTTTCACTTAATTTTGATTTTGGCTTATGAATTCCCGGTGTATCAATAAATATTATTTGGGAATGTTCTCTATTTACAATTGCTTTGATGGCAGTTCTTGTTGTTTGCACTTTGTTTGCTACTGCTGCTACTTTTTCTCCTACTAAGCCATTGATAATTGTTGATTTTCCTACGTTTGTTCTTCCTATCATAGATACAAATCCAGATTTAAATTTTTCTTCCATTCCTTTCTCCTATTCTTTGTTTTATTTTAATTATCTATTTGTTTTATTATTTTATTTTTGGTACTTATTATTTTATCAAATTTCTTGTGCTAAATTTGTAAAATTTAGTCAGTTCTTTTTATTTTACTATATTTTTTATTACTTCTTTTTTCATATTATCACGCATAGAAAAAAATCGCAATAGGATAGTCATAATTTTTTATGTAAAAAGTAGATGTTAATAAAAATATAAAAAATTTATTAGCACTTATATTTTGCTTATACTATGCTTTTTTACATATAGATAAAAAAATGAACTCAAATTATTAAACTCGTTTGTTTAATAATTTAAGTTCATTTCACATTGATATATTCGTATTTTTATAGTTTTTTATATAAAACCCTACTAATCATGGAAATATAGTGTTTTAATTTTAACATAGCCCGGATGTGTTATGACTCCGTTGCATTCTAAAGTTAAAATAAAATTCGAACCGCTTACTTCAAGAGTATCAGTATAAGTACCATGATTAGAAGAATATAGACTATCTACATCATTATATACCTCGCCTCTATCTACTTCTACAGAAATGTCCACATATTTACATCCTCCTGTGTTTAAGTTTATTTTCCATCTAGCAAACATTTCTTCTTCACTATCACCACAACCTAGGTAAGTGTTATTTGTATTTGCACCTTTATTAAATGTAAATACTTCGTCTAAGTCCCAAGAATAGCTATCAGTAGCAATACAAGTTGCAACAAAATTGTTTTGAACTATACCATCTTTAACATAATAGATTGGGGTTCCTCCAGTTACGTTTATTGAATAATTTGCACTTGCTTCAGTATAGTTTGTAGTTGCAGCACTTTTTACGGTAATAGTTGTATTTCCTTTTGATTTTCCAGTAATTGTTACATTTGTTCCATTTAAAGTTACTGTTGCTACTCCTGTACTTGATGATGAAACTGATAATGTTCCTGAATGACTTGCTACTGTAATGGTTGTATTTTCTCCTATTTTACATGTTCCACTTGATGATGACAATGTTACATATCCTGTTGCTTTACTAATTGATGCTGTTTTTGTCTCTGTTGCTGGTTTATATCCAGCTAAAGTCGCATAAATTGTTATGTTATAATTTCCTGCATCGGTTATTTGTGGTACTGTCGAGCCTTTCGATACACCATCTAATTTATATGTTATGCTTCCTCCTGTTGGACTTGTTGATACTTCTGATACTGCTGCATGTGCCTTTGTATCATAAGTTCCCGAATATTCTTTTGCTGATATTGTCATTGTTCCTTGTTTTATTGTTGCTGCATAAGTTGTCGTTTGCTCTTCATAATCATTTGTTGCTGCACTTTTTACGGTAATTGTTACTTTTTGATCATCTTCTGTAATTGCTTGTGGGGTTATTGTTATTGTTGATGTTTTTGAATCAATACTTGCTGTTGCTATGTCTGTATTTGATGATGTTACACTTAATTTTCCACCACTTTTATTATTTGTTACTGTAAATGTTCCTACTGTTGGGTAAGTTACTATTCCACTTGTTTCTGATAATGTTAAGTTTCCTGATGTGTCTTTTTGTTTTCCTATTGTTACTGTAATGGTTTGAGTCTTTGTTGTATATCCTTCTTTTCTCGCTGTTATGGATATTGTATATTCATTTGCTCCTGTTACTTTTGGTACATCTGTACTTTCTTGTCCGTCGTTTAACTTGTATGTTATATCTGCATTTTCTGGATTTACTCGCACATTTGTTACGGCATCATGTTCTTCTCCATCATAGTTTCCGGTATATGGGGTTGCTTCTATTGTAATTTCTCCATTTAATACCTTTGCAGTGTGGATTGCTCTATTTTCGGCATAATCTCCATTTGCTGCTGATTTTACTACTATTTCTGCTTCTCCCGACATTGTTCCTGGTGTTACTGTTACTGTTGTTCCTTCTATGCTTGCCGTTGCTATTTCTTCATTTTTTGATGTTACTGTCAAAACTCCATTTGTTTCATTTTTTATTACTTCAAATGTTCCAGGTGTTGGATAGGTATACGTTTTACTAGTTTCTGATAAGGTTAAGGCTCCTGTTTTTGCTTTTCCTTCATAGATAATTTCTACATCTCCATTTTTCTTATCCTTTACCAAAAACTTATACTCGTCATTTACTACTATCACTGCATTTTCATCATCTAACTTTTCTACTGAATTTAATGTATATGTTTTCTTCCCAGCTTCTATTTGTTTTAAATAATCTTCTAAATTTACCATTCCTTGATTTTCTAACTGTATTGGTGTTTTTTCTAATTCTAGTGCTTCATGCAAACTTGCTACATCTTGAGTCTTTTTTGTACTCTGTGCTTTGTTTAATAAGCCATTATCTGCTAATAAGAAACTAATGCTAACCCCTGCTAAAATGATTAACACAATGATGGTAATAACTAATGAAATTAGGGTAATTCCTTTATTTTCTAATTTTTTATATTTATTAAATTTGTATATATATGTATTTATCATATTACATTTTCTCCCTTTATTTTTAATATGTGCTTTTTCTGTTTTTACTTTTCTAATCTAAAATCGTATGCATTTGCATAACTTTCTGTAATATATGCTTCTATTTCTACTGTCTCTCCTTTTTGTGTTTTAGCTACAGTTACTGGTATTCTTCCTATTTCTTTTCCTGCTTTATCTAACAATACAATACTTCCAAAGAAAGAATCTTGATTTATACCTGTTTTGTTTGTAATTCGTGCTTTTAATACAGTTTTTCCGTTGATTTCTGCAAAACTAATATTACTTACTGTAAACCCCGATTCTTCTCTATCTTGGTGTAATTTTTCACTTGTATTTACAATACTTCCATCTTGTTCTACTTTTGTGTATTCTCCTTGACTTGCACTACTTACTTCTGGTAAATTAGGGGTTTCTTTTTCCTCTTTGTTTCCTAATTTTGTGCATAACCAAATAGTAGCTATAATAATTATTCCTACTCCTATTAAAATTAGAATATTTCTTTTTTCTGTACTTTTCATTTGTTTTCCACCTTTTTTATTACATATAAAGATTTAAATTGTAACTTCTTATTTTCCATTTTCGTTTTATTTATAAATGCATATATTATGTTGATAAGTTGTTATTACTTTCATTATATATTCCTATAACTTATTAGTCAATATTATTATATGAATTGTAATAATATTGTAATATATATGTAACATATTTTAGGGACGGGGTAAATTCTATCAAACTTTGTGAATACCTCACAGATTTTTATAGAATTTACTCCGTCCCTTTTTTATCATTTTCTATTCATTTATTGTATTTGCTTCTTCTACTGGTGCTGGCTCTCCCGGTTCTATTGTAACTTTACTATTTATTGGACAAATTTGAACAAAAGTATTTCCGTCGCTTACATCAATTTCATTTCCTTGTAAATCTTTATATACAGTTTGACCTGCTCTTGTCGTTTTTTCGGCTGTAATTTCAATTGCTTTTCCATTTGTAATGTAATATCCCTCTAATGTTTTTACATTATCTAAGGTTTGTCTTCCTTTATCGCTTCCATCACTTAAAGTCCAATTTTTGCATTTTACAATAATGATATTTTTTGTAGTAATCGCTTCTTCCGTTACCCAATCTGTATGCGCAATTCCCTTTGAATAACGAATATATCTTTTGTTTTCACTGTCATATTCATATTTTACAACATTACTTGTTGAATATGGAATTGTTACTGTAGTTGCCTCTATATTACTTTCTAATTCTACATCTTCTGCTACATAGTTTAATACACTTTTTTGTTCTGATGTTGTTCTATAGTTTAATTTGTTTGCAATTTGTAATATTTGTTGTGTATTAGTCATTGCATTATGTGGCGCATATTTTTCCTTGCTTCTCCAAAATAGAGATGTTTCAGTTCTTTCTTTCATGGTATCATAATAAATACCATTAATATTATTTACTCCTAATTTTTTTATATCAGATTCTGCTTGTGGACTCCAGCCAAAATGCACATAAATTGCATCATTTTCTAAAGCATAGTCTAAGAAATAATGTCTTGAACTTCTTACTGGTCCAATTTGGTCTAAATCTACTCCTTTGAATAAAGCCATTAATCTGGTTTCTCCACCCTCTACAATTATTTCATAAACCATATATGCATCATTTAGACCTACTTGTGGCATAGCGTCCTTGTGATTGTCTATCATTACTGCAATTGGTCTATCTGTTCCTTGAAAAGTTTTTGGCTCTTTTATTTCTACTACTTCTGGTCCGTTATTTTCTACATTTTGTTGCCCCGTTTGAATTTGACCTTGAAAGCCTCCATCCTCTAAAATTTTTATTGCAAGCAATGCCCCTGTTATAATAACTAATACAACTAATATAGCTATTAATATTTTGATTCCTATAGATCCCTTCATTCTTAACTTTATCCTTTCATTTTCTTACTGTTCGCTATTTTTTTGCTTTTTCCAAATTTTACTTGTATTAAATTCTTAAAAATATTAAAAAACTCTACCTACTATAATAAAAATAGCAATAACTACAGCATTAATAGCAGATAAAACAACCGCTCCTGCTGCTACGTCTTTAGCAATTTTAGCAAGTGGATGAAATTTATCGGTACACAAGTTAACCGTTTCTTCTACTGCTGTATTCATTATTTCTGTAATAATAATGAGAAAAGTAGCAAAACTTAAAAACATACATTCTGTTATATTTAGTTTAAAATAAATACAACAAAATATAACAATAGCAGCAATAACTAATTGTATTTTGGCATTTTTTTGGGTACGAATAACATACCAAATACCTTTAAATCCATTTATCCATGAATCAATATAATGTTTATTTTTTAACCTTTCATCTTCCAATTTTTGCTTCCTCCTTTAGTCCGTTTCTGCCATTTGTGTTAATTTTACCTTGTTTGCTTTAACAGTGTTAATACATATTCTTCTTTTTCTCTCATTATGGCCTTTTCATCTTCGTTTATATGATCATACCCCATAATATGGTAAAAACCATGTACCACCATATATGCTAATTCTCTTTCAAAGCTATGTCCATATTCTTTTGCTTGTTCTTCTACTTTAGAAACAGAAATTACTATGTCTCCTAAAGCTTCAGGTAATACATTTCCTTTGTTTTGTTCTTTTATTTTATCTATTTCTTCCTTTTCAAACATTGGAAAAGAAAGTACGTCAGTTTCTTTATCTACATTTCGAAATTTTTTATTTAGCTTGTGTATTTCTTCTGGTGAAGTAAGTGTAATGCTTAAATAAAAGTTTAAGTTTTCAATTTTTTCTACTTGAAAGCAGGTAGTTACTACCTGCTCTACAAAACTTTTTAATTCTTTTTTTTCTTCAATATGAAGAAACTTGGTTTCTGCTATTTCCTGCATAATGCTTTCCTTCCTATATAATGTCCTTGTGATTGATATGTATTTTTTAGCTCTTTCATAGCACCTAAAGATACTAATTTATTTTTATAAAATTCGATAATTTTACAATATCTATTTTCGTTTTGATATACTTCTTTTAAGTCTGCTCGAACAAATAGAATTTCTTTTTGTTTTTGGTATTCTTCTTTATTTTTTTCTTTTAATGCTTCTAAATTTTGATATTCTTTCCAAAAAGCCTTATATTCATCACGTTTTGCTGGCTTGTCCCAATAGATTTTTGTTGCTAATAATTTAATATTATAATCTTCTATTAAGCGAATTAGTAAGCTATATGCTTTTTCTTGTTTTTTTATAACTCTTGTATCTACAATTAAGCTTCTTACATCTTTTAATAGTTTAATATAGCATTGTTCTGCTACAATAAGAGGAAGGCTATGTGTAAATAGTTTTCTACTTATAGCAAGTAATACCATTCTTTTTTCAATGCCTTCGTTTTGATCTAATTTTCCAATTGTATAATTTTCAAATTTTTCGTATTCTTCTATAATTTGCTTGTAAGTATCTGATTTATCATTTTCCATTTTTAAAGGAAGGACATTTGTAATATATTCTTCTAATGTTTTAAATATTTTCTCATAAATTTCGTCTTTATTTTGGTATGTTAAGTTATCTGCTAGTTTTATAGAGAAATGTTTTAATAGCCCTTTATATAAGCTATCCATTTTTGTAATATAGAATGGTTGATATTTTTCCATTAATTTTGGTTTATTTGATTCTGTAATGTCTGCATAATCTAGTTCAAGTAAATATATTTGTTTACGGTATTTATATTCCAAATATTCTGTTTCTTTAATATGAATTACCTCATAATAGTTTGATAATGCTTCTTTTTCAAATTCTGTTGCTGAACCTGCTTTTACTTTTTTATAAATTGAATCCATAACATATTTATCTATTGCTTCTAAATATAAACTAAAAGCATCTTCGTATTTTTTTTGAATATTATCTTTTTTAACTGCATCATCTTGTTTTTCTATGGTCGTTTCATAAGCTTTTAATAATGCATTTCTTTTAACAGAAATAAGCATTCCATTAATTCCTATTTTTGTAGGAATTAGTAATTTGGTGATGGTGTTTGTTATTCTTGTGAAAAATGTTTTATCTGCATATACTCTTAAACTTCTTTCTTCCATTCTTTTTCTTCCTTTCAAAATACGATTTTTTCTTTTGTCCCAATTTCTTCTAGCACTTCATATATGACTTGTGCCTCAATAAATTCTTCTGTTTCTTGATAGTTAATATAAACATTTACTATGTTTTCTTTTTGACCTATTTGTGCTTCTAATTTTTGCTTTGCTCTATTTACTGCTTGCTCTTTTGCTTGCTCTTTGGTGTAAGAGACTGTTTCTTCTATTAGTTCATAATTAGTCTTTTTAATTGTTTCTATTGGCAAATAAAAATTTGAAAACAGTTTTAATTTTTTATTTTCTTCTATTGTATCATATTTTTGAAATTTGGAAAGAGTTTTATAAAAATTTATTGTAAAATTATTTATTCTTACGGAATATTTTGTTTCTACATTTTCTGTTTTTCTTGTTATTGTTTGGTTTAGCTCTATTTTTTCTTTTTCTTCATACCAAACTTTTGCCTGTACTTCCCCATTTGCATGGACATATCGCGTGCCTGTATATTTTCCTTCTAACCATCCTCCTACGAGAATAGTTCCTTTTTTTATTATATCTCCTTCTTTTACTAGGGGTGTACCATTTAGAGCATTTACTTTGGCAATCATTCCGTCTTTTGTTGCAACTATGTTACAATATTCATCTTCTGCTACAATGTCTGGTTTTTTATCTGCTTCTACTACTTTTATGATAGCATTTGTACCTTTTAATTCAATGCCAATCCATGCTAAGTCATTACGATTTAATCTCATATTGCTAATAATTTGTTTTGTGTCTATTTTATTTTTAAAGCTGCCTATATTTAACCCCTGTTCTTTTAAGCTTTGTGTTAGTTCTTCTTTTGAAATATTTTGATTTCCTACTATTTCAATATTCCATACAAAGTTTGATAAAAATAGAATTCCTATTATAATGAAACATAAAAATAGGAAAAAGATTTTTCTTTTTTTATATCGGTGAGCAACAAATGGAACTCCCTTTTTACTTTTTATTTTTATTTTATTTTGGGTTTGTTTAGCAAGATTTGCTACTTCTCTAAAGTCTTTTACTGGAATGTTTACTTCTAATAACGTTGCTTTTTTTCGCTTACTATTCCACAATAGAATTCCTTTTTTTAAACATAAGTTGATGAATCTTTCAATAAAAAATCCTTCTACTGTTATTCTTACATAGCCTGATATGTAATTTTTAAGTATTTGTATGTACAAAGTAAATCCTCCTTATTTGTCGATTGTTTTTTACTTTTTTTATTCGTCCACTATTTTTTCAAAATCAATTCCTTCTATTTTTCCAGTAATCAGAATGTCATCATTCGTCATTTCATTTAATTTTAGCTCAAATCCATTTACATTTATAATACCAATGTGTGTGCTTAAACGTACGTAAAAGTCTTGATACTCTAAAATGGATTTATAGTTTTCTACAAATAATTCTTCAAAACCCATTATTGTTATTTTGGGATTTTGAGACGATATTTCTTTTGGAATTTCTAATAATTCTTCAAAACGGTTTTGTTTCTTTTTTGACTTTCTCATTGTTATTGCTACCTTTCTTTTTGAATTTCTTATTCTTTAGTTACATTTTTAGTCTAACTTAGTTTTTTCTTTTGTATTTTTATCTTTCAAATTCATCTAAACTTGCAAACTCATATCCCATTGCTTTTATTTCTTTTATACAACTATCTAATACATTGGTATTGTCCTTTGAGTTTCCGTGTAAAAGAATAACTGCCCCATTGTGGATATTATCTAATATTTTCTTTTTTGCATACTCTTCTCTACCTTGTTTGTTTTCGTCCCAGTCATCATAAGCAAAAGACCACATAACAGTTGTGTAACCTAAAGAATTACAATAATCTACTGTTTGCTCACTATATTCACCTTTTGGAGGTCTTATATATTTCATTTCATATTGAAATTTTTCATAAATAGCTGTGTGTAAGTCCATTACTTCTTTTTTTATTTGCTCTAAACTTAAAGATGGCATACTTTTATGGTTTACTGTATGATTTCCTACTGTATGACCTTCCTGTAACATTTTTTCTACTAGCTCTGGCTGTGTATTTACATAGTGTGCAGTAATGAAAAAAGTAGCTTTTACGTTGTTTTGCTTTAAGACTTCTAATATTTTTGGAGTATATCCTGCTTCATAGCCTTCATCAAAGGTAAGATATACTTTTTTTGAGTCTTTATTGCCCATTGCAATTCCTTTATATTCGTCTAATATTTTTTTATTTAGGCTCCCTAAGTCTGGTTGTTCATGATTATCATTTCTTTTTATTCCCCATTCTATTTTTTTATTGCTTAATTCTTGTGAACTTGTCTGTATTGTAGTATCTTTATCTATTAGTATTAAGCTGTAAGTAAATACCAATATAATAGCAATTCCTAAAAAATATTTTATTTTATTTTTCATATCTATCCTCCTAAAGTATAAATGTAGTTACTTGTTTTAAGTTATTCGCAATCTTCTTTTTAATGTTCTTTATTTATCTTATGAATAGAAAAATTTATATATAACTAAAATTGCATTTCAATTATTTATTTTTACAAATATTATGTTTATAAGCTACTACACATTTCTTTAATTTATTGTTTTATTTTTAAATTTATTAGTTAAATTTTTTTCTTGTATTTATTCTATATCTCTTTATTTTACTAGCTTTTGCATATTTCGACATTTTTTCGCTTTTTATCTCCTTATTCCTATTGACAAGTCAAAATTTTTGCATTATTATTTAACTAGCGAAGAAATAGGTAATTTTTTCCAATTTGTTTTTTGAATTATTATTTAAATATATAATTATATATTTGTACGGAGGATAAAAAATGTTAAATTTTGTTTTGTGTGATGATAATAAGGCTATTCTTGATAGACTTAACAATATGTTAGAATCACTATTCATTAAGCATCATTTTGACGCACAAGTTACTTTTACTTCTACAAAACCTGAAAACACTTTGAAATACATAAGATCCAACATTGTAAACGTTATTTTTTTAGATATTGATTTAAAGTCTAAAATATCTGGCTTAGACTTAGCCAAAGAAATTCGTAAACAAAATAAACAAGTTTATATCATATTTACCAGTGCTCATTTAGAGTACGTTCTAATTGCTTATCAATATAAAACATTTGATTTTATACCTAAGCCTATTACAATCGAAAGATTGGAAGAAACAATTATGCGTATTATGGAAGATATTAGTGGTGTGCAAAAGAAGAGTAAATTTATTCGTTTAAGTAATCGAAATACTATTATTGATGAAGATAGTATTAGATTTATAAAAAAGGATGGCATGAAGTTAGTTTTTTTTACTGATAATAGAACTTATGAAACATATAGCTCTTTTGCTAAGATTTCAGAAGAATTACCAAATAATTTTGTGAGATGCCATAAATCATATATTGCAAATATTAATAAAATTACAAATGTAAGTTCAGTTGATAATACTATTGCATTTGATGCAAATAATGAGGTGAAATGCTACATTGGACCTAAATATAAAAATAAAGTAATGGAGGTTTTAAAAAATGATGGAAATTTTACAAACAATTTGGAGTAGTTTGACGACGGAGAATGTGGAGCTTACTAATATTATCTGTATACCTTTAGCTTTTGTAGAAGGATTTTTTACAATGCTTATTTTTACCACACTTTTAAATATAAAAGCTACAAATAAATCTAAAGCTTTATATGTTATTTTTATATCTATATTTGGTACTATCAGTCGACTTATTATACCAACTCCTTATAATGCATTTATTAATTTTTTAGTTATGTTTTTAGGAATTATGTTTATTTTAAGAACTAATTTCTTTAAAGCAATTTTATGTTTAATTCTTCCTTTTATAATTATAGCTATTCTTGAATCAATTTTTGCTAAAATTTACTATTCAATTTTTCATATTGATTATGTTATAGCAACTAATATTCCTCTTCATAGATTAGCAATTTCATTTATTATATATTCGATGGAATTTCTAATATATCTACTATTAAAATATTGTAAACTGAATTTTGTGAAATTTGATATCTTTAATACAAAAAATAAATATTTATTGATAATCAATACAATCCTAGGCATAATCCTAATTGCTACTCAAATTTACATTATTTATTTTTATGCTTCAGTTTTACCTTTTTATATAGTTTTCTTAAATCTTATAGGTTTAATAGCTTATATTTCTTTTAACTTATACACATTAATAACTGTATCTAAATTAGAAACTACATCTACAAATTTAGAAGAAGCACAATTATATAATAAAACATTGGAAATTTTGCAAGATAATACTAGAGCTTTTCGTCATGACTTTGCAAACATTTTACAAGGTATGGTAGGTTATATGGATAATAATGATATGGAAGGTTTGAAAAAATATTATTCTCAATTAGTAGAAGATATTCAACATTCAAATAACTTAACTACATTAAGTCCAAAAGTTGTAAACAACCCTGCAATATATAATGTACTAGCTACAAAATATCATAAAGCAGATAGTTTAGGTATTAAAATTCACTTAGAAGCTTTTTTAGATATGAATGAACTACAGATGAAAATTTATGAATTTACTAGAGTTCTTGGTATTTTAATGGATAATGCTATTGAAGCTGCTTCTGAATGTGAAGAAAAAATAATTAATGTAACTTTTCGTAAAGATACAAGAAAGCACATGCAATTATTAATTATTGAAAATACTTATAAAAACAAAGATATTAATACAGAAAAAATATATGAAAAAGGTTACTCTACTAAAGAAGGAAATACTGGACTTGGCTTATGGGAAATAAGGCAAATATTGAAGAAAAATAATAATTTGAATTTATTTACAACGAAGAATGACAAATTCTTTTCACAACAATTTGAAATTTTTTATTAATTATAACAAAAAAACAAGATATCAATATCTTGTTTTCTCAGACTGTTGACAAAGTATATAAAAATATTTTGCTCAACAGTCTTTTTCTTTTTTTATTTTGAATTTTACCAAAAA
>CANQXD010000005.1 GCA_947627755.1 uncultured Clostridia bacterium | reverse complement strand
TTTTTTCCTCCTACTATAAGCCAAATAATTCCAATAACAATAACTCCTATTAAAATAATCATTCCTAACATTTTCATCTCTTGTTTTTTCATTTGTTTTTCTCTCCTTTTTTTCTACTTTTTTCTAGATATATATATATATATAAATTGATATTTAGATTATTTTCTATCTTTTAGCTAGTTTTTTATAGATTAATTTATTTTATTTTTCCATTACGTTATACATTATGTTTATTAGTTGCTACTAATTTAAGTATAGTTTCTTTTACTTATATTGTCAATATTTACTTTTAATTTGTAATACAATTTTAATATTATTGTAATATTAGAACTAATTTTTTATACTTTTAAAATAAATAATTATTATCTAGTAATTTTATTTATAAATATTATTCTTAGTTTTCATAAAAGTAATCTATAATTCCGTTATAAATTCCCCATGCTAACTTATCTTGATATTCATCTGTTAGTAATAATTGTTCTTCTTCTGGGTTAGATAAAAAGCCACATTCTACAATGGAAATTGGTATTTCTACATGCTTTATGATATATACATTATCTAATTTCATCGCTACTCTTTTATTTTCTTTTTGAATCGCGTCATTTAAATTTTCTTGCAAACTTTTAGCAAGTTTTACACTTTTTTCATCTGCTTCTTTATAAAAACATTGCCAACCCCAATATTGACCTTGTGGAATTTTGTTTAAGTGAATAGATATAAATAAATCTGCTGATGATTCATTTCCAATTTTTACTCTATTATGGATATCTGATACTTTCTTTTGCTTTAGTGTTTTGCTATCTAAATCATAAATCGCATTTTCGTCACTTCTTGTTAATATAACTGTGCTTCCTGATTGCTCTAATAACGTTTGCAACTTTAAAGCTATTTTTAAATTCGTTTCTGCTTCTGTTGTGCCATTACTACTTTGCGCTCCCTCATCTGGAACTCCATGTCCTGCATCTATTACAATTACTTTGTTGCTTACTGGAAGCGCTACTGTTGGCATTGTTTCTTTTATTTGCGCCTTTTGAAAAGTGAAGGCAAAAACAGAAATGGTGACAAGTGACATTACAATTAGAATTCTTTTTTTATCTATAACAACCATAAAAAAACTCTCCTTTGATACTTTATATATCTTATGAGAGTTTTTTTATTATATTCTTATTATATATAATATTTATTTCTTTTCTACTTTTTCCAATATGTTTTATTTATCTTCGTAATGCTTCCTTCTATCTATTACATAAGTACTTCCTTGAATTGTTTTTGCTAAGTGTTTCACACTAGCTCCAGCTTCCCCTATTTCTAGTACATTATGAAATCTTCCTTTTTCTACTTCTACGACTCCAATAGAAATTGATGTAAGTGGAAATTGCTCCATTACTCCTCTTCTATTTTCTACTTCAATATACCCTTTTTCACTATCTTCCTCCGTAAAATATTTTAATACATTCGTATCGAAGTCTGCAATTATATTTTGACATATTTTCTCATAGTCTGTTTTTGAAACAATGGCAACAAAATCATCGCCTCCAATATGCCCTACGAAGCTATCTTCATATTCGTCTGTATGAACATTTTTTAAAATGGTTTTTGCTGTGAATTTTATAATTTCGTCACCTTTTAAGAAACCATATACATCATTATATGCTTTGAAATTGTCCAAGTCTAGGTATATCATAGCAAAGGTTTCTTTTGCTAAAAAACGTTTTTTCATTTCAGCTTGTATTTGTACGTTTCCTGGAAGTCCTGTTAGTGGACTTACTCTTCTGTTAATATAAATTAATTTTAATATGTTTTTTATTGTGTAATATAAATATTCTTCGTCAATTGGATGTTTTATGTAATGAGCAATACATAATTTTAACATTGCTAGTCTATGTTCATGATTGTTATTGGAAGATAAAATGATAATAGGAGTAATGCTGTTGTCTTCATCTTGTTTTATTTTTTCACACATTTCTAAAATATCTTCTTTGATAGTATCTTCATTGATAATAATAAGAGATGGTATATTTTTTAGTGCAACTTCTAATTTATCAGTAGCAACACTTGTAAAACGGTATTCTTTATCGTTTTTGAATATTCTTTTTAACGTTTCTTTTAGTTCTTTATCTTCATCTATTAAATAAATTTCTTGTACCATATTTACTCCTTATTTTTTCTCTTGTTATTTTTTCTTATTTTTGTAATATCTATTTTTTGATTAAAAAAATTACTAATTGCTTCTGATTTCATACTTGGAAATGCTTTTTTTAAACGATTTGCTTGCCTATATATACGAATTTTTAATTTTGCTTCTTTTCTCTTTAATTCTTGAATTATATTTTCTATATTTTCAATACTACTTTTTTCAATAACTGCAACTTTTGGTCTATTTTTATCATTTAATTCTTTTAGTTCTTTTACTTTTTCTTTTATATTATCTCCTAGTTCATTAATTTTGTTAAGCATTGATTCAAAGTTGGTAATTGCAATAATGCTAAAAATTAAATCTACGAATATTGCAATTCCTAGGATAATGTTAATATAAAGTAAGATTGCTATTGGAATCATAGTGATATATTTTTCTATAAATGGATGTATAATACAAATGAATAATACTCCTAATACTCCCCAAAAAAGTGAGTTTTTTAAACATACTCTTCCTTGAAAATTAAATTTTAGGTGAGAATAGTCCCAATATTTTGTTTTAAATACTTTTTCTAAAAATATTCCTACTAAATATTCCCAAACAGATAAGATAAAAAATGCTGCTATGAATAATAAGATTGGTTTTTCTTTTAGAAAACTTAAACAAAGTAGCATAATTAGTGCACCAAATCCATATATTGGGCAAAATGGTCCATATAAGAAACCACTATTAACAAATTTCCTTTGTTCTACTGTTTTACATACAGATTCTAATACCCAACCTGCAAAGGAATATAATATAAGATATGTGCAAAAATATATAATTGTATCTGTACTCATTATTTTCCCTCTTTAAAATAAGTTCTTTTATTATTTATTATTGTATTTTGATTTTTTATTTTAATTAAAATCTCTTTCACTTAAAATTTTATAATTTTTGCTTAAATTGTTGCTTCTCCTGAAACTTCCGCCTCTAGTCCACTAATATTATATGCCTTAATTGTTATTTTATTTTCACCTTGTGCTAATGGTTGCGTTATTTTTAATTCTTTTCTATTTAATGGGGTTCCTGTATTTTGTGGATCTGTTGAATATTCTGTACCATTTAGTGTATATTCAACTTTTTGTAATCCTTCTTCATCAGTTACAGTTATTACTAGATTTGTTCCATCTTTTCCTAATTCAATTTTTGGTTTTTTAACTCCTTTAAATACTTGTTCTTTTGTTGCCTCATTTCCTGCTTTATCTACAGCAACTATAGTTAATGTATTTTCACCTTTTAAAATATCTATTTTTTCTTCAATTTGTTGCAAAGAATCTTCTCTTACTTCTACTGTTGTTTCATCTTCATCATTCCAGTAATATATTATATAATCTAATTCTGTTTCATCTTTTGCTACTATTTTTATTTTAGAACCTTCAACTAATAATTCTATTTCTGGATTTGTTACATCTCCATCTGGTAATGTATAGGTATTTTGATAGGTTGTTGTTTTGTTATTAATATCTGTTACTTTTAATACAAGGTTATTTGTTCCTTTTGGAAGTGAAATGGTTTCTTGTATTTCTGTTCTTCCCATTCCTTGTAAAACTGTTTCTGCATTTTGGTTCCATGAATATACTATTTTATCTATACTTTTGTCGTGTGTTATATTTAAATTTAATACTGCACCTTCTTGTAATATTTCTACTATTGGAAGTTTTTGACCTCCTTGTTTATTTTTTAGCATATTAAAACCAGCTACTCCTGCCAATATTAGTCCAAATACTATGCAAAGGATAGCAAATATTAAGAAAATAGTTTTTAATTCTAAAGGTCCACCTTTCCTTTTTTGATTATTTGTATATAATATTTGATTCATTTATTTCCACCCCTATTATTATAAACCTAAAATCACTATTTTTAAACTGAAAAAATTATATCATAAGCATTTTTTAATGTAAACTATTTTGTATAAAAATGTAAATTTTTAGAAAATTTAACATTTAGTATATTAATATAGCGAGCTTTAGATTTTCTTAAAATTTTAATTTGTTAGAAAATCTTAGGCTCGCATTTTTATTATATTATAAAATGTATTTTTTTATTAGAACTGTGCCTGATGCTAAAATTCCTAATGAAACGGTAGTTATAATTATATATTGTGGATTTATTCCTATTCCTGTTTTTACAGATAAGATAACTGGTGCATCATCTATATCGTCTTCTCCTGGTTTCTTATTGTTTGGTGTTGAGTCAATGTCTGGTGTATCACTATCATTTTTGTCTTTACTAATTTCTGCTACATTTATTTTTTCTCCAAAGTTATTTTTTCCATTTATCCATGTAAGTACTACTTCTACTTCTGCTGTTTCTCCTGGTTGTAATAGAGTGTCTTTTAAAGCATCTGTTACTATTTTTCCATCTACTTCTTTCCAACTTGGATTATCTTCTGCTACAAATTTTAGTCCTTCTGGAATGTAGTCTGAAATTTCTGTTGCATATCCTGCTATTTCACCTTCATTTTTTACTCTTATTTTATAACGGAATTTTACTACTACTTTGTTTAATCTACTTTCTTTGATTTCTACCTTTACAAGTTCTTCTGGGTCATCTTCTGCTTTGTGTCCTGTTTGTGTTACGGTTTCTTTTCCTTCATCAATTACAATTGCTTCAGTTACCCATTTTCTTAATGATAAGTCAAAATATTTTACTTTTACTTTTTCAATATCTTGGTCATCTTCGCCTTCTATCCATTTATCTGGAGTTGAATCACTATCAATTACATCTTTTCCATCTTTGTCTGAGTCGTCTGAAATTTGTGCTTGGTTGATTAGAATTCTGTCTGATGTATTTGGCTCTGTTACTTTGAAAGCAATTTTAACATCACGATAATCTGGTTCTTCCATATTGTCTGCATCAAATCTATTTAATAGATTATCTCTTTGATTTAAGTCTCCTTGCTCTTTTGATAAATAATCTGTTTTTATAGATACTGCTTTTGTAACATCTTCTGTTTCTTCTCCGTTTTCATCTACCATAACCCAACCATATTCTTTGTTTGTTTCATTTTCTGGTAAAAATTCTAGTCCTTCTGGTAAGTCGTCTTTTATTTCTTTTGCATAGCCGTCTTTGCTTCCTTCATTATAGATTCTTAATGTATATGTAACAATGTTTCCATTTTCCACTTCTACAGGCTCTTTTGTATGTTCATAAGTGTATTTTCCGTCTTCTGTTACTGTGAATTTTGGAATTCTATTTGTTATTTCTGTATCGTTTACTGCTGTAATGAATTTTCTTAACGCTAAGTCAAAATATGTTAATTTTAGATGTTCTTTATCTATGTCGTCTTCTTTTTCGTTATTATTATCTGGTGTAGAGTCTCTGTCTTCTACTTCATCTCCTGTTTCATCACTATCGTCTGATATTTCTGCAATATTGGTTATAATTCCTGTATATGTGCTAGGTGCTATTACTTTAAATGCTACTTTTACATCTTTATAGTCTGGTGATGTTTTTGTGCTATCGAATGGAGCTATTAGGTTGCTTCCTTCTTCTTGTTCTTGTTCTTTTGATAGATAGTCTGTTGTAATTTTTTCTGCTTTTGTAACATCTTCTGTTTCTTCTCCATTTTCATCTATCATAATCCATCTATATTCTTGATTTGTTGCATTTTCTGGTAAAAATTCTAGTCCTTCTGGAATGTTGTCTGTAATTTCTTTTGCATATCCTGCAATATCTCCTTCGTTATAAATACGTATTGTATATTCTACAATGTCTGAATTTTCTACTTCAATTGGTTCTTTACTATGCTCATATATGTAGTTTCCATTGTTATCTTTTACGTTAGTGAATTTTGGTATTCTACTTGTTACTGGTGTATCATTTACTTGTGTGATGAATTTTCTTAATGCTAAGTCAAATTCTTCTAATATTAGTTTTTCGAAGTCGTCATCATCTTGTTGTCCTTGATAGAAGTAACTTGCATCATTTAAAACTGATTTATTGGTGTCGTTTCCTTTATAGTCTGGTAATTCTGTATCGTTTGGTATTTCTGCATTTTTTGCTTGAGAATCTCTATCTGTAATTACTTTACCATTTGCATCTGTGAATCCTGTAATTTCTGCTATGTTGGTAATTACTTTGTCTAAGTTTTCTGTTGCTACTACTTTGCATTTGATTTTTAATTCTTTATAGTCTAATTTTCTTCCGTCAAATGCTTTTATTAGATTTTTTTCATTTTCATCTGCATAAATTCCGCTATCATCTTGTTTCTTTGCTAATATTGTTGTTGTTACTTTCCTTTGACCTTCATCTAATACCCAACCATATTGTGCATTAAATTCGTCATTTATAAATTCTAATTGTGGTGGTAAGTAATCTGTTACTTCACTTACGTATCCATCTAATTGTCCTTCATTGTAAATTCTAATTGTATAAATTACACTGTCTCCAATCGATACTCCTTGTGGATTCTTTTGATGATTGTAGCTTGCTGTTGTTGCGGTTGCTTTTGTTAAGGCGTCAAGGCTAATTGATGGTTCTCTTGTATATGTATTTGCATCTTTCTTTAATTCTTTTTCATTTATGTTTGTAACAAATTTTCTTAATGCTAAGTCAAAATATTTTCCTGGTATTAATAATTCTTCGTAATCGTCATCATCTTGGTAGCCCCATCCATCGGTTGAATGTTCTGGATGATAGTTGTTTTTTTGTTCTTGTGTTAAGTTGTTTGGTTGAGAATCTCTATCTACGATTTCTTCATTGTTTTCATCTTTTGCTTCTGTTATTTCTGCTACGTTTTTTAGGTTTTGTTGATTGACCGAAATGTTAGCTACTACTTCACATTCTACTTCTAAATCTTTGTAAGCTAAATCTACTCCGTTAGTATGCGCTTTTATTATGTCATTTTGTAATTTAGTAGAATATATTGCATTTCCACTTTCTTCTTGCCATTGATTATCTTGATTAATCTTACTATTTGATTTTAATTTTAATCCAGCTGGTAAATAGTCTGTTACTTTTGTAGCATATCCGTCTAAATCTCCTTCATTATAAATTCGAATGGTATATGTAACTGTATCTCCTGGATTTACTTGTACTGGTGTTTTTGTATGTTTTTTGATAGCTGTTGTGCTTGTTGTTGATAAACTATCTTTATTAACGCTTGGTACTCTTGTAGGAACTTGTGTACCGTTAACTTTTGTGATAAATTTTCTTAAAGCTAAGTCAAAGTTTGAAAGTTTTAATTGTGCTTCTTGCGTAAATGTTTTTTCTTCTGGTTTTATTTCTACTACTGGTTGCTCATTTGTACCGTTTTCCATTTCCCAATAAGTAATTGTATTTTGTTTAACTTTAGTAGTAATTACAAATTTTTCATTTTCTATGTTTGTATTTTGTGTTTTAGGAATTTTTACATAGAATGACTGTCCATTATTCGCTACAGTTTGTATATTAGTAGTTTGTTGCTTATTTTGATCTATTAATGTAAATGTATTAGTATTACTACTTAAACTTGCATTTATTGTGAATTCTTTATTACCTTGTTTTATTATGTTATATGGTCCTGCTAAGTAATACTCACTTCCATTTGTATCTTTGTGTAGAGTTACTTTTGCACCATCTGAATTTAATTGAATTGGATTTGTTACATCTGTTGTACTTGGATCAGTATTTTTGTTTGCTTCTCCTCCTGCAATAAAATAGGAATATAAATCCTGTAGTTCATCTAGTAATTCCCAATCTTCATTAAGTTCTGATACATTTTCTAGATTTTGATAATAGTTTTGCATTGTACTATTTGTTAACTGTATATTAAAACTATCGGCTTTATACTCTTCTCCATTTGTAAAGTACCAAATAGCAAGCTGTTGAACAATATCAATTAAATCATTAATTATATCTTTATCTTGGTATAAAATACTATCTTGTGATATTGATGCACTTCTTAATAATATTTCTTTATTTTCTTTTGCTATTTTTATTTGATCATCTGTTGGACTATCACTTGGTGCTGGAACGTAGCAATGATCTAAAATCCAAACAATTGCATTATAATTTTGTTCTCCACCGATTTTATTTTTGTATTCATCAATAATTGCTTTATCTTGTCCGAGGACTTTTCATATTTGCATATTTTCTGTATATTCTTTCGCCTGTTGGACTACCATTTGAAGATCCAAAACCAACACCCATTTTTAAACAATATATAGCATTGTTTCGGTTTTTGATTGTTTGACTATTGCTATTATATTCATATATTTTCCACATATTTAATTCTTTGGTAGTAGTTGAAGTTATACCTACTTGATATGCATAACCAGATTTACGATATGTTGGAATACTCATATTTAATTTTTTTCCAACATTATCAATAGAAGCTTGCGAAGGTGTAGCAATTAATATTCCTCCTATTAATATTATTCCTATTATGATTGTGTGCAATAAATGTTTTCTCCAATTCATAATTTTACCATCCTTTATTTTGATATAATTATCTATATTTTATTTTAAATGGCTTTATGCTATCCGTCAATAGTAATATTTGTCAGTATTTCAAGTAATTTTTTTAACTGTTTTTTCAATATTTACGGAAATACATATTTTCAATTCTACGTTTTGCTTTTTGCTATATTTTACAATTATATTACATTTTTGTAATTTTTAAGATATTATTGGAGGTTTTCTTACGAAAATAAGAGTTTAGGTCAATAGTAGATAAATTATCTTACTATAATATAAAAACACACAATTAGAAAATTATACTAATTGTGTGTTTTTCGATTATAAGATATATTTTTTTATTAAAATTACTCCAGATGCTAAAATTCCTAAAGATGTAGTAGTTAATATTGTATATTGTATATTAATTCCTATTCCTGTTTTTACAGATAAGATAACTGGTGCATCATCTATATCGTCTTCTCCTGGTTTCTTATTGTTTGGTGTTGAGTCAATGTCTGGTGTATCACTATCATTTTTGTCTTTACTAATTTCTGCTACATTTATTTTTTCTCCAAAGTTATTTTTTCCATTTATCCATGTAAGTACTACTTCTACTTCTGCTGTTTCTCCTGGTTGTAATAGAGTGTCTTTTAAAGCATCTGTTACTATTTTTCCATCTACTTCTTTCCAACTTGGATTATCTTCTGCTACAAATTTTAGTCCTTCTGGAATGTAGTCTGAAATTTCTGTTGCATATCCTGCTATTTCACCTTCATTTTTTACTCTTATTTTATAACGGAATTTTACTACTACTTTGTTTAATCTACTTTCTTTGATTTCTACCTTTACAAGTTCTTCTGGGTCATCTTCTGCTTTGTGTCCTGTTTGTGTTACGGTTTCTTTTCCTTCATCAATTACAATTGCTTCAGTTACCCATTTTCTTAATGATAAGTCAAAATATTTTACTTTTACTTTTTCAATATCTTGGTCATCTTCGCCTTCTATCCATTTATCTGGAGTTGAATCACTATCAATTACATCTTTTCCATCTTTGTCTGAG
Source organism: uncultured Clostridia bacterium (assembly GCA_947627755.1). Classification (GTDB taxonomy): domain Bacteria; phylum Bacillota; class Clostridia; order TANB77; family CAG-508; genus UMGS1663. The sequence goes on along the minus strand of CANQXD010000005.1, from coordinate 47,267 downwards.
TCGTCTGAAATTTGTGCTTGGTTGATTAGAATTCTGTCTGATGTATTTGGCTCTGTTACTTTGAAAGCAATTTTAACATCACGATAATCTGGTTCTTCCATATTGTCTGCATCAAATCTATTTAATAGATTATCTCTTTGATTTAAGTCTCCTTGCTCTTTTGATAAATAATCTGTTTTTATAGATACTGCTTTTGTAACATCTTCTGTTTCTTCTCCGTTTTCATCTACCATAACCCAACCATATTCTTTGTTTGTTTCATTTTCTGGTAAAAATTCTAGTCCTTCTGGTAAGTCGTCTTTTATTTCTTTTGCATAGCCGTCTTTGCTTCCTTCATTATAGATTCTTAATGTATATGTAACAATGTTTCCATTTTCCACTTCTACAGGCTCTTTTGTATGTTCATAAGTGTATTTTCCGTCTTCTGTTACTGTGAATTTTGGAATTCTATTTGTTATTTCTGTATCGTTTACTGCTGTAATGAATTTTCTTAACGCTAAGTCAAAATATGTTAATTTTAGATGTTCTTTATCTATGTCGTCTTCTTTTTCGTTATTATTATCTGGTGTAGAGTCTCTGTCTTCTACTTCATCTCCTGTTTCATCACTATCGTCTGATATTTCTGCAATATTGGTTATAATTCCTGTATATGTGCTAGGTGCTATTACTTTAAATGCTACTTTTACATCTTTATAGTCTGGTGATGTTTTTGTGCTATCGAATGGAGCTATTAGGTTGCTTCCTTCTTCTTGTTCTTGTTCTTTTGATAGATAGTCTGTTGTAATTTTTTCTGCTTTTGTAACATCTTCTGTTTCTTCTCCATTTTCATCTATCATAATCCATCTATATTCTTGATTTGTTGCATTTTCTGGTAAAAATTCTAGTCCTTCTGGAATGTTGTCTGTAATTTCTTTTGCATATCCTGCAATATCTCCTTCGTTATAAATACGTATTGTATATTCTACAATGTCTGAATTTTCTACTTCAATTGGTTCTTTACTATGCTCATATATGTAGTTTCCATTGTTATCTTTTACGTTAGTGAATTTTGGTATTCTACTTGTTACTGGTGTATCATTTACTTGTGTGATGAATTTTCTTAATGCTAAGTCAAATTCTTCTAATATTAGTTTTTCGAAGTCGTCATCATCTTGTTGTCCTTGATAGAAGTAACTTGCATCATTTAAAACTGATTTATTGGTGTCGTTTCCTTTATAGTCTGGTAATTCTGTATCGTTTGGTATTTCTGCATTTTTTGCTTGAGAATCTCTATCTGTAATTACTTTACCATTTGCATCTGTGAATCCTGTAATTTCTGCTATGTTGGTAATTACTTTGTCTAAGTTTTCTGTTGCTACTACTTTGCATTTGATTTTTAATTCTTTATAGTCTAATTTTCTTCCGTCAAATGCTTTTATTAGATTTTTTTCATTTTCATCTGCATAAATTCCGCTATCATCTTGTTTCTTTGCTAATATTGTTGTTGTTACTTTCCTTTGACCTTCATCTAATACCCAACCATATTGTGCATTAAATTCGTCATTTATAAATTCTAATTGTGGTGGTAAGTAATCTGTTACTTCACTTACGTATCCATCTAATTGTCCTTCATTGTAAATTCTAATTGTATAAATTACACTGTCTCCAATCGATACTCCTTGTGGATTCTTTTGATGATTGTAGCTTGCTGTTGTTGCGGTTGCTTTTGTTAAGGCGTCAAGGCTAATTGATGGTTCTCTTGTATATGTATTTGCATCTTTCTTTAATTCTTTTTCATTTATGTTTGTAACAAATTTTCTTAATGCTAAGTCAAAATATTTTCCTGGTATTAATAATTCTTCGTAATCGTCATCATCTTGGTAGCCCCATCCATCGGTTGAATGTTCTGGATGATAGTTGTTTTTTTGTTCTTGTGTTAAGTCATCTGGTATAGAATCTCTATCTACGATTTCTTCATTGTTTTCATCTTTTGCTTCTGTAATTTCCGCTATGTTTTTTAATCTTTGCTCGTTAGATGAATTTTCCGCTATTACTACGCATTCTACTTGTAAGTCTTTATAATCTAAATCTACTCCGCTAGTATGCGCGTTAATTAATTGATTATTTAATTTTTCTGAATATATTGCATTTCCGTCTCCATTTTGCCATCCATTATCTCTATTAATATTACTTTCTTCTTTTAATTTTAGTCCTTCTGGTAAGTAATCTGTTACTTTTGTAGCATAACCATTAATATCTCCTTCATTATATATACGAATGGTATATGTAACTGTATCTCCTATCTTTACTTGTACTGGTGTTTTTATATGTGTTTTTGTAGCTGTTGTACTGTTGGTTAATGTGTCTTTTTGTACACTTGGCTCTCTTGTAGCAACTGGTGTATCATTAACTTTTGTGATGAATTTTCTTAATGCTAAGTCAAAGTTTGAAAGTTTTAATTGTGCTTCTTCTGTAAATGTTTTTTCTTCTGGTTTTATTTCTACTATTGGTTGCTCGTTTGCACCATTATTATCACTTACTTCCCAGTATGTAATAGTATTTTGTTTTACTTTTGTGGTAATTGTAAATTTTTCATTTTCTATGTTTGTATTTTGTGTTTTAGGAATTTTTACATAGAATGATTGTTGATTATTTGCTAACTCTTGTATATTAGTTTCTGTTTGCTTATCTTCATTTAATAATGTAAATGCATCTCCATTATTATTTAGGTTTGCAGTTATTGTAAATTCTTTATTAGATTGTTTCGTTATTTTATATGGTCCTGCTAAGTAATACTCACTTCCATTTGTATCTTTGTGTAGTGTTACTTTTGCACCATCTGAGTTTAACTTAATTGGATTTATTGCATCTGTTGTGCTTGGAGGAGTGTCTTTATGTTTTTCTGCTTCTGTTATAAAGTATTTGTATAAATCTTTTACATCTTCTGGTAAATTCCAATCGTTAAATGCATCTTCAATGTTTTGATAAATATTGTTGTTTTCATTTTGCTTTTTTGCATAAACAGTTGTAATATCTTCTGCTTTATATTTATCTGTATTTGTAAAATGCCAAATAGCTACTTGTTGCACTATATCAATTAAATCATCATTAATAGTACTATTTTCTATATTTGCTGCTTTTAATAATTCTTTTTTATATGCTTTGGCATTATTCTTTGCTTCTTCTGATGCAGTTGATGGTGCTGGTACATAGCAATGGTCTAATACCCACATAAGAGAATTATACCTTGTATCACTGTTTCCTAGTTTTTGTGTTTTATACGCATTTATGATATCCTTATCATTATTTTGGGGATTTTTCATATCTGCATACTTAGTATAATCTCTTTCTTGTGGTTCACTTCCATTTACAGAACCAAAACCTACTCCCATTTTTAAACAATATATTGTACTATTATCATTTTTCTTGGTTTTATCATTATAATTATATTCATATATCTTCCACATTTCTAATTCTGGAGTTTCGTTAGCAGACTCTAAACCTAACTTATAAGCATAGCCTGAATCACGATAAGTTGGTATTTCCATTTTTAAGTGTTTTGCTTGGGTTGCTATTGCTGCCTGTGATGCTGGTGTAATTAAAAATGTCCCTGTTAAAATTAGCCCTATTACTAATGTTGATAATAAATTCTTTTTACAATTCATAATTTTACCATCCTTTAAATTATCTATATTTATTTTAAACGCCTTTATGCTATCCGTCAATAGCAATATTGGGTAGAGTTTTAGGCATTTTCTTGTTTATTTTTTACACATTTACGGAAATAGACATTTCCTATTTTATGTTTTACTTTTTGCCTTACATTACAATTATATTACATTTTTGTAATTTTTTCAAGATTTTATGTGAATTTTCTTACCTTCAAAATTTAATTTTAAACTTTTTATCGAAAAATCTTGCATAAATAAAACAATGCTTGTATAATATTTTGTAGCAAAGTAGAAGGAGAATTAAATTGGATACTAAACTTGATTTAAGTGCCTTAAGAAATAGCACTAAGTCTATAAAAATTGGAGAATTAACTGAAGAAGTAATAAATGTTCTAGGATTAAATACTAAACCTAGAAATATTTATATGTGGTCTGATAGATTACAACATTGTGATAAACATAAATGTGACTTTTCTGATGAAACAGAGTATAATGAAAGTTTAGAAAATATTCCTTCTATAGTTCAAAATCCAGATTATGTTGGGGTTCATCCTAATAATAAAGGTATTTTTTATATAAAAAAACTTAAGAGTAATTGTTTAGTTGTGTGACTATGGATTCTTTATTATTTAGGTCAATGTATCCAATAAAAGAAGGAAAATTGAATAATTATATAAAACAGGGAAAAATCTTTCCTATGAAAAATTAAAGAGACACTATTGCTAGTGTCTCTTCTTCTTGTTTGGTTAATTGGTAGGACGGCGTACCCTACATCTCTTTTAAGCCCATCTCTGGGTTGATAGCTGCCTTTCTATCCTCAAATAACCTTCATTATTATATGCAATTTATACAATAATATGTATAATTGATAACTATAAAAAATAAACTAATCTCTTATAAATTTATTTTCTTTAGTAAGCATAATATAACTTTTAGTTCTAGTCAATATTTTTTGTATTACAATTATATTAAAACTTTGTTACATTATAATAGCATTTCTTTTGCTATCTGTCAATATTATAACACAAAATTCTTTAAATTGCAAATTTTACATAAGATAGGATAGCATAATTTTTCTAAAAATCAATGCATTACAATCAATTTTAAGCCTTTTTATTTTTAATTAGAGTAATTATATTACTTATTTTTACTGATTTTGAACAAAAAAATAGAGCAGATACAATAAAGAAAAACAATGGAAAATAATAAAATTCCATTGTTTTTTGTATTTTTTGGAGGCGCCACCCGGATTTGAACCGGGGATCAGAGTTTTGCAGACTCGTGCCTTACCACTTGGCTATAGCGCCGAATAATTAAAAAAGTATATTATAAAAATGGAGCGGAAAACGGGGCTCAAACCCGCGACCTCTGCCTTGGCAAGGCAGCGCTCTATCAACTGAGCTATTTCCGCATATACTTTTTGTAAAGCATATCTATCATAGCAAAATTACAAAAAAAAGTCAATAGTTTTCAAATTGTTTTGTAAAAATACTTTGGAATTAACTACAGTTTCTTAACTTTTTAAATTTTTTCATAGTTTTTATATAAATTGCCCCGTCCCTAAATTATAAATAAGTTCTAACATATAAGATATTATATTTTTCTTTTTTATTTCTTTTGTACTTATAATATCAATTGTTTCTATTATTTCATCTTGTTTTTTTACTATAATATTTCCTATTTTTGTCCCTTGTTGCAGTGGTGCTTCATATTGATAGATAGCATTGATTTCTATTTTTATATTGTTTTCTTCTCCTATTTTTATAGGAATGCTTTTTCTTTGTATTTCTGCTAGTTCTAATTCTAGTACGCTATTATCTGCTTTTTCTATATATATGCGATTACTATTAATTTGTTTCCATTTTTCAAATTCTTCTTGTATTTTTTCTTCTAAATTTATTCTTGTATAGTTTGAAAAGGCATATTCTATTAATTTACTACTGTCAGATGTTCTTTGCTTTTTTGTGTCGCACCCTAATACAACGGTGATGATTTGATTACCGTTTCTTGTGCAGGAAGTAACTAAGCATCTTCCTGCTCCATTTGTAAAGCCTGTTTTTACACCATTTACCCCTGGTGTATATCCTAATAGTTCATTTGTGTTTGATATATTTCTACTAACTCCATTTACTGTTATATTGGTATTTTGTGTATTGACTATTTTACAAAATGTTTCGTTGTTTAGTGCATAATCTGTAAGTAGTGCAAGTTCATAGGCAGTTGTGTAGTGGTTACTATCATCTAACCCGTGTGGAGTTACGAAATGGGTATTGCTTAATCCTAATTCTTCTGCTTTTTTATTCATTAGCTTTGCAAATCCTTCTAGGCTTCCTCCTACATATTCTGCTAATGCTACTGCAGCATCGTTTCCGTGAGCGAAGCATAAGCCCGTATAATAAGTCATGCACTGTTATTTTGTCTCCTGCTGTTATTTTTAGTCTCGAACCTCCTGTTCCTGCTGCCTTTTTTGATATTGTTACTACGTCTGATAAGTTACTGTTTTCTAATACTATAATTGATGTCATTATTTTTGTTGTAGATGCCATAGCTCTTTTTTGTGTTTCATTTTTTGCCCACATAACTTCTTTGGTCGTTCTATCATATATAATAGCTGCTCTTGCATTTAATGTTGGTTCTTCTGTAGGTTTTGTTACAGTTTCTATAGTAAGTTCTTGCAGTTCTTCTATTCCTATTTCTTCTTCATCTACATCATCTGCTAATACAAGCGTAGGAAAATATATGGTAAATATCAATAAAAAAATAAGTATTTTCTTTTTTATCATGGAAAAATCACCTTTTACATTTTATTTTGTAAAGGTGATTTTTATACTATTTTTTATTAAGTTACCTACAATTTGAAAATTTTAACCACGTCCCTAAAGTTTCGGTTGGTTTTAAATTTTTAGACGCGTCCCTAAAATTTCGATTAATTTTAAATTTTTAGACCCGTCCCTAAAATTTAAGTCTGTCGTGTCCTAGTTCTTCTTCTAATTCGTCTGTGACCATTTCTATTATTTCTTTTGTTTCTTTTTGGGGATTTTCTTTTCTCTTTTCTTCGAATAATTCTTTTGCTTTTTCTGTATTTGGTTCTCCTTCTTTATAGTAACCCCATTTTATAGCTAAGTCTGTGTAATTTACATTATCGTGTACGTGTGATTTTGTGTTTTTTTCTCCATCAATGTCTTCTATTTTCATATTGTCGTTATTTTTTATTTTTCCTGATTTATTTTCATGTAATTTTGCTTCTTGATATCCTTCTTCTACACTTCTATATCCATCTTCATATTCTCCTGCTAAGTCTCGTTCTTCTTTTTTTATTTCCCATACATTATCGGTTTCTAGTTCTCTATCTAAGCTTTTATTTCCTTCTACTCCTTTTCCTCCAATGGTTTTTCGTGGTGAATGATATACTTTTATTTCTCCATATTTTCCATTTTTGATAGCAAATGTTCCTTGTCCAATTTTAAATCTGGATAATACTGTATCTTGACTTACTTGTCCTTTTTGGTTTACTTGATAGTTTATTTTTCTTGGGTTGTTTCCTTCTGTATGGTCTTGTTCTATTTCTAAAGGTACAACTGTGCCATCTTTACTTATTGCCACAAAAGAATATCTGGTTGTGTTTACTTTTGCTTTTTCTCCTTTTTCATTTAATAAGTTGTCTCTTTCATTTGATTCAATGATACCTATTTTGATAAATTCTTTTCCTTCTATTTGTGGGAGTTTACCATTGTCTTTTAATAGTTTTCCTAAGGTTTTCATGTCTGTTACTTTATCTTTTGTGTCCATTTCTTGTTTAATGTTTACGTCTTTTATGCTATTTTGTTTTTGATTATATATATTTCTTTGTGCTATATTATCTTTATATTTCATTTCTTTTCTGTGTTGTTCTTCTCTTATTTTTTCATTTTCTAGTGCTTCTTTTTGTTTTTCTATTTCTTGCTTTAGGTTTAAAGTAACTATTCTTGTAATTTGCCTTTCTTCTATTCCTAATGCTTTTTCTATTAAGTGTTTTTCTTTTTCTTGCTCTTGTCTTAATGAAATTTCTTTTTTGTTTAAATCTATTGATTGCACTACATCTTTTATTTGCTTTGCAAGTTCGTTTTCTATTGTATTTTCTTTAAAGAGAATATTATTTCCTTTTATTTTTTTGACATAAGTACCTATTTCTGTAGTATCTAAATAATATTTACTAATTTCTCCTTCATCTACTAAGTATAGTCCTACTATTTTTCCATTTATTTTTAATCTTTCCATTAAATAAATATCTTTTATAAATGGATATTCTTCTTTTTCTCTTAATTTTTTTTCAATTTTTTTGATGTCTTTTATGAATTTACGATTAGAAAGAAGAAAACCTATTAGGTTTCCTTCTCTTTTTTCTATGATGATACATTTTTGTATAGTGTTTGTTAAGTCTTCTTCATAAATTTCAAGGGTATCATCTATATATACTTTTTCTTGGCTATTGATGATATTGGCTATGTACCAATTCTTTACTTTTTTTACTATTTTTATTTGAAATATTTTCCCTACATATTCTTCTTTATTCACGACTTAACCGCCTTTTTTTCATTTTATTATACTTTTTGCCCCGTCTCTAAATTTTTCACAATTTGAAAATTTTAACTCCGCTTCTAAAGTTTTGATTGTTTTTAAAATTTTAAAACGTCCCTAAAATTACTAAAATTTAATTAATAATAGAAAATGACATTACAAAATCTGTTCCTTCTAGTAATTTGACTACTAAACTTAATGTAACTTGTTTTTCATTTTGCTCTGTTGCGTCAGTTACAATTGCTTTATAGGTATGAAGTCCTTGAATTTGACTGTTGTATTCTGTATAACTAACATTATTTTGTGTAAATAGGTTTGTTTTAATATAGTTTTCAAATGTTTCCAAAGTTTTAAATTGATTTTGTTTAAAGTTACTATCTAATAAATTATACGCACTTTCAAAGTCTTGCATATTTAACATTTCAAAAAATCTATCTAAGTTTAATAGCCCTTTATCTCTATTATTTGCTTGTTGATAAGCCTCTATAAAATCAGTATTTTCTATTGTATAGTCATCTAATTCTATAGTATAGTCCAATACGGCTTTTTCTTTTATAATATAACGGTTTCCATAGTAATCTCTAATTGTGTATATAGTTTCTTGGTCTGTATTAGAAACACTAACTGATTTTGCCTGTGGCTCTAATACATAATCTTTTTTGAGCTTTACATACTGTTCTAAAGAGCTTTGCGTTGGAAATCTTTTTTGTTTATATTCTTCTTGTAGTTTATTGTAAGCTTCTCTTATATCTGTTTTTAATAACTTTGCAAATTCTTTTAAATACATATTTGCCATTTGTGTATCTAACATATTAACACTATAGTAAGTATTTTGACCTTTTGGCTCTATACTACTTGTGGTTATTTTTGGTATTGCATCAGAAGATGGTACTTTTTCATTTGGAAGAATAGTATAGGTTCGATTGACCTTATCTAATTGCACTGCTAGCTGTATTACTTTTTCTTTTGCTTCTTGCTCTGAAAAAATATCATCTCGAATAGTTCCTTCTACATAATAAGTAGATAAGCTATCTGTATAATTAAGTTCATACATTACTTTAGCAGAAAAAATTTGTGGAATTTCATAACTTTCTATCTTACTAAGTACATTATCTACTGTAATTTCATTATGAACGATATAATCTGTAGATAACAAATCATAAATGTTTTGTGCATCCTGACTTACTACTTCAATTAAATATTTATCTATACAAGATGCTACTGTAAAGAAAGTATTTCTATCTTTTACCTTTACTAAACTCTCATATTCTATTACTATTTCTTTTGCTCCATCTTGTCTTCCTTCATCTTGTTCTTGCGTTTGTCCTCTTTTTGGGAGAGTTAATAAAATTACCAATGTTATAATTAAAAGAATAATAATACTAATGATAGCAAATATCCATTTTTTTAAATTCACTTTTTTCCTCCTTTTAGAAATACCAGTTTCCACCTATATTTTGACCATTTGGATATTTTTTCTTAATTTCATCACTTGCTGTTCTAAATCTAGTATATGCGTGATTTCGAATTCCTTTATTTATTGCATCATCTACTGCCTGTTTAACATAGTCTGGCACTTTTCCTCCTAAGTATTGCTTATAATGTTGGGATGGATCTACTGACTCAGAATATGCAAATTGACCAGAATGAGTAATTTGCTTATATGGATCATTGCCTCCATAACTTTGCCATGCTGGAGATTCGCAACGATTTAATACACATGTAATAACGGCTAAAGCTCCTTCATAACTTGATGCACACTCTTGTGCTACTACTGCATATATAACATCTAATTGTGTTGTATTACCTATGTCGTAAGTTTCTGCTATTGGTTGCTTGTTACTGATACTTACATAATCAAGTGGGTCTACTTTTGTTCCATTTAGATGAATTTCGAAGTGTAAATGCGGTCCTGTTGAATTTCCTGTAGAACCAGATTTTGCAATCACTTGCCCTTTTGTTACAGTATCTCCCTTATGAACTAATATTTGAGAGTTATGTGCATATCTAGTTTTATATCCGTTTTGATGGTCTATGGTAATATAATTTCCATAACCATCTGGATCATTTCCAACATATTCTACAACTCCATCTGCAGATGCAAGTACATCAGTTCCTGTTGCAACTGCAATATCAATTGCTCCATGATTTGTAGATGCTCCTTCTATTGGCGCTCTACGTGGTCCAAAGAAAGAACTAATTCGCACTTCTGCGTTTGGATCTAATGGCCACCAAAACATACCATAAGTGACATTATCATATATATCACTTTTTAGTAAATCTCTAATGTCACTATTGTTTAAATCAATCCATTCATTTTCTGGAAAAGTCATAATGTATTGCATATATTCTTTTAGTCCTTGCATTTTTGCATTATATGTATTAATACTTTGTTCATTTCTTCCACTTAGTTGTAAAAGAGAATATAACATTTCTTCTCCACTTTGTAATTTGTTTATTGGCATTTCTTTTTTTGTTGTATTTGGTATTTTATAGGATACATTGATTCCATTTCTATCAAAAACAGCTTGCTTTACACAATTTTCTACATCATTTTCGTCGCAACAAGTTCCTGTACTATTTCTAAGTAATCCTAAAAATTGTTTTGACTTTTTTGTTTCATTTAATGCAATAGCATGTCCATATTCATTGGATGAGATTGTAGTTGTCTTCGTTTTTTTAATATTGGATATTGTACCTTCTGCCTCTGCCGTCGCTCCAGTTCCATAATATTGTGATACATCTACTGTTTGTGTATAATGTCTATCTGGTAATGGAACTGGTGCCCCTACCTCTGTATTTTTGATAATTTTATTTGTATATTTGTGTGCCTCTGCATAAGACCATGTATTAACTGTTCCTACTGTTAAAATTGGTGTATCTGTAAGAGATTTATAATAATATCGTTCTAATAATAAATCGTTTGCTTGATAAAGTGTATTACTTCCTAAAGTTAGAGTATCATCTCCTCTTACTTCTTCAATTTCTTCTATCTCTTGTAAAGAATCTAAAATAACAAGTTCAATTCTTGTTTGTCTTGCTAGATAAGCAACATGATATACAAATTCTGGGTTTTGCGTAATCATACATAAATTTACTAAGAATTCAAAAGGCATAGCATATTTTTCAATTAAGCTACGATAGTTTTGTCTCTGTAAAGTTAATACAGTAGTTGGATTTGGAGGAGTTACACTTTGTGAAGAACTATCTCCTCCATAATAATCTGTTACTTGATCTACTTTATAAAATAGAATTTCTTTTGTTTCCATATCGACGGTAAACATTCTTTTTGCTTTATCATAATCGATAGGATTTGCATTTGAATATGCCATAAAGTCATCATATTCCGTAAATTCCATTTGAAAAGTAGTAGCATCATCTACACGTACAACTCCTTCTTCTGTTATTTCATTTTCAGTACGATATAAATAAACGCCTCCATCTACTTTACTATCATCATTTATATTTACTAATTTACTAACACCACATCTATTAATTTCTTGTGTCATAATATCTGCTCTTACAAATTCTGATAAATATTTTTGTACTAGCTTTTTATTTTCTGGATCTTCTAATATATTTGGATCACTATAATCTGCATCTCCTAATAATCTTAAATCTTTCAAAGAAATTCCTAAAAGTTCTAGTTGCTCCATATAATGATCTACTAATGTTTGCTCTTTTTGTGTTCCATCTGCTGCTGTCACAACAATTTTCTCATCAATGTCAATCCAATAATCGTTCATAACCCATTTCCATAGACTGGTAGCAAAATCTCCAATTTCAGAAAATAAGTCTGACATTTTTTCTGTAACAGCGTGAAAAATTCCAAATAAAGCACCTGCAATGGTAACGATAATAATAAGCGTTAATGTAATCTTAATTAAAATTAATTTTATTTGCTTCATTAATCGCTTTTTTAATTTATCATTTTTTAGAAGATTTACCACATCTTTAGCAGCCCCTAGAACATTTCCAGAGGCTGAATCTTTGGCTAATTTATTTGCATCATTTATTGCTTTTTGTGTTTCTTCTAATTCTTGCTTATCCATATTCACCACCTAAGTTTATATGTTAATTGAAATACTTATTCTTTCTGTTTCTTCTTTTTTTTCATAAGCTTCTTGATCCATTACAATATCGGAAAAACAAATTGATTTTATTGTAACGGATGGATTATATATTTTATTTATTTTTAGTTTATATGTTCTAGAATTTCCTACTCCTATTTCTAGTAATTTTCCTGCTATTTCATAAATATAGGATTGATATTTACCGTAATCACTTCCTATTGCATAGACATTTTTTGATGATTCTCTTGAATCTAATAAAATATTCTTTTCTGTATTATTTTTTACAACGATATGGTATTGTTCATAATCTTTATATACTTCTTTTGATAGGACAGTTATTTGAATATTATTTTCTTCTATTGTTTTATTGATTTCTTGTTGGTAAATAAAGCTATTAATACTAATTTTATTTTGTTTTTCGTCAATAGTAATATAATCTTGATAGACATCATTATCTTCGATTTTTCCCGTTGATAATGCATCTTGATAGAATTTTACTTCATAAGTGTAATAGTGAGAATTATTGCGGAAATTGTTAATTCCATATAGTTTTTTTTCTGTAAAAATTAAATTGTAATAATTTTGTATAAATTCTTCTTCTGTGGTAAACAATGCTTTTTTACATTCTTCTGTTAACATATTATATGCTTCTGTTGTATTGCTTTCATTGCAAAACTTTATAAATTGTTCAACTAATCCCATATTTTCTTTTGTAGTCTCTTTATCTACACTTTCTCCTGTTATGATAGACTGCGTTGGTAGTTGTGATAAATCTTCTTTTATTGTATTTTTTTTACTTTCTTTTGTTATTTGTGTTTTTGCAAAATAATTTAGCAATTGAATAATAAGAACAAGAGAGGCTATTATGATTATGACTAAAATAATTTTTCCTCTATTTTCATTCCAATATCTTATTATTTTATTCATATTTCATTAGCCTCCTTACTCTTTTTGTATTCTTTTGTTTATTTTAACCTTGACTTTTTTTCCTTTCGCCATCTTTTTTTGATTATTTATTTTGTCCTTATTTGTCTTGGTGGTTTTTCTTGTGGTGGTTTTACCTCTTTTGGTTTTGCACCTGCTGATGCAGTTTCTACTTTTTCTAAATTATGTGCTACACCATTCTGTGCTTTTAATACATTGATAGTATAGTTTGCTTGTTTTGTAGCATCTGCTTGTGAATAACCTTTGTTCATAAATTCTTGTCTCAAGTTTGCTTCTTGTGCCATTGCTTTTTTATTATCATTTAGTACATCAGCTGTAATTCCCTTTTCTTTTCCTATCATTGAAATAATAGCTGATTGTTTTGCACTACCTGTATATATTTCTGATTTTTGTGCTTTTAACATAGTTTTAATATCAGTTATTCCTTCTTTTATGTATGGATCAAATGAATCCATTTTTTGTTTAACTTCTTTTGAGCTTGGAATAACGCCACCATTTTGTTCTGTTATCATATCTTTTACGTATTGAACGTTGTTTTTATCTTGTTTAAACGCTCTTATTCTCTCTGCATCTTGATGTTCTGTATTTCCATTTGCTATATCTATTTCTCTACCAATAACTGATTTAATAGCTGATGGCGCTCTTGATACAGCACCTGGAATTCTAGTTACCGCATCTCCTAATCTACCTCCAACATTTGCTCCTGTCATAAATGCTGCAGATGCTCCTGCAAGACCTCCACCACTAGCTGCTGCAACTGCTGCTGCTAATGTTCCAACTCCTGCTTTGAAGGCTGTTCTTGTACCAAATTTTGCAACACCACCTATTGCTCTTAATGCTCCTTTTCCTGCTCTAGGTAGATGGTATCTTGCTAAGTTTCTCAAACGATGAGTTTTGTCATTTTCTTGTTGTGCTTGTTGTGCTTGTTGCTCTTGTTGTGCTTGTTGCTCTTGTTGTGCTTGTTGTGCTTGTTGCTCTTGTTGTGCTTGTTGTGCTTGTTGCTCTTGTTGCTCTTGTTGTGCTTGTTGTGCTTGTTGAATTTTTTCTTTATTTTCTAATTCTTGCATTCTGTCTAGTTTTCTCTGATATTCTTCAGGGTTCATATAAGCATCTTCATTTGTTGTATCATTAAAGTAATTTTCTAGTTCATCTTTTTCTGCCTGTTCATCTTGTGATAACATTTCTGCTGCTCTGTCATGAATATTTGATTCCTCTTGTTCTTGTTGATTTTCTTTTTCTTCATTTTGTCCTTCTGGTGCTTCAATTTGACTAACATCATGTTTTCCCTCAAATCTTGGTGGTTTCTCTTGTTCTGAACCTTCTTTTCCTCCTCCAGATTTTGCACCACCTTTTCCTTTTCCTAGTTTATTTAATAACGTTCCAGCTGTAAATCCAGTTAAAGCTCCTACTGTTCCTGCTCCAGCTTTGTTAAATCCAAAGATATTTCTTAATATCTTCTCTGCTGGTAAAATGAAGCCCATTGCTGCTATTCCATAAAGAATATTAGTTTTTGCTAAATCCATTGCTGTACCTACAAATACAATATAAATAATCAAGTGGAATGGCTGAAGTAGAGCATTAAATATATATTCTTTAAGCCATGTATTAAATGCTTGTGCACTTCCATCTCCAATTTTATCTATTGGATACGTTAATGCTACAAGTGGTGCAATTATAGTTAAAAATGCCATCATTAGCATCCTCTTTAGATAAGTCCATGTAAATATAAGTGTATAAATAACTAATGCTAAATAATAAATAAAATATGCTATTTTATCTCCAAAATCTTCATATTGTGCTTTAAATCTAGCAGCACCTAATAAATTAGTTTTTATATTTCCTCTTACTTCTTCTGTATCATCTTTTAATACTGTAATAACAACGCTATCATTTCCATTTCCTGCTATTGCTTGAGTAATAGACTCTGTTAAAGTAAGTATAAATGACATAATATAGTGCAAGAAAAATAGTAAGCAAAGGGCAATTAGCCAATCGGTAAACATTTGCTTATATTTTGCTTTATCTGCTACTGTACTAGAAATTAAGATACGAATCCCTACATAAACAAGTACAGATAATAACCCTACTATTGCTAAATTTCTAAGTGCTACATACCATCTTGCAATTGCTGGCTGTAATTGCGAAGCTGAACTTTGTACTTCTGTACCATCTCTTTTTTCATAGTGGTTAGGGCTAATAAAGTTAATATCTAAACCTGCTACATTATTAGTAAAAATTTGTTCTGGACTATATGTAGCTAACGGGATAGTATAATTATTTCCAAATGTTAACCAACCTCTAACAAGTTCATTTTCGTGTATTCTTTCACCTTCTTCATCTGTTTTATAATCTTCATATTGTCCGTCTTGAAAAAAATCTTCATCTAATACTTGAAATGCATTTATACTGAATCTTACACTTGCTCCCCAATCTTTTGTCATACATCTTTGTAATACATTAATAACTCCATCTCCAATAGATAGAAAAAAATCTAAAATTGGGTCTAATAATATTCCTCCCACATCTGCATGAGAATAAGTTGGTACTATGAAATTCATTAATAATACTGTTAATATTACTAAAATTGTCTTTTGTAGTATGCTTTTTTTCTGTAATATTTTCATACTATTTCTTTCCTCCTAGTATTGATTGTTGTTCTTGCTTTTGTTCATTTGCACCAACTTGTTAAGATTGGTTTCTACAAATTCAAATTCTTTTGCCGTTGGTCTTATCTGAATAATAGCAGTATCTGATCCTACTTTTAAAAGTCCTTCTCCTTTGAAACAAGTAACTAAAAAGCTTGCTTCTCCTGAACTTAGTTTAAATACTTCTTTTAAATATTGTATTTCTGATTTATCTTGTGCTAAAAATAATTTTGTATCAGATGAGGTAAGTACTGCTTGTGCTTCTGGTTTTTCATAAAAGTCTTGGAATCTTTGTGAAATAATAGCTAATGACACATTTCTTTTTCTTGCACGACGTGCCATAGTGTTTAAGAAATCTACCGCTTCTGGATATGGAAGTAACATCCATGCTTCATCTACTAATACTCTTTTTTTAGAAGCTTTGGTTCTGTCTTCACTGTTTTTCTTTACGTATTTTTCCCAAATCCAAGAAAGTAAAATTTGTTGTGCAAGTGGTCTTGCAAATCTTTCTTCTAATTGAGAAATATCTAAGTTTATAAATAAACTTCCTTCGTTTAAATCAAAGGTAGATTGTCCATCAAAATAAGCCATTTGCCCATTATATTCACGAATATATTGTTTCATTACTTTAATTAAATAACTATAATGGAATTGATAATCGCTATTTGTATTTTCTTGTGCTTTCTTTAAAATTCTTTTATACCATGATCCAATGGTTGGCATTTGTTTCTTTTTCTTTCCTAATACGTCTCCAGTTAATGAATCATTTGCCTCATATAAACTTGCAGGATCATTTGTAATATGAATAGCGGCATATTCTTCTGCTACTGACTCTGATATAATTTGTTTGGTAAGTTCATTTACTTCTTGTGATCTTGTACTACCTCTTGCCATAGTAAGTAAGGCTTGTGTTACATCTTCTACTTTATTTTCTACATTGACAACACTTCTTGTTTTTCCTGTAATTTCGTCTCGTACTATTTCAGATTCAATATCAAATAGATTAATAATTGTTTTTGAGGTTGGACTAATAACAATATTAATTCCTCCTAAACTTTCTGCTACAATAGAATACTCGCCTTCAGCATCTAATGCTAAACTTTGGATTCCCATTAATACTGCAGAACGTGAAATTAGAGTTTTCATTGTTACAGATTTACCAGCACCAGATTTTGCAAAGATAACCATATTATAATTAGTTAACGAAGAATGGAAGTTATCAAATAAAATTGGTACTCCTGTTTGTTTATTAAATCCTAAAGGAATTCCTGTTGGATGTCCTACTTCTGAAGTAGTAAATGGAAATACTGTTGCCATAGAACGTCTATCAAAAGTATGTACCTTTTTTATTTTATCTTGCATTAGTGGTAAATTACTTTGGAATGCTTCTTCTTGAATACCCCAAGCACTTTTTATTCCTACTAAAGATTTTGACATTTCTGTTTCTAATAATTTTGTATAACGATTTAAGTCTTGCAAGCTATAAGCAAATAAGGTAGATACTATAGATGCTTCAAATAGTTTATTATACCCTGCTGCAATTTCGTCTCTTAATTGTTCCGCTTCATATCTTTTTTGCCCTAAAGTACTTTCTCTATTGATGTTTCCTCTATCAGCAGCTACAATTCTTTCTGTTTCTAATTCATTAATTACCCTATTTAATTCATTTTGAGATCTTGACTCTGCAATTGGGTTAATGTAAATGGAGGTATTGATATCTCCAAATAAGTACATATCACGAAATAGCTCTGGAAAGGTAGCCATTCTTGGTAAAGTAGATACAAAGAAACTTCTTGCATATCTTGTTACATTTGAAATAATTTCTAAGTGGTCAATGTTACTTGCATCAATTCCAGAAGGAGTAATTAGTTCTTTAATGGTCTTTTTTCTTAAAATTTGATATTGATCTGGGTTAGAATAATCATTATTAAGCTGTTTTTGCTTTTCTAGTTCTTTTTGTTTTGTTTTGTGTTTTGCCATCATCTTTTGTTTTTCCTCCTTTTTCTACTTTTTGAATTGCTTTTTGTGCCACATCTTCTCCAATAATAGAAGTATTTTCTTCAATAATTAATTTAGCAAGTTCATCAATTAAATCTCTTTTGTTTTCTCTTTTTTCTTGAAGTGCTTTTTGTTTCTCTGTTTTGGCTTCTGAAACTTTGGTTCTTGCTATTTCTAATGCTTCTTCTTCAATCTCTTTATCTAATTCTTTCATTTGCTTATCTACTACATCTGGCGCTGTTGAATACAATTCATCATAACCTGCTTTTAACGCTTTGTCTAATCCATATACTTCTGCTTGATCACGGTTATATGCAACATATAGTAATTCTACTAATTCATTGGAAGTCATTACTCTTGCATTGATACCACAAACACCTAATGTTCTAATAACAGATTGTGTTCTTGTGTATAACTCAGAAAAGGCCATATTCCTTTGTTCTTCTTTATCAAACTCATTTTCTCCTAATTCTTCTATAAAATATGGAATTACTACATAGTATTTTTTGCTTAACACATTTTTGTTTAAACTCATTTTTTCTGTATTATATATAATATCTTTACCATATTCATATAAATTTCTTTGTTTTGTTAGTTCAAAATAAGCTCTATTTAATGCTTCTTCTGTATATTTTTGTGAATTTACCATTTGCTTATATTGTGCTTCTTGCTTTTGCAAAGCTTCTTCTAGTTCTTTTATTTTTTCTTTATAGGTTTGAATGCTACTATCTAAGTTAATAGTTCTTGTTTGTGTATAAATCTGTATAGGATGCCTTAAAGTGTTTAAAAATTGGACAAATCCTTCTTCTACAGAATTTTTTTCTGCTTCTGACATTAAGTCATAGTTAATACCTTGGCATTCTACTACCATAATGTAACGCATACCATCTTTTTGAGATATCATATTATCTACAACTGTATCAAATTCCATAAAGTTCATTACTGAGTCAACTTTATATTCTTTGTATTTTCTTGTTCTTTTAGTTTCTGCACTTTTTTCATCTGTTGCTTGTTTTTGTTCATTTCGTTTTGCTTTAGAATTAAAATAGACAAGTGCTAAAATGATTAATAGCACAACCATAATTGTTAAAATTATCATTAAAATCATTGTTAGTAGTTCAATACTATCCATTTTTTTCTTCCTCCTTAGTGTTTAGGTATATTTTATTTCCTTTTTTCTTAAATAAAATAGCTCTTTTTATAATATCGTCTATATTTTCTCCTCCTACTGCTTTAGTAAATTTTAAGCCTGCTATTTCTGGAAATTTAAATGTTCCAATTACAAAACCTATAAGAGCAAAAAATACTACTGCTATAATGCCAATAACCGTCATATTCAATGCTGAGAAGATAAAATAAAATGGCAAACCTATTAATGCTGTAATAGCACTATAGATTAAACTTTTTATGGAAAAGATAAACAAAATTCTTCCTTCTCCTTTTACGTTTCTTGGTATGTTATAAGTTCCCATTTGAATATGTTTCCTCCTTTTTGCATTATACTTCTATTTACACCTATTACTATTATAACAGAAACTGTTACAAAATGCACCAAAAAACATAAAAAAAATGCACTTTTTGTGCATTTTTAATATTTTTGTAATATGTTTGACATATTTTTGTAAAATGACTAATTTTCTATTACACTGTAGTAGAGCCTACACTATTAGCAATTTGCCATACAATGTTTACTATTGTAGTTGATGCAAAAATTAAAATAGCACCTACAATATATGGAATCATAGTTTTCTTATATTCTGCTTTTTCTTCCGCACTACCAATCATGTATTTAACACCTAATACTAATAGAATAACAACTGCTACAACAATACCTACTGTTTGCATAATAGTTACGATAGTAGCACCTAAGTTAGTTACTCCAGATACATTAGCATTAGTATTTCCTTGTGCAATAGTTCCTAGCATTCCTGGAACATCAGTAGCCATTGCTATATTTGTTAATGTTGCTAAAACTGATACAACAATTAATAAAGCAGATATTATTTTTACTTGTTTTTTCATATAAATTTTCCTCCTCTTTATTTACTAATTTTTATTATACAATACTTTTTTTTATTTTTCAACTGTTTTTTCGTTTTTTTTCCTTTTTTTCATATTTTAGGAATTAATGCCTTGTTTATTTTTGTATTCTTTACATTTACATTGCATTTAATATTTGTAGTACAATTTTCCAAATAGTAAATGCACCAAAAATAACAACACAACCTACAATATACGGTATTAATGCTTTTTTAACATCTACTTGTGCTTCGACACCACCAGTAATAAACTTAATTCCTAGTATTGCTCCAATAACAACCGCAAGTGCAATTCCTACAACTAATAAAATATTATAAATGGTATTTGATAATTTTTGCATATTTTCTTCACTAATGGCTGGATTTCCTGAATTTTCTCCTGTATTAATAAATTCTTTTGATTCACTAATAATTTCTCCTGCCGTATGATCTACACTATCTCGTTCTATTTTTTCTGTAGTGGATTGTCCTTTTTGTGCTCCTGCAGTATAATCTACGCTATCTCGTTCTATCTTTTCTGTAGTGGATTGTCCTTTTTGTGCTCCTAATGTTACTTGCATAGAGAAAAGTATTAAAAGAATGCATCCTATTCCTATTATTTTTATACATTGTTTCATTGTTTGTTCTCCTTATTTTTTATAATTGTTCAACTAATCTGTATATGATAGATACTATAGTAGAACCAGCAAATAGTAAAATAGCACCAATGAACATTGGTATCATACTCTTTTTATACTCTGCTTTTTCTTCTATACTTCCCATCATATATTTTATACCTAGTATGATTACCATCATAACAGAAATTACAGTGCCTACACTTGTAATAGCTCCAACTATTGTTCCTACCATATTAAGTACTTCTTCATAATCTTGACTATTTAATGAAGGCCTTGGATCATAATTATTTGGATCAACAGTTGCTATGCTAATACTTGATATGCTAACTAGAATGATTAGTATTATATACATTATCTTTTTTCTTGCTTTCATTTTTTCCTCCACTTTTTTTCTTCTATTTTTATTATACTTTATTTTTTTTCATTTTTCAACTTATCATAAAAAAATTCCCACAAATTTGGGAATCTTTTTATTTTAATGTAGTTAGAAATTGTATAGAAATTATTTTTAAGGAGTTAGAATGCAGTCTTTTTGAGTAGTTCTTTTTTCTTTTGTTTTTTCGTTTTTTCCTGTTCGATAGTATTTTGCAATAAGTTCATCAAGTTCAATGCTAAGCTTATATGTTACCGTATAATCTTGCCCACTTATTATGCTTTCGTTTAATTTGTCTCTTAATTTACAAATTTCATCATTTAACATATAACCCCTCCCTTTTTTTATCTTTTTTCTTTAGTACTAATTATAAACTACCATATTTTTACATTTTAGTCAATAAAAAAACACCTATTTTTCGGTGTTTTTTTAAACTTTCGTATGTCATTTTTTTATGTTTTCTTTTATATTTCGACAGATTTTTCTATTTTGTTTTTACAACTGACAAAATACACTTTTTTTCGTCAAACACTTCTTGCAAAATTTGTTTGGTATATTCTGCTGTTACTGTTTGAAATTGTTCTATATAGTCAAATGAGTTTATTCCTTTAAAGTAATCTGATAATAATATGCGGGCAATGTCAGATATATTGTTGTATTCTACTACATAATCACCATATACTTTCTTTTTCATTCTTTCAAAATGTTCTTCATCAAATTGTTCTTTTTGTTTTTGGATTTCTTTTAGTAATTCTTCTTGTATTTTTTGTGGATTTTTTGATTGTCCAGATATTAAAACGTGTGCATAATCGTTTGTAAATTCGTAGTCTAAATCTGGTTGTGCTAGTAAGATTCCTTCTTGATATAGCTTTTGGTATAGTGGAGAACTTTTTCCTATAAACATATTCATTAATATTTCAATAGCTATATGTTTTTGTACTTTGTTTTCTTGTTCTAAGCTATCTTTAAAGCCTATCATGAAAAGTGGCATGCTTACTTCCATTGAAGTTTCTTTGTATGGTTTATGGATGTCGTTTTCTTGCATAGCATATATTCTTTTTATTTCTCCTTGTTTTGGCTTTTCTATTAGTCTTTTCTTTATTTCTTCTAGCATTTCTTCTGGTTTAAAGTTTCCGCATATTACCATTACCATGTTAGATGGATGGTAAAATGTGTTATAGCATTTATATAGAACGTCTTTATCTATTTTGCTTATTGATTCTACTGTTCCTGCTATGTCTATTTTTATGGCATTTTCTTTGTATAAGCAATCTAGCGCATTCATATATAATTGCCAACCTGGGTCGTCGTCATACATACCTATTTCTTGACCAATAATTCCTTTTTCTTTTTCTACATTTTGGTCTGTAAAGTATGGATGTTGTACATAATCCATTAGTTCGTTTAGTGCTTCTATGAAATGTTCTGTTGTTTCAAATAGATATGCTGTGTGATTGTTGGTAGTGTATGCGTTTGCATCTACTCCTAGGGCCATTAGTGTGTCTAAGCTATTTGTTCCATTTGGTTGTTCAAACATTTTATGCTCTAAGAAGTGAGCAACCCCATCTGGTACATATACTTCTTCTTTGGTTTCTGGCATTATAAAGTGGTTGTCTATTGATCCAAAGTGTGTTGCCCACATAACGTATTTTTTATTTGTGGTTTCTTTTGGCACAAGCATTATTGTTAAGCCATTTTCTAATTTTTCAATATATACTTTTTCCTTTATTTTAAGGCTTTCTATAACTTTCATTTTTCCTCCTCGTTTTGTTAAAATGTGTTTAATGATTTATTTTTGATCGATTTTCATAATTATTTTTTCTTTTTTATTTTTGTTTCCAATATCTAATTTTGATTTTTGCATTTTAATCTCTTAAGAAATAAATGGTGTTGAGTTTCATTTGGTTTGCTACTTCTATAATTTGTTCTTTGCTTACTTCTTCTATTTTTTTCTTGTATTCTTCAATACTTACATTTTGCTTTGCTAGTTCTTGACCAAAGTAGTAACTTATTTCGGTGTCTTGTTCTTCTTCTATATTATAAATAGTAGCATAAATTAAGTTTTTTGCACTTTCAATATCTTCATTTTCAAATTTTCCTTGTTTCATATCTTCTACTTGTTGTTTGATTATTTCTAGCGCTTTTTCATAGTTTTGAATTTCTATTCCTGCTTTTATGAATACTGTTTGTTTTCTTTTTATATAGCTTGAACCACAAGTGTATGCTAGGCTTGCTTTTTCTCTTACATTTTGGAATAGTTTGGAGTTTGCTCCTACTCCTAATATGGTATTGCATACCATAGCAATATAGCTTAAATTTTCTTTGTTTGAAATGACATCGTATCCAATAACTAATTTTCCTTGTGTTACTTCCATGTTGTCTGTAATGATTTTTGGTTCTTGTTTTTCTTCTTTTTTGTCTTTAATTTCTAAATTTATTTTTCTAGGGTTTAGTTTTTCGATTTCTGCGTTGTTTTCTACAATGTTTTGCATTTTTTCTTGGAATTCTCCAGAGGCAAAGATGTCTATTTTACAGTTTTGTATTACTTCTAAATAATGTTCATATAAGTTTTGAGCTGTGATGTTTTGTAAGTCTTCAATATAGCCATATTTATATAGTCCATAAGGTTTGTTTTCATACATTTCTTCAATGCATCTTTCTTGTGCATAGCTTGCTTTGTTGTCTATTTTTCCCTCTATGATTTGTTTTAAGTTTTCTTTTTCTTGCGCTACATATTCTTCTTTGAAGGCATTTTTTTCTACATAAGGGTTAAATGCTATGGAAAATAATAGTTCCATGCCTTTTTTACTTATGTTTTCTTGCACTGGTAAGAATTGGTCATTTATTACTTCTAGATAGAATTTTATGGTATGGTAATCGCCTGATTTTTCGATACCGCAGTCAAATCCTGCTCCATACATTTCTTCTAGCGTTTTGCTTATTTCTTCTTGGGAAGGTAAATTTTTTGTTCCTCTTCTTAAGACAGCTGTTAATAATGCGTTTTTGGTTACGTTTTCTCTCGTTAGTGGTAGTGTTAAGAATATTGCAAATAAATTTGTTTTGAATTTGTTTGTTGTAATTTCGTGGAAGTTGATGCCTTCTTTGATTTCTACTTTCTCATTTTTCATAGTTTTTTATTTCCTCCTAAGGTATAATTTTGTTTTTGTTCTTTTCTTATTATAATACAAAATGGAAGATTTATACAAGATGTATTATTTTATTTTTTATTTAGTTATAAATACAAAAAAATCAGTAATAGTACATTTTTAACGTTCTATTACTGATTTTTTTACTAACTTAGTTTTTCTTTTACAATTTCATTTATAGTTTTTCCATCTGCTGCAGGTCCTATTTTGGCTTTTGCTTCTTTCATAACTATTCCCATTTCTTTCATAGAAGTAGCTCCTACGCTAGATATTATTTCTTCTACGATTTTTTCTATTTCTTCTTTTGATAATGGTTTTGGTAAGTATTCTGCTAGAATATCTATTTCTTGATTGATTGCTTGAATTAAATCTTCTCTTCCACTTTTTTCATAGTCTGCTAATGCATCTTTTCTCTTTTTAGATTCTTTTGCTATGATTTCTAAAATTTGGTCGTCATTTAATTCGATTTGTTTATCTTTTTCTACTTGTAATATTGCTGCTCTTACCATTTGAATTACATTTTTTCTTATAACATTTTTGTCTCTCATAGATATTTTCATATCTTCTAATAATTTTTCTTTTAACATTTTTTTCCTCCCTTTATTGTACCATTAGGGACGTTTCCTTTTGGTATATCTGTCCCTAATGGGTATTTATTATAAATTATAAAATTTAGTAATGTACCAAAAGTGACAAATCTACCAAAAGGAAACGTCCCCAATGGTACCTAGTACTAAAAATAAAAAAGGTTGAAAATTATAGCTTATTTCTAACCTTTAACTTACAACCTCTTTTCTTACTTTAATTTTTTATTTTAAAATTTTCTTTTTCTTGCTGCCTCTGATTTTTTCTTTCTTTTTACGCTTGGTTTTTCATAGTGTTCTCTTTTACGTACCTCTTGCAATACGCCATTTCTTGCGCATTGTCTTTTAAATCTTTTTAAGGCATCTTCTATATTTCCATTATTAACTTTTATCTCTGACATTTAAATATTCCCCTCCTTCCGGTAACTACACTTTCTTTGTGCGGGATATGTATTTTTCTTGATACGTTACGTATTATATCTTAAAATATGGTTTTTTGTCAATAGTTGTTTTGTATTTTTAGGAAAGATTTGGAAAGTAAAAATAAAAAGGGGTGTCCCCAACGTTCCAAAATGGAACGAAAAGGGGCGTCCCTTTTGCTCTTCTTCTTTTTTATTGTGGTATCATTATTGCTCTAAAAGTACCACTTTCTCCAAATACAACATTGTCGAATGCAAATATTCCACATCCAGCACCTATACCGCCATAGCCTCTAGCAAATATAGGATACGTAGTATTTAGATAACCACTATAATCTGAATTCCAATTTTGTGTTTCTTTTTGTGCATCTCCAACTATATTATCTCCATCTACAGTATAGCCATAATATTCATATAAATCAATATATTTTTTTGCAAAATCTTCAGTTGTCATTCCTTCTGGTATTGCTTGGTCTTCTATATTGAACATAGATTTTGCATATTCTAAATCATCTTCCTGTCCTTTCATTATTCCAGCAACAACTTCCATAGTTCCTCCTGCCATATCATATATACCATATATTGTTCCTGTTGTACTTGCTTTTGGTCCATTTGCAGAATTATATGGTTCTGTTTGTACTTGTTTTTCGCCTTCCTTGTGATAATAATAACTATCTTTATCTGGTCCTACACATCCTGTTATATATTCTGTACTTGGATTATTCCATATTTGATATTCTTTATCTCCTTTTTCACCATTAAGACTTTCTGGGTTATATACACCATATTTACTTTGGCTTAATATGGCTACTGCTCCCCATTCTGTATTTTTCATCATATGGCTATCTACTTTTGAGCCTTCTAATACTCCTCCACTATTGGTCATGTTTCTACATGCTTTGAATGCAATTCCACCTTTGTCGCTCAATCCTCTCCAGCTTGGTTGATTTGGAATTACTTGTACTTTTAAACTTTCATCAGCTCCTCCACCATTTTCTGCTTTTGGTGAACTACTTACTGTTTCAAATTTTGCTACCCATATTCCATCTAATTCTCCAAAACCACCATTTCCTGCATTTGTAAATACTGGGTGGATTGTGTAACCTTCATCTGGAGTTGTTTTTGTTTTATCTATAAATTTTACTTCTATTTGCTCTGCCGTAGTATTTGTTGGAACTTTATACTCATATCTTGGTATCCATACCCAATATGCTTCTAGTCCATTTTGACTTGTTTTTATATTTGCCCATTTTCCGTTTTCATAGTCATACCAGTAGTCTGGTGCTACTGTTTGCTTTTCTTTCATTTCATATTGTGTTTTAGCTTCATTTAATTCCCATGTTACATATGTTTTTTGTGATATTTTCCTTACATTTGGCTTTGATGCTCCACTTTCATCTTCTATGATAGGATCTTTTACTGTTGTTCCTGTAAATATTTCTGATACTTTTATTGCATAGTTTCCTTCTGATGTAGTTAACGTTCTATCTAGTATATTTTCTTCATTTGATAATTCCCCATAACTTTCTAATATTTCTTTTAGAGTATCATTTGTTATATTACCTTCATTATTTAGTTGTTCTTCTAGTATTTCTGTTTGTATTTTTTCCTTTATGCTAGCCATGTCTGTTTGCTTTACGGCGTTTTTTGCCATATTAAATAAACCATTTTCTCCTAAAACTAAATTTATACTTACGCCTGCTAATATTATTAATATTATTATTGTTACTACTAATGATATTAATGTTATACCTTTGCTTTTTCTTATGTTCATAATTTCTCCTTTCTAACTTTCGTAATTTTATTTTTTACTTTTTTTATAGCTGATAAACATTTTTATGTCTATCAGTTACTACTTTTTTTTAAATTATATATTCTCTTAATTTTTGTGTCAATATTTATTAACAATTTGTCATAAAAATGTAATATAAAATAAAATATCAATAAAGTTTTTTTCTATATAAAAAAAAAGGGTGTCCCCCAACGTTCCAAAATGGAACGAAAAGGGGCGTCCCTCCTGTTTAACCTATATCTTTGTTTAGTCCATCCCAGATAACAATGTCATTTTGCTCTAGGCTCTTTTTTACATCTATTATTCTTTGATTGCTTGAACCTCTAAATCTTAGTTTTGGATCTTTTAGTTCTTCTACGAATCTTCCGTCTACTATGTAATCTATGTTTTGTAGCATTTCTTTTGTGGTTTCTCTATGTTCTTCTTGTATCATTTGTCCTAGAATTTGTTTGTCGAAGGTAAATCCTGTGTAACACCATATTTTTTTGTCTGGGTATGTTTCTTTTACTTTTTTTACAAGTGGTGCTAGTCCTTCTTGGTTTGTTTGTTCGAATGGCTCTCCTCCTAAAAGGCTTAACCCTGTAATGTAGTCTGGTTTTAAATCTTCTATTATTTCTTCTTCTTGCTTACTTGTGAATTCGTCTCCATAGTTAAAGTCCCATGCTTCACGATTGAAACAGTTTTTACAATGATGGTTACATCCACTTACAAATAGTGATACTCTAACTCCTGGGCCATTTGCAACATCACAATTTTTTATTTTTGCATAGTTCATGTTTGTTTCCTCATTTCTTTTGTGGGGACACTTTTTTCTTCTTAGCACTTCTGTATGTATAAAGTGCCCCGAGTTTTTTGTGTTATTTTTATAAGTGTAATACTCTTGATTTTATTTCTTTTGTTTTTCCTTCATTCCAGAAGTTTTCTCCTAAGTAACCACAGGTACGTCTTGTTACATTCATTTTGTTTTTATCTTTATTTCCACAGTTTGGACATTCCCATTCTAAGTTATCATTGATGATTATTTCTCCGTCAAATCCGCAAACATGACAGTAGTCTGATTTTGTGTTAAATTCTGCATATTGAATGTTGTCATATATGAATTTTACAACATCTTCTAATGCTTTTAGGTTGTGTCTCATGTTTGGTATTTCTATATAGGAAATTGCTCCTCCTGTAGATAATGTTTGGAATTCACTTTCAAAAGATAGTTTTTTGAATGCGTCTATTTTTTCTCTTACGTCTACATGATAAGAATTTGTATAGTAACCTTTGTCTGTAATGTCTTTGATTTCTCCATATTTGTCTTTGTCTATTCTAGCAAAACGATAGCATAAGCTTTCTGCTGGTGTTCCATATAGTGCAAAGCCAAGTCCGGTTTCTTTTTTCCATTGTTGTGTTGCTTCTTTTAGACGTTTCATAACTTTTATTGCAAATTCATGTCCTTCTTCTGTTGTATGTGATACACCTTTCATTGCTTTTGTTACTTCGTAAATTCCAATGTAACCTAGTGAAAGTGTTGAATATCCGTCTTTTAATAGTTTATCTATTTTTTCTCCTGGTTCCATACGAGCGATTGCTCCATATCTCCAGTGAATTGGGCTTGTATTGCTTAAGGTTCCAAGTAAAGCATAGTGTCTGCACATTAAAGCTTCTTTACATAGTTCTAGTCTTTCATCTAATAATTTCCAGAATTTTTCTTCGTCTCCGTCTGCAATGATACCTATTTGTGGTAAATTGATGCTAACTACACCTTGGTTGAATCTTCCTTCAAATTTGTATTCTCCGTTTTCATCTTTCCATGGTGATAAGAAACTTCTACAACCCATTGGACTAAATACGTTTCCTTCATAGTTTTCACGCATTTTCTTTGCTGAGATATAGTCTGGATATAGTCTTTTTGCTGAACATTTTACTGCAAGTTTTGTTAGATAATCGTATTCTCCACCTTTTAAGCAGTTATGCTCATCTAGCACATAAACTAATTTTGGGAATGCTGGTGTAATATATACTCCTTTTTCGTTTTTGATGCCTTGATATCTTTGTTTTATAATTTCTTCAATGACCATAGCATTTTCTTTGATGTATGGATCATCTTTCTTTAAGTTTAAGAATAGGGTAACAAATGGTGATTGTCCGTTTGTTGTCATTAATGTATTAATTTGATATTGAATAGTTTGCACACCTGCTGAAATTTCTTTTTTCAATCTTTGTTGTGTTAATCTTTCTATCATGTCTTCTGATAATTCGTCACCAAATTCTTCTTCAAAGTCTTTTTTGAATTTGTCATAGCTTTTTCTTACGTATTTTCCTAAGTGGCTAATGTCTACAGATTGTCCACCATATTGGTTAGATGCAACTGCTGCAATGACTTGTGTCATAATAGTGCAGGCTACTTGGAAACTTTTTGGAGATTCAATTAGTTTTCCATTCATAACTGTTCCATTGTCTAACATGTCTCCTATATTAATTAGGCAACAGTTGAATATTGGTTGTAAGAAATAGTCCATATCGTGGAAATGAAGGATTCCTTCTTCGTGTGCTTTTGTGATTTTTTCTGGTAATAAAATTCTTTTGGTTAAGTCTTTTGAAACTTCTCCTGCAATGTAGTCTCTTTGTGTAGAGGCAAGAACTGCATTTTTGTTTGAATTTTCTTCTAATAGTTCTTTGTTTTGATTTTTTATTAACCCTAAAATAGATTCATCTGTTGTATTTGCTTTTCTTACTAATGCTCTTGTGTAACGATAAATCATATATTTTTTGGCAAGCTCAAATTTTTTTCTGTCCATTAATTGTTGCTCAATAATGTCTTGGATGTCTTCTACTAAAATTCTTTTCTTGTCAAGATCTTCTATATATTTTATAATTTCTTTAATTTCTTCTTTTGTTACTCTTTCTCTTGGTTTTACTTCATTATTTGCTTTTTCAATTGCTGTTGAAATTTTCTCTCTGTTGTAGTCTACTGCTCTTCCATCTCTTTTTATTACCTTCATTTCTTTGGCTCCCCCTTCATTTTTTTGTTTGTTCTGCCTTTATTATATAAAAATATTTTTTAAATTCTGTTGCATTTGCAACAATTTTAAAAAATATTTTTTTTTATTTTGGTAGTCTATGTGTTTCTAAGTAAAGAAGGAATATTACATTTTCGTTACAAAAAAATTTTGTCAATTTTTGTTGAAATTTCAAGGCTTTTGAGGTATAATCTTAACATAATAAAAACAAGCATTTTTTGACAAACTTTTTGTTTTTTGCAATAATAGAGTAAAATTTTATGTTTGGATACTTTTTATCGTGAATAAAAAATGTTTGTATTTGAAAGGTTTGAGATTAGTATGGATGATTTAGATTTAATTAAAGATATGTCTAATGATTGTGTTAAAATGCAAAAGAAATTTTTTTCAAAGGGGAGTATTATTACTACTTATATTGAAAAGAGAAGGCAAATTTGTATTTTGCTTTCTGGAAAGGCTGATTTAATTCGTTATGATTTCAATGGAAATAAAGATATTATTGACCGCTTCAATGCAAATGATATTTTTGGAGAGGCTTTTTACCCTGTTAATACTAATAATGAGTTATTTGTTTTGGCAACTGAGGATTGCGAAGTTCTTTTGTTCTTATATGATGATGTTCATGTAAAGTGTAAGAATAATTGTAAGTTTCATGCAAGTCTTATTTCTCTTCTTTTGGAGTTGATTTTGAATAAGGTTGTACATCAGAATGCAAGAATTGAGATTTTATCGAAAAGGACTATTAGAGAGAAATTGCTTAGTTATTTTTCTATTTTATCGGTGAAAAGTTTTAGTAAGAATATTACTGTTCCTTTTTCTTTAACAACTCTTGCTGATTATTTGAGTGTGGATAGAAGTGCTATGATGAGAGAGATTAAGAGTTTGATTGATGAGGGTTTTATTTCGAAAAATGGGAATAAGATTAGGTTGTTGTACTAAGTGAATGCTAGTGGATTTTGAGTGTATAATTTCAAAGTAATTTTTATAAAAAGGAAGGGGTGTCCCCAGCGTTCCATTTTGGAACGAAAAGGGGCGTCCCTCCTGTTCTTTTTTATTGTTCCATTGCTTTTTGGGCATAGCTATTGTTGATTACTTTTTCAAATGGTGCTCTTTGTGATAGTTCTCCTGCTTCTTCCATTACTGTTTGTAATAGGTTATATGATTCTTCTTTCATTACTGGATCTGTTTTCCATGCGTCTATATCTTTATAGCTTTGTAAAACGGTGGCTAGTAGTTCTACGTCTGTGTCTGGGAAGAAGCTTTGTATTGCTTCTGCTACTTCTTTCATGCTATGTTCTGCTACCCATTTTTGTCCTTTATAAATTGCATTGGTGAATTTTTGAATGATGTCACTGTTTTTTTCTATATAACTTTTGCTTGCAAAGTATGCTGTGTATGGTATTTCGCCAGAGGCTTCTCCGACAGATGCTACTACATATCCTTTGCCTGCTTGTTCTGTCATGGTTGCTGTTGGCTCAAATAGTGTAACATAGTCTGCTGTTCCTCCTGAAAATGCTCCTGCCATTAAGTCAAATTTGATGCTATCGTCTAAGATTAGGTCTGTTTGTGGATTGATTCCATTTTGTTTTAGTACATATTCAAAGGTCATATATGGAACTCCACCTTTTCTTCCTGGTATTACGGTTTTTCCTTTTAAGTCTTGCCAACTAAAGTTGTCAGTTGGCTCTCTACTTACTAAGAAGGAACCATCTTTTTGGGTTAATTGTGCAAAGACTTCGCAGTAGTCTTCTTTTCCTTCATTATATACATAAATTGATGCTTCTGGTCCTGCAAATCCTATGTCACTTTGCCCTGCTAAGACTGCTGTCATTACTTTGTCTGCTCCTTGCCCTGTGGTGATTTCAATTTCTAAGCCTTCTTCTTCCATAAAGCCTTTTGCTATTGCAACATATTGTGGTGCATAAAAGACGGAACGGGTTACTTCGTTTAAACGTATTTTTGTTAGTGAGCTAGTTTGTGTGTCTTCTCTTGTTACAAAGTAAACGACTACCCCTACTATAATAAGTACAACAATAAGTGCTATTATTAAGTATTTTTTCACTTTTCTTTCTCCTTTCCTATTTTTTGAATGAGTTTTCATTCTTGTATATTGTATTCTGCTTTTGGTATAATGGTAACTTTGTGTTTGAAGATTTTTTTGTTTTTTATTGTTATTTTCAAAATTTTTATGTAATTTACGTAAAACAGAGAAGAGGTGAATATTCCACCTCTTCTCTGTTTTACCTTTTTACGGCTAATTTTTCTAATAAAACGACTGCTTGGTACATAATGTAAGCAACTACTGCAAGTATGACAACGCTTGTCATTACTAAGTCTAGTTGGAATACTTGCCCACCATATACTATTAAATAACCAAGTCCTGCTTTAGAAACTAAGAATTCTCCTGTAATAACACCTACTAAAGATAGTCCAATGTTGACTTTTAAGGAGTTAAAGAAGGTGTGTTTGTTGGCAGGAATGATAATTCTTGTTAATATTTGAAATTTGTTGGCATGGAAGGTTTTTGCCATTTTTATTAGTTCTTTGTCTGTATTTAAGAATCCATTTAATATTTCTAGTATGGTGACAACTAATGAAATTGCTAATGCCATTACAATAATGGCTGGCATTCCCGCTCCTACCCAAATAATTATAACTGGTCCGAAGTGCTACTTTTGGAAGGCTGTTTAATACTACTAAAAATGGCTCTGCTACTTTTGATAGGAACCTTGACCACCATAAGAAAATAGCAATGATTGCTCCTAAAAATGTTCCTAATAGAAATCCTATTAGGGTTTCTAAACAGGTTACTTTTAAATGTTCTAATAAATTATTGCTAGATAAATTAAAAAATGTTTTTACCATTCGAGATGGCTGGCTCATGATGAAACTATCAATAATTCCTTGATTTGCAAGTACTTCCCACAATACAATTATGCCTATAATTATACTAAATTGTACTATTTTGATGAGTATTTTTTCCCTTTTTCTCTTTTGTAAATATTTTTTTCTATCTTCTGATATCTTTATTTCTTTATCCATGTACATCTAGTCCTTTCCAAATGGTATCAAAGTATTTACTAAATTTTGGACTTTCTCTACAGTTTAGTGGTGTTCTATTTTCTATTTCAAATTCTATGTTATGAATTTCTTTTACTACTGCTGGTCTATTACTTAGAACAATTACTCTGTCTGACATACTTATTGCTTCTGAAATGTCATGTGTTACCATTAAGGTTGTAATGTGTTCATTTTTTAGAATATCATAAATATCTTTTGTTACCATTATTCTTGTTTGATAATCTAGTGCAGAAAAGGCTTCATCTAATAGTAGAATTTTTGGCTTTATGGCTAGGGTACGAATAAGCGCTGCTCTTTGCCTCATTCCTCCAGATAGTTGGTTTGGATATTTGTCTTTAAATTCATATAAATTATATTTTTTTAGTAAGTTATCCACATATTCCACATTTTCCTTTGTTTTTTGTTTTCGTATTTCTAAGCCAAAAAGTGCATTTTTATATATTGTAAGCCATTCTAAAAGACTGTCTTTTTGTAGCATATAACCAATTTCTCCATCTATTTCTATTGTACCAGAGTTTTTTTCTTCTAACCCTGCAATAATTGATAGTACTGTTGATTTTCCACATCCACTTGGTCCAATTAAGCTTACAAATTCACCTTCTTTAATTGAAAAACTAATATTTTTTAATGCTTCTACTTCTCCATTTTCTGCTTGGTATTTTTTGCTTATGTTTTTTACTTTTAAAACTTCTTTCATCTTGCACCTACCTTTGTTTCTTTTTTGGGTACCATTGGGGATACCATTGGGGACGTTTCCTTTTGGTATATCTGTCCCTTTTGGTGCTTTTTTTTATGAAACATTTTTAAAAATGTCTCTTTAGAAAACGTCCCCAAAGAGACATCTTTTATTACATTTTATGAAAACTTATTTAGTTTGGTGCAAATCTTGTTTTATATTCTTAATGTTTGCCCTGCATATATTAGGTTTGGATTTTTGATTCGATTTAGTCTTACTATGGTTGCAATGCTAACTCCATATCTTCTTGAAATTGAATATAGGGTGTCTCCATATTGTATTTTATAAATGATATGATTTAAGTCATAGCGATTTGTTGGTATGATTAGTCTTTGCCCTACATATATAAGATTGATATTTCTGATATTGTTTTCTTTTGCAATTGCAATGGCTGTTGTTCCAAATTCTGCTGCAATTTGGTCTAAAGTGTCTCCTTTTTGCACAATGTAAATGGTTTGGCCAGAGGTCGAGTTTCCGTCACTATCCATAGCTGTTTCTCCGCTCGGTACAATAAGTGTTGCCCCTGCATATATTAAGTTTGGATTTGCTATGTTATTAAGTTCTACTAGCCTTGCTACTGTTGTGTTATATTTGATGGCAAGTTCTGTTAAGGTGTCTCCTCTTTGTATAATAATTTCCATGGTTTTTCCTGCTACTGGTTTATTTGTGTTTTCTGGAAGTGGTATTTCAGATGATGTGTTTAAAAAGATTCCTTCTGTAAATTCATCTCTATCTACATAACCGTTAATGCCTGCAATTTCTCCTAAGTCTGTATATTGCCAGCCTACCCATGAATTCCAATTTCCGTTCGGAGTAGGTTCTTCTACTTCATATTGCGCTACCCATAGAGGATAATTGGTTAGCTCTCCTCCAAATATATTAGAAGCATTGCTGGTATCGCTATATATAACTACTTCTTTTCCACTTAAGGTTTCGACTGTTCTTACAAAGGTAAGTCCAATTTGATTGATTTCTTCTACGCTCAAGTTTCCAAAGCTTTCAAAGTCCATGGCTAGTCTGCAGTCTGGCGTTTTTCCTGAAATAGTGGATACAAAGAAGTTTGCTTCTACTACCGCTTCTTGCTCACTTCTTGCTGTTAAATAGTGATAAAATCCTACTTTTAGTCCATTTGCTTTGGCATTGGTATAGTTTTGCTCAAAGTATGGATCTACAAAGTTGCTTCCTTCACTTGCTTTCATATATACAATTTGAATGCCACTTTCTGCTACTTGCGAATAATTTATATTTTCTTGCCAACCGCTTACATCAATTCCTTGGTAAATTGTAGGACTGGATGGTCCAAATGCATAGACTGGTCCTACTAATATGTACATTGGAAAAATAAATATGATAAGGCATACAATCAATCTTATTTTTTTCATATTTCTAATCATTCCTTTCCAAGGTGCAAAATTTGTTCAATAATTTCATATTTACGATATTATTCAACTTTTCATTCCTTTACACTATAATATGAAAGAGCGTGAAATGTGTGTTTGACCTTTTCTTGCTTATATATTTTTCCTTTTACATTTTATATAATTTTTTCTACGTAAAAGGACCTAAGAATTCTTAGGTCCCTTTTGCATTATGATTCTTTTGCTTTTTGGGCAATTCCATACAGATGGTTTGCCTGTGTAACACTTCCAGTTGTTTCTGAGGGGTTTGCATTTGCCCAGCTGATATTACAATAAACCTCTCCTTTTCGCTTTGACGGAAATTTTTCGGTTACCTTTAAGCCATTTGCTCTGAGCTGAGAAATTGTTTTTCTCCAAAGAAACAGATCAATTTCCATCTCTCCGCAGCTTGCTGCACTTTCTAACCGGTCGTCAATTGTCCATCCTGCCATATTGCTCCTCCTATTTTCTATATTTGCTTGTTAGTTGGTTACTAGATTACAAAAATAATTGTAATCTTAAAAAGTTGATTTTTTTATTTTATCACATTTTGTTCTTTATGTAAATACTTATTTTTGATTTTTTACTCCGTTCTTAAAATATAACATTTTTTCATTTTCTCATACATATATTGGGTTAGGTGATATTTTGAGACGTATTCAAGTTTTTTTATTTAATGGGATTTTGCTTACCTTAACTGGGCTTGTGATGCGCAGTATTGGTATGTTTTTTAATGTTTATATTTCGAATAAGATTGGTAGTGAGGCTATTGGTGTTTATCAGCTTATGATGTCTGTTTATCTTTTTGCTACTGTTCTTGCTAATTCTGGTATTCATTTGGCTACTACTCGTATTGTTTCTGAGCAAGAAGCTTTTGGATTAGAGGCTGGCATTAAGAAGGCTATGAAGAAGTGTTTGACTTATAGCCTTGTTATGGGTTGTTTTGCATGCTTTTTATTGTTTACTTGCGCTCCTTTTCTTACTACTGCTTGCTTACATGATAAGGTTTCTCCTTTTCCTTTACGTATTTTAGCTTTTTCGCTTCCTTTTCTTTCTCTTTCTTCTTGTATGAATGGGTATTTTTCTGCTCTTAGAAAAGTGAAAAAGACTGTATATACTCAAGTTTTAGAGGAATTTTGTAAGATTACACTTATTTCTTTTTTTCTAAACTCTTTCTTTCCTTCTGGTTTAGAATATGCTTGTATTTCTTTAGTGCTTGGTAGTTTGATTTCTGAGTTTCTTTCTTTTTTATTTTTACTTTTTTTGTTTTTACGAGATAAGCGAAGGTTAACTGCGCCTAGTTTTAAGGATACTAATTATACGAAACAAATTTTAAAGATTTCTTTGCCTATTTCTTTTACTTCTTATATTCGCTCTGGGCTTTCTACTTTAAAGCAATTGCTTATTCCAACTCAGTTAGAAAAGTCTGGACTTTCTTGTGAAGGCGCTCTTTCTTCTTATGGAATGATTCATGGTATGGTTATGCCTCTTATTCTTTTTCCTTGCACGTTTATTTCTTCTTTTAGCTCACTTCTTATTCCTGAGTTTTCTTATCTTAATGCAAGGAAAGATGAACAAAGGATGCATTTTGCTTTTCACAAGATATTTAAGTATTGTTTTATTTTTTCTTTTTTGATTATGGGCTTTTTTTGGTGCTTTGCTCAAGAGTTAAATGATTATATTTATCCTAATATTGATATTGCTTTTTATATTAAGCTTTTGTGTCCTTTGATTGTGTTTATGTATATTGATAATATTGTGGATAATATTTTAAAGGGACTTGATAAACAAGTAAGTGTTATGGGTATTAACATTATTGATTTAATTTCTAGTATTTGCTTAATTTATTTTTTACTTCCTGTGCAAGGTATAAAAGGGTATATTATGGTTTTATTTGTAAGTGAGATTGTTAATGGTTTATTAAGTTTATGCCTTCTTATTAAGCATACTCATTTTAAGATAAATTTTATGGATTGGCTAATTAAGCCTTTTCTTAGTATTTTCTTTTTAAATATTATTTTTTCTTCTTTTTTTACTACTGATTCTTTTTCAGAGTTTTTGGTTTATGGTGGTATTTTTGTTTTTCTTTATTTTGTTTTATTGGTTTTGTTTGGAACGTTTGTGAAAAGTAAGAAAAAATAAACACCAACCTACTTATTTAAGTAAGGTTGGTGTGGTTTTTTGTGTTAGTGGTTAAAAATATTTTCCAATTACCTTTTTCATTTCAATTTCATCTTCTAGTTGATATGCCCTAAAAAATGACCGGCAGAGTTCACTTGTAGGAAAGCTTTTTAAATATCTCTCCTGGGTGTTTATGATCCTTCCAAAATACCTCAGTTCTTTCATCTTAAATACTGCCATAAGTGTTACAATTTCGATTTCACTTGTTATAATGATAGAATAGCCGTTATTTTTCAATTGGAATAACAGATTTTCTACCTTTCCAACTATTTCCCACATTATGGTTGACCAGTACTTACACTGACTATCTATTGCTGCCATTTCTTCTTTGTATGCCTGTTTTTGCTTTTCTAACTTCTTCTTCGCTTTTGCCAATTCTTCCTGCGAGCATTTTTGTTCTACATACTTTTCTTTTAATCCATTAAAACTGGAAAGTTCAAAAAACTCAATTAACTTTTCTACAATTTCCAGTTCTTTACCTGGATAGGTTT
Organism: uncultured Clostridia bacterium; assembly: GCA_947627755.1. Classification (GTDB taxonomy): domain Bacteria; phylum Bacillota; class Clostridia; order TANB77; family CAG-508; genus UMGS1663. Next base: position 9,535 of record CANQXD010000005.1, on the reverse strand, counting down.
CTTCTAATTCCTCGCTTTGCTTTTCTAACCGCTTCACTTGTGTATATGCAATATAAAAGCTATTGCACAAACTTTCGAAATACTTTGTCATAGTGTACTCGTTCTTTGTATCGTATTTCATATAGTTCCTCCTTTTAAAGTTGCTTGTTTCAACAATAGTTACTATTTAAGATAATATCACAAAATTTAACATAATGCAAGAGTAGTTGTAAAAATAAAATTTAAATTAAATTCCATCTCTTATTTACTATATCCCAATTCACAATATTCCAAAAAGCACTAATATATTTTGTCCTTTCTGTTTTATATTGTAAATAGTAAGAATGTTCCCACATATCTAGCACTAAAATAGGAACACAACCCCATAAGGTCAAATCTTGGTGTTTTTCACATTGCAATATTTCTAGCTTATTCCATTTTGGAACCCACACTAATAGACACCAACCAGAAGCTTCTACACTTGCCGATGCTGCTTCAAATTGTGCCTTGAATGTTTCTATACTTCCAAAATCTTTTGTAATTTGCTCTGCTAGTAATAGACTAGGTGAAGTATTCTTTTTTTGTCCCATGTTTTCAAAGAAAAGTTCATGTAAAATAGCTCCTGAACCAAAGAAACTTAAGTTTTTTTCTAAACATTTAATATTTGAAAAATCTCCTTTTTCTCTTGCTTCTTTCAGTTGTTCTTGTGTTTTGTTGGTATTATCTACATAACCTTTGTATAAAATATTATAATGTAGTTTTAATGTTTCTTCTGAATAGTATGGTTCTAAAGCATTAAAGCTATATGGTAGTTCTATCATTTTTAACATTTTTCTTTTCCTCCTATTTAAATTTTTTAGATTTTCTTTCATTACTTTATTCATTATTTCTTTATTTAATACCATACTTTTTTCTTATGACAAGTATATTGTAAATTGTTTTGTTTTATATTATAATGAGTATGAATTTAGAAGGAGTTAAGTTTATGGAAAGAATTGCAATTTTATCTGATGTTCATGGGAATATTACAGCACTTGAAAATGTTATGGCTGACATAGAAAAAAGAGGTATCTCTAAAATCTATTGTTTAGGCGATAGCGTTATTAAGTGTGCTAATCCTGATAAAGTTATTGATTTACTACGTCAAAAATGTGAAGTGATGCTTTTGGGAAATTGTGATGAGATTATTTGTCGCCCTAATATTGAAAAAGGACGTTTTTGGAGTAGAGATAAAATTGGTGAGGAAAGAGCTGAGTTTATTTATAATTTACCTGTTTCTTATGATTTTACTATGAGTGGACATTTGATTCGCCTTTTTCATGCTTCTCCTATTAGTTTAGAGCATATTTTTAACCCTATGTTTCCAAATTCAGATACCATTTATTTTAATAAAATTATTACAAATCCTTATGACTTGTTTAAAAATACTGCGTTTATAGGTAAAACAGAAAATGACCCTGTTCCTGATGTTGTTGGTTATGGTCATTTGCATACTCCTAATATTTGTCGTTTTGGAAATAAAACTATTTTTAATGTTGGTAGTGTTGGCGTTCCTGTGGAAATGATGAATGAGGGTGAGGAAAATGCTACTTCAAAATATTCTACTATGTCTTCTTATATGATTTTGGAAGGAGAGTTAGATAGCAAGGTTCTTTCTTCTATTTCTTTTACTCTTGTTCGTCTTCCTTATTCTATTGAAAAAGAACTTGAGTATTTGAAAGAGTCGGACATGCCTAATAAAGAAATTATTATGAAATCTTTAATTACAGCAAATCACTGATTGTATTATTGTGTATTATAAAAATAATGTATTGCAAAAGATTTTATTAAATGTTATGTTTAGCAAATCACTGATTTGTGCTTTGTTGTATATGATATAATAAAGGATTTGATGGTAAGTATGATGCAAAATTATGAAACAGCAAAAAAGATTCTTGCAAAATATAAGCAAGAGCATTTGCTAAATTTCTATGATGAATTGAATAATGATGAAAAAGAGCAGTTAGTTAACCAAATATGCCAAATAGATTTTGAGCAAATTTTTTCTTTGTATGAGGCTTCTAAAACAGATGAAGTAATTCCTCATCGTAGTATTGAGCCTTTACCTTATACAATAAAAAAAGATTTGTCAAATGAAGAATTAGCATATTATAGTTCTATTGGTGAACATGAAATTTTAAATGGTAAATATGCTGTTGTGACTATGGCTGGTGGTCAGGGTACTAGACTTGGTTATAAGGGACCAAAAGGTACTTTTGAACTTGATATAAAACCTAAAAAATCTCTTTTTGAAATTTTATCCGACCATTTAAAAGAGGCAAATAAGAAATACAATATTACTATTCCTTGGTATATTATGACTAGCATTTATAATGATGAGCTTACTAAAAATTTTTTTGAAGAAAAGAATTATTTTGATTATCCTAAAGATTGTATTTATTTTTTTAAACAATCTGAACTTCCTTTGATTGATCTTTCTGGTAATTTAATTTTGGAGGAGCCTTATAAAATTAAAGAAGCTTCCAATGGCAATGGTGATGTATTTGCTTCTATGGCACAATATGGTATTTTAGAAAATATGAGACAAAGACAAATTGATTGGATTTTCTTTTCTGGTGTGGATAATGTTATATTGGAAATTGTGGATCCCTTGCTTTTAGGCTTAACTATTTGCCATAAAAAATTTGTTGCTTCTAAAACATTGCTAAAGGAAAATGTGGAAGATAATGATTGGATTTTTGCACGTAAAAATGGAAAGCCTTCTATAATTGATAGTTGCTATTTAAGTTCTGAAATGAAAGTAGCAAAAGATGAGAAAGCTCACTTTTTGTATCGTGATATTAATTTACTTGCTCACTTATTTCATTTTTCTGCTTTAGAAAAAGTTGCAACTGTTTCTCTTCCTTATCATAGAGCTTTTAAGAAAAATACATTTGTAAATGAAGAGGGTATGAAACAAGTTCCTGAAAGTCCTAATACTTACAAATTTGAAACTTTTATTTTTGATGCTTTTTCTTTATTTGATGATATAGAGCTTTTAAGGGTGGAAAAGGTCGATGAATTTGCTCCTATTAAAGATTTTAATGGTATTCATAATCCCGAGGTTGCAAAGGAGCTTTATGAAAGAAAATATTGTTTTAATATATATGAATAAGTAATAAATGTTAAATTTTATTGCTTATTTTTTATTTTGTTTTTAAATTTTATTTTTTCTTTTATTTTTGCTTGTTTTTTATTTTTAGTTTTTAGTGTTGTTTTTTTGTTTTATTTTTACTTTTATTTTAATTTTGCTTTTCTATTTATGTTTTTACTTCTATTTTAGTTTTGTTGTTTATTTTTTTATATTAAATTTATAATTTTTATAGTATTTATTCTATTGCTTGCTTAATATGATGAATTTGAATTTTGTTTGAATTTTCATAAATTTCTATTACATCTATTCGAATAAATTTATTCTGTAATCGATTTAAATATAAATAATAGCTAATTGTTCTTTTTATATGTTCTATTTTTCTCTTATCTATAGAATCAATGGGCTCTCCATATTTTTTATTTTTTCTTGTTTTTACTTCAACAAATACATATTCTTCTTTGTCTTTTGCTATAATATCTATTTCTCCTTGTCTTGCCTGGAAGTTTTTTTCTATTATTTTATATCCTATATGTTTTAAAAATTCTGTTGCAATGTGTTCTCCTTCTTTCCCTGTTATATGCCTTTTATACATATTTTTTATTGCTCCTTTATTTTAAATTCATTTCCTGCCATTGATGTAATATAGTTCTTGATTTCCATCATAGTGAGTACTTGATTTACTTGTGAAATAGGCATTTCTAATTTTTGTGCTATTTCATTATTTGTCATGCTTTTTTTCAATAATAAATTATAAATTGGTTGATATTCTTTTTCTATTTTATCTTTTTTTACTTTTGACTTTGATAACATTTTACTTTCTATAATATTATGCGATGTAATTCTATCTTCCGTGAAGATTTCTTCGATATTTGTATCTTTAATATTGGTTCCTAAATATTTATTTAATTCTGAAGCTTTTGTAATTGGTTTTGCTCCTTTTTTCATTAAGTTGTTACAGCCTACTCCATTTTTATCTTCTATGCTGTGTGGAAGGCAGAATGCTTCTTTTTTCTGTTCTAGTGCGTACTTTGCTGTAATACTACTTCCACTACGATATTTTGCTTCTATTACAATGACTGCCATAGATAATCCTGCAATTATACGATTGCGAGTTGGAAAAAATTTCATGTCTATTTTTGTTTCTGGTGGATATTCGCTAACAATACAACCTCCGTTTTTTAATATTGCTTGATACAATGGTATATTTTCTTTTGGATATATATGTTTAAACCCAGAAGCAATTACTGCAATTGTTTTGCCTTGTTTTTCTATGGCATACTTATGTGCTGTAGTGTCAATTCCTAATGCTAAGCCACTTACTACTGCAATGTTAGAATTTGCTATACTACTTGAAAATAGAGCAGTATATTTTTTTCCATATTCACTTGCATCTCTACTGCCTACAATGGCAATACTTTGCTTATTTAGTAATGTTGCATCTCCTACTACATATAATGTTTGAGGTGGATTTTTTATTTTTCTTAACTTTTCTGGGTATTCTTCATCTTTGTATTTTATTTGTTGTATCTTTTGCGCTTGTTTTATATCTTTTATTTGTTTTGTATTTTTTACATGCTTTGTATTTTTTATTCTGTTTATTTCTATTGTTTTAATCCTCTTTTCTATTTCCAATATTTTTTGTCTAAACTTCTATATTGTATTGCTTCTGCTATATGCGGTATTTCTATTTTTTCTTTTCCCTCCAAATCTGCTATGGTTCTTGCCACTTTTAAAATTCTTCCATAAGCTCTTGCACTTAAGTTTAACCTATCAAATGCTTGCTTTAAGAGCATGCTTTCTTCTTTTCCTAGCACGCAGTATTTTTCTTGTAAGTTAGGGGTAAGTTCACTATTTGAATAAATCCCTTCTTTTTCATATCTCGTTAATTGTATTTTTCTTGCTTTGTTGATTCTTTCTTTTATTTGTTTAGAAGTTTCTTCTCTATTATTTTTTTCTAAATTTTGATATTCTACTTGTGCTACTTCTACTTGAATATCTATTCTATCTAATAATGGACCACTAATTTTGGCTAAATATTTATGAATTGCTTGTGGCTGGCATGTACATTCTTTTTGCTTTGAGCCATAAAATCCACAAGGACATGGATTCATTGATGCAACTAACATAAAGTTACACGGAAATGTAAGTGTATTACTAATTCGGCTTATGGTTATTTTTTTATCTTCTAGTGGACCTCTCATTAATTCTAATGTATTTTTATTAAATTCTGGTAGTTCATCTAAAAATAAAACTCCATGATGGGCTAAACTAACTTCTCCCGGTTTTGGGAAAATGCCTCCACCAACTAAAGAAGTAGATGAAATTGTATGATGTGGTGCACGAAATGGCCTTTCTACTATAAGCGGACTTTCTTTACTTAAGATGCCTGCTACACTATGTATTTTTGTTGTTTCTAAAGCTTCTTCAAAACTTAAGTCTGGCAATATAGACGGAATTCTTCTTGCCATCATGGTTTTTCCGTGAACCGTGGATTTCCAATTAGCAATATATTATGATTTCCTGCAGCTGCTACTTCTATTGCTCTTTTAATGTTTTCTTGTCCTTTTACTTCGCAAAAGTCTAGTTGATTTTTTTCTTTCTTTTTATTAAATTGTTCTATGTGAATTTGATAAGGTGTGATTTCTTCTCTAGAATTTAAATATTCTACGACTTGATATAAACTTTCTGCTCCTATGATTTCAATATTTTTTACTACTGCCGCTTCTTTTGCATTTTTTATTGGCAGTACTATTTTTTCAATCCCTAATTTTTGTGCTTCTATACACATTGGTAGAACCCCATTTATTTGATTTAAACGACCATCTAAAGATAGTTCTCCTAAAAAGGCTATTTTTTCCAGTTTACTTTGCCTAATTTCTCCAAGACAAGTTAATATTCCAATAGCTATTGGTAAGTCAAAGAAAGAACCTTCTTTTTTGGTATCTGCTGGGGCTAAATTGACGACGATTTTTCTACTTAATAATTCGTAGCTGGAATTTTTTATGGCTGTTTTGACTCTTTCTTTTGATTCTCTAACGCTAGTATCTGGAAGTCCGTACTATTTCCCATGCAGGAATACCAGAAGATACATCTACTTGTACTGATACAAGATAGCCTTCTAAACCGTTTAGTGACATACTTTTTACGATTGATAACATGATTTCCTCTTTTCTTTTTGAAATATTTACACTTTATTTTTTAGTTTTACTCTGTAACTTTTTCATTTTTATTTTGTTATTATTTGATTATGTTTTATTTTATAATTTAAGTTACATAAAATTATATTATGTATATCATGTTTTACTTCGTATTGCAAGCATTTTTCATCGTCAAATGTCGACTTTATTCTACAAAATTGTTATAATGGCTAATAAGATTTTAATTTTTCGAAATTTTCTATTCTTCTATTATTTTACTTTTAAAATATTGTTCTTGAAATTCTGTTAATGCTATTATTTGTTCTTTCGTATATTTTTTTCCTTCTGGTACTATAATTAGTTTATCATCTTGGTCATTTAATCTATGAATAATTGCTATACATTTTCCTGTAAATTCGTCTAATGGTTCAAATACACCTAAGATATAACAATCTAATTCTTCTCCATCACTACTTATAGTATTAGGAATATAACCGTAATTAATTGGATAGATGAAACCATATTTTGGATGCTTACTACCAAGTGGCCTATCAATTTTTGCTGTTACTACTTTTCCTATATATTCATAGTTTGCATTTTCTTTTTCATATAAATTACTTTTTGTACTTTGTTTATCTTTTTTTATATCTTCCATCACTTGCTTTAATATTTCTTTTGAATTAGAGTAAGTAATTCTTTCTAATGCCTCTTTAAATGAAAGCCATTCTATATTTTGTATTTCAGCTTCTTGCTTTTTTGTTTCTGTTTCTTTGCAAGTAGCAAAAAAGAAGATAACTTGTTTAAAAGTATCTTCTTTTGGGTAATATTCACTTACATATCTTTTATTCTCTTGCACTATAGCATCAATATTTGTTTCTTCTTTTACTTCTCTTATTGCAGTTTGTATTTCTGTTTCATTTTCTTTTATATGCCCTTTGGGGAAATCCCAATGCCCTGCATTATGTTGGACCAATAGCACTTTATTTTTATGAATGATTATACATCCACATGATTTTTCGTAGTTCATAATAAATTTAATTCCTTTCTCTCTTTATTTAAAGGCATACTTTTTTTCAACCTATGTCTTGTTTTTTTATATTATTTTCTTTAGAATATCATAAACTTTATGTATTGGAAGTCCCATTACTGTAGAATAATTTCCATTTATTTTTTCAATAAATACCATAAATTCACCTTGTACTGCATAGGCTCCTGCTTTGTCCATTGCCTTTCCTGTTTTTAGCCACTTTTCTATTTCTTCTTTTGTCATATCTTTAAAATATACTTCTGCCATGTCATAGGTAATATGTTCTTCATATTTTCCATCCTTTTCTACCAATATTGCTAGCCCTGTAATGACATTATGTTTTGTATTTTTTAGTTGTTCTAGCATATTAAATGCATCCTCTTCATTTTTTGGCTTTCCATATATTTTGTTGTTTTTGATTACCATAGTATCAGAACCAATTACAATTCTATCACCTGAGGTTTGTTCAAAGACTGTTTTTGCTTTTATGTATGATAGTCTTTTTGCTTGCTCTTGTATGCTTAAGTTTGGTTCTAATGTTTCGTCGGCATCGCTTACTTTTATTTCATATTCTAGGTTTAATAAGTCTAATAATTCTTTTCTTCTTGGTGATTTTGATGCTAATATTATTTTCATGAAAGCCTCCTTGCTCCTTGTATAATATATTTAGGTTTTTAATTAAGGTTTTACCTATAAACCTATTGCCACCATTGTTATATTTTTATATAATTTTGGTAACTTAGATAGAGTGTCGCTCTTTACTCCTTGAAGTTTATCTTCGTGCTTGAAAGACTAGCGCCTCTTTCTTATTGGCTGTATATGAATGAGTTGGATGTTGATTTCCCAATTGAGGATTTTCTCCGTATATATAACAAGGTTGTATCGCTTTTAAGAGTAGAGGATTTACACTATCTAAAATTTATTTTTGAGGTGTTTTATTATGTTTTATTTAGGTATTGATATTGCTAAAAATACTCATGTAGCTTCTTTAATGGACGAAAAAGGTAAAACTATTTTTAAAGGTTTTTCTTTTTCTAATACTACTGAAGGTGGTGAATCTCTTCTTGAAATTATCAAGAAATATTCTGAATTTACTGATGTTACAGTAGGTATGGAAGCTACTGGTCATTATTGGCTTTCTATTTATTCTTTTCTTTATGATTACGATTTTCATTGTATCCATGTTATTAATCCTATTCAAACCGATGGTTGGCGTAAGGGGACTGAAATTCGTAAACGTAAGAATGATACTATTGACTCTGTTTTAATTGCAGATTTGATTCGATATGGTGATTTTGTTGAAACTACTCTTTCTAATGAAGATTTATATTCTCTTAGAAATATTTGTCGTATGCGTAATTACCTTATTCAATCTGCTGGCGATTTAAAACGTAAAGTCATTTGTGTTCTTGACCAAGTATTTCCTGAGTATCAAACCATATTTTCTAACACTTTTGGAACAACCTCTAAACAGTTACTTTTAAACTATTCTTCTCCTTCTGATTTTGAAGATTTATCTGTCGAAACATTGACCGAAACTCTTGAAAATCTTAGTAGAAAAAAAGTCGGTCAAAGTACTGCTGAAAAACTCATTAATTCTGCCAAAAGTTCTTTTGGCGTTACTTTTTCTAAAGAAAGTTTTACATTTCAATTAAAATTATTAATTGAACAAATTAAGTTTATTGATGATCAAGTTAAAGAATGTGAAACCAAAATTAAGGAATTAATGGAGAAAATAGATTCTCCTATTACTACAATTCCAGGTATTGGTCCTGTTCTTGGTGCTGTAATTATCAGTGAATTTGGGGATATTAGTCGTTTTGATAAACCTTCTAAATTAGTTGCATACGCTGGTATTGATGCCACTGTTTCACAGTCTGGTGAATTTGAAGGTACTCATAATGTAATGTCTAAAAGAGGTTCCCCTTATTTAAGAAAGGCTCTATTTCAAGCTGCATTAGTTGCTTCTAATACTGATCCCGTTTTAAAAGAGTATTATCAGAAGAAACGTGCAGAAGGTAAACATCATAAAACTTGTATTGGCGCCGTTGCAAGAAAAATGTGTAATATTATTTATGCTGTATTAAAGAACAACACACCTTATGAAGTGCCTAAAAGATAGTATTTTATTATATATATTCCAATATTTTCTAGTGATTTTTACATATTGAAAATCGCTTATTTATGATGTCTATTTTTATCTTGAAAAAATTTTTTAATTTTTTTCAAAAAATGCTTGACTTTTTATAGTTGGTCTTT